>JAGBZM010000050.1 GCA_017628235.1 Lentisphaeria bacterium | reverse complement strand
TCATAATGAAATGCACCTCAAAAGACAAGTCTGGCTTTTGAGGTGCATAATCTCATAAAAACTGCAAAGTAATGGATAAAATCAGTCAGTATATATCTGACCACTGGGATGATACGGTCAGATATAATCCGGATGATAACGGCACTCTGCTCGGCCTGCCGGAAAAATATATCGTCCCGTCGGTCAAAAATGCTTTTCAGGAGCTGTATTACTGGGATACGTACTTCGCCTGCCGGGGACTTGCTCTGCAGGGCCGCAAAGAGCTTGTCCGCAGTAATGCGGAAAACTTTTTTTATGAAGTAAAAAAATTCGGTTTCATCCCCAACGGCAGCCGGACCTTTTATCTTAATCGTTCCCAGCCGCCGTTTCTGGGCGTACTGACCGGATTGATTCTGGAGTTGTATCCGGATGACCGGTGTTTAAGAGAGCAGGCAAGAGAAGCTCTGCAGCTGGAAATATCATTCTGGGACACTCACCGCCGCGATCCGGAAACCGGCTTGTATCATTACGGCAGCGATCCATCGGAAAAGGATATCTCTGATTTTTTTCAAGTCGCGGTTGCCAGGCGCGGAGCCGATCCGCAGGAGAATGATCCGCAAATCCGCCGGGAAATTGCGTTGGCAACTCTCGCAGAAGCAGAATCCGGATGGGATTTCACCCCCCGTTTTGAGGGCGATTGCCATGAGTGTGCGGCAATAGACCTTAATTGCCTGTTGTTTTTTTCATTCAAAATGTTGGCAAAGCTTTCCGCCCCGTACGGCGGTCAGGAAAATTTCTGGCAGTCGCGCGCCGATGAGTTGAACCGGAATATTCACAAATACTGCCGCCGGCAGGATGGTGTGTTTTTTGATTACAACTTGCGCGAACACCGGTTGTGCAGTGTTTTCAGTGCCGCATCCATGTATCCGCTGTGGAGCGGCATAGTAAATGCCGCAGATGCCGACGCCGCACGCAAAGAGTGTCTGGAAAAACTGGAATACCCCTTTGGCATATCTGCCGCTTGCCGGGAACATGCTGCCGGCAATTGGCAATGGGATTATCCCAACGGCTGGCCGTGTCTGCAGCTGATATGTTTTGAAGCACTGGCAAAATACGGTTATCAGGATGATGCCGCAAGAATCGCCCGGAAATATATAAATACCGTAAGAGAAAATTTTGAAAAAAACAATTCGCTGTGGGAAAAATACAATGTCACAGACGGTTCAACCAGAGTCACCGCCGAATATGAGATGCCGGAAATGATGGGCTGGACCGCCGGAGTTTATCTGACAGCAAAAGATTTTCTTGAAAACCATCAACAAAAAAAGGAAGAATTATCATGAATAAATTTATCGCGTGCGTTTCAGCACTGACAGTTTTGACACTCCACGCCGAAAGTGTCCATTTTTTCGGTGGCGGGGATTTCACTGAAAAGGGGGTTTACGGTTACGGAGCAGCCACCTTTTCGCCCAGTATGAAAACCATTGTCAAATGGAATGAAGCCGACGGCTTTATGCATGTGGAACTGCACAAGGGGGCCGATTTCGGCCGGGCCACCATCAAATTCTACAACTCGGTAAAGACCCCCTGCGGCTTGAAGTTCCAAATCCGCTTCCGGGCCAAAGGTTCCGGCCGGATCATGTTTGAAAGGGACAAAAGCTCCATCCGCACCGCATGGGCAAATTTGAGCAATGAGTGGAAAATCTATGATCTGACACTGGATTGTTCCAAAAACAACAATGAACTTTTCAATGTCATCTATCTCTACTTAAACGGCAAAAATGCCGCAGTCGATCTGGATGATCTGACCATTACCGCAACGGTTTCCGATACCATCATCGTTCCGCCCGCCGGAGCATTGACCGTCAAACCGGGAGTCGCGATACCGGAACAGGTTTTCAAAGTTTATCCGCGTGATTTGAAAGGCAACTTCCTCTTTTCCGAACCGGGCAAACTCAATGCTCCGCAGCTCACTCCGGCGGCTTCTTATCTGGGTAAAGTTTCCTTCCCCGGCTTCACTGCGGAAAAAGAGGGGTTCTACCGGATAACGTTTGCCACCGGCGGAGTCAGTGCATTCCGGGATGTGGTTGTCGCTCCCGCCGCAGAAGTCGATGCGCTGGAAGCCGCCGCCCAAAAGGTGGATCTGCAGGGAAAACCGCTGCGCATATGTTATCTGGCCGACTCCCTGACCGACTTTGAACGCGACCACAATCACGCCGCGATCACCGTCGGGATGCTCGAAAAATACAACCCCGGCATGGTAACTTGCCGCAATGCCGGTATCGGCGGCGATCTGACCAGATATATCAACTGGAGATTGAATACTGCTGCTGCCAAACAGGTCTGTATGCGCCGGTATATGTACGATGCGATATGGGATGAAGAATTTGATATCATCTTCATTTCCGTCGGCCACAATGATACCGTGACCTTTGCGCGGAGCAACTTCAAAGATCCGCAGCTGCCCATCCGCTGGATCCCCGGATTTTTCGATGAGATCATCTCTGCTCTGAAAAAGAAAACCAATGCCCGGATCGTGCTGGTTTCCGGATTTTCCACACCGGTGAATAATCATACAAGTGTTCGTTTCGGCGTGCCGGAATTGATCAGTCAATACAATGATTGTGCCAGAAAAGCGGCAGAAAAACACGGAGTTGAATATTTTGACATTTACAGTGAATTTGCCAAATTCACCAATGATGAAAAGTTGAAATTGTACAACTCCGATCTGATCCACCTTTCTCCGGCCGGACACCGGATGACCGCATTGAAGTATCTGGAATACCTCGCCCGGTAAAACCGGACCCGGTAAGAATGGATCGTTGCCAAACCTTGCAGAAAAAGGTGGACAACGATCCTTTTTTATTTGAAGCAATTACAATAGTTCTCAAAACTCCTGAAAATTCCCGCTGCAATCTGAAAAAAGAGACTTTTCAGTATGTTTTGATTGACTTTTGCAATTACCTCTATTGGTCCGAATAAAAAACAGCACCGTGAATTTATCCCGGTCCCGGGCCCTCCGGCAATCCATTTTATCCGGGCAATCGGCGGCATGGTCATTGACAAATCCGCTATGCGGAGTTATATTTATGTGCAGACTTTTTCCGTAAATAATACAAAGGATTTGACAAATGCAGCTTTTATCAGATGAAGTAAAAGGATTTCTCGGCAATTCATCCATGATCCGCCGGATGTTTGAGGCCGGTATCGAATTGAAACGCACTTACGGCGAAGACAATGTGTATGACTTCAGTCTGGGCAATCCTGATCTGCCGCCGCCGCCGCAAATCAAGCAGGCAATGCTTGAGATCGCGGAGGAAAGCGACCGGCCTTTCGCTTTCGGATATATGCCCAATGCCGGAGAAAATTCCGCCCGCAACGCCCTGTCTGAATTGATTTCCGGAGAACAGAATTGCCCGGTCCCTCCGGAAAATATCATCGTTACCTGCGGAGCCGCCGGAGGAATCAATGCCTTTTTCCGGGCCACCCTTTCGGCCGGTGATGAAGTTTTGTGTATCGCTCCGTATTTCGTGGAATACGGTTTTTATGCCGGAAACTTCGGCGGTATTTTGAAACCGGTCATGGCCAATAAGGATTTCTCTTTGAATATCGGCAATATCGCTCAAGCCATCACCCCGGCAACCAGAGCGATCATTCTCAATTCCCCCAACAACCCCACCGGGGTAATTTACGGTAAAGAGGAACTTTCGGCAGTTGCTTCGCTGCTGTATGAAGCCAGAAAAAAATACGGCCGGATGATCTACATCGTTTCGGATGAACCTTACAGATTTCTCAATTATGATGATTGCGAAGTGCCTTCGCTTTTCGATATTTACGATGGCACAGCAGTTATCGGTTCATTCTCCAAAACTCTCTCGCTGCCCGGAGAAAGAATCGGTTACATCGCCGTCAATCCGGCTCTGGAAAATGCTGCCGAATTGCTCGGCGGCCTGACTTTGACCAACCGTACCCTCGGTTTTGTCAATGCTCCGGTAGTCGCCCAGAAATTGATCGCCCGCTGCCCGCATGCCCGGATCGATCTGAATGTTTACCGCCGCCGCCGCGATCTGATGGCGCAGATTCTGACCGATGCCGGTATCCGGTTCGTCATGCCCAAAGGGGCGTTCTATTTCTTCCCGGAATCCCCCACTGCTGATGAGCGCATTTTTGTCGATGCCCTGCTCAAAGAGAGGATTCTGGCGGTACCCGGTCGCGGTTTCGGTCTGCCCGGTTACTTCCGGTTGGCTTTCTGCGTTTCCGAAAAGACTATCGCTAACAGTGCGGAATCTTTCATCAAGGCAGCAGCAGCCTGTAAAAACTGACAACCGCCGGAGCAGATCTGCCGCTATGCGTTCCTATGATTTTGCCGAATTGATAACGCGAAAAGTCGAATCCGATGAACTCGACTACAAATCTGCCATGTCCTGGCGCACCATGAGCCGTCAGGAAAAGGGCAAGATCGTCCGCCATTTGACCGCTTTTGCCAATACCCGGGGCGGTTTTCTGGTCATCGGAGTATCAGAAGATGCTTCCGGTATTCCCGGTGTTCTTACCGGGGTTTCCGAAGAGCAGGCCGGAACTTTTGATCCGACTCCGGTCGGCAACTTCATAAACTCCCATATCGAACCGCCATTGGATTATATCATCGAGCGTCCGATGGTCGACGGAAAACGTTACGTGATCTTTGTGGTCAAACCTTTTAAGAATCTGCCGCATGTCTGTTCGCGCGGGATCGAGGGTGAATTGCAGGAGGGGATCTTTTACATCCGTACCGCTGAAGCCTCCAGCCGCCCGGCCCGCCGCGCTCACGAGATGCAGGAACTTCTCCGCCGATGTATGCGTAACGAAAGAGAACAGCTCGGCCGCATTCTGCGCGGCATTCTCTATGAATCCGGCAAAAATATCCCCGGCGATGTCCGGCAGGTCAATGATCTGATCCTTGATGCCGGCAACTACTTCCGCCGTCGGCGCGGTTCCGGCAGAAAGGGGATTTTGCTGAAATTTGCCATTGTTCCCGATGCTTTTCCGGCTCTGCCCGCCGATACTCAAAAGTGGCTGCCGCTGCTCCGCGATTCACTGTTTCCCTGCAGCAAACCGCAATTTTTGAGCCGCGAAGATATGGTCAGCGGTCAGGAAACTCCCGGTTCACTCCGCTTTCTGGCGCAGGATAAACCGCTGATGTGGCAAATGTTTGACAATGGTTCATTCTGTTACTTCCGCTACACTGACAGCAGCCAGCTTTCTCTGGAGGATCTGGCCCGGTTCTGTGCGGAAGCGGCCGCTTTTGCCGGCAATCTGGGAACTTCGCTCAATCTCAGCGAGGAGCTGCTCTCTCTCCGGCTTTCACTCTCTCCGGTAACAGAAATGATCATTGACGGCAAATATCACTCGCCGGCCCAAGAGATCTCTTCTGAAATCCACCGCAGTGCTGCCGATTTGGCCAGCGGCAAAGAAAATCATGCCGCCCGTCTGCTCCGTCGGCTCGGTGAACAGCTCCGGCTGCCGGATCGGGAGATCGACCGTTATGAGAGTGCCATCCGTGATTTTCTGGAGTGCCGCTGATGATTATTGACCGTGATGGAGAGATGCCGGCGGAAGATTTCAGCTTGGATGAATTTTCCGTAAGTTATGAACCGGATCAGCACGATGCAGTGGATATTGCCGGATTCTGCCGGGAATTTTTCTCCGCCGGAGGTACTCTCGCCGGGGCCAGTGCCATCAACAATTCACCGTGTGAAGAACGCCCCCAGCAGCTTGCCATGTCGCTGGCCATTGCCCGCGCTCTGGAATCCGGCAGCAATCTCTGCGTGGAAGCTCCCACCGGAGTCGGCAAAAGCTTTGCTTATCTCATCCCGCTGATCCGCTTCGCAGTCAACAGCCGCCGCCCGGTGTTGATCACCACTGAAACCATCAATCTGCAGCACCAGCTGATCGAAAAAGATTTACCGTTTCTCCGGGAACTTACCGGCACCGATTTCCGCGCAGTACTCGCTAAAGGGCGCAGCAACTACCTGTGCCGCCGGAGATTGGCACTGCTCTCAGGTGAACAGCGCGACCAGCTGCTGCCGGTTCCGCAAATGGTACTGGAAACCGAAAAACTTATCAGTGATCTGGAAAGCGGCCGCGACTGCAATTACATCGACGGAGTCCGGGATAACAGCCGTATCTGGCATCTGGTCTGCTGCGAAAGCGGTAACTGCGCCGGGCCGAAGTGCGAATTTTATCGCAGCTGTTACTACTTCAAGGCCCGCCGCAAATGGGATGAAGCCGATATCGTTGTCGCCAATCACGCATTGTTTCTCACCGATATCGCCATCCGGAGAGAGCATGGCGGCGGCGGAACTTTGCTGCCGGATTACGGAGCTGTGATGATCGATGAAGCTCACACGCTGGAAAACAGTGCCGCTTCCCATCTGGGACTGCACTTCTCACGCAGTGCCTTGACCAGTACTCTCAACCGGCTTTTCAATTCGGAACGGGCCAAAGGACTTCTGATGCGGCCGGGGGCGGAAATACTGGAGTTGCGGGCTCTGGTTCAACGGGCCAGAGATGAGAGTTACGGTTTTTTTGCCGACTATGCCGGAATGCTGGAAAAAAGCGGCAGCCATTCGCTGCGCCTGAATGAAAAACAAGCTGATCCACTGCCGGAAACTGCCGTCAATGTCTTTACTGAACTGGCAGAAAAACTTGACCGGCTGGCCGAAAATGCCGATGATGATAATTTCCGTACCGAATTGAGTGCCAACTGCGAAAAGTGCCGGTTTTTCGCGGATGCTCTGGTCAGTTTCACCGGCCGGACGATCCCGGATGCCGTCTATTTTATCGAGGATGAACAGGATACCGTCAACTGCTGTGCCGCCCCGCTGAATGTCGCCCAACTGCTGGAAGAACTGCTTTTCAACGGTGATATTCCGGTCATGCTGTGCAGTGCGACATTGACTGTGGCCGGAAGTTTTGATCATTTTCTTACCCGTACCGGTTTTACCGGAGGTGAAGTCATAAAACTGGATTCTCCCTTTTCCCCGGAACAGGCCCGGCTGCTGGTGACTGACCGGATGCCGGAACCCAATGCCCCGAATTATCTGCCGCGTCTGGCGGAAACCATCCGGGAACTGGTCATCAGCAATAACGGTTGTGCTTTTGTACTTTTTACCAGTTACCAGAGTATGAAATACTGTCAGGATGCTTTGCAGGATTGCTTTGCGGTAAAGGATCTGCCGTTGCTGGTTCAGGGCAACGGGATGACCCGTTCAGCCATGCTCCGGACATTTCAGACGACTCCGCACTGCGTTCTTTTCGGGACGGACAGTTTCTGGACCGGGGTGGATGTTCCCGGTGAAAATCTGAGTCTGGTCATCATCACCCGGCTGCCCTTTGCTTCCATCGGTTCGCCCCTGACTTCGGCGCGGATGGAGAAACTGGAAAATGCCGGAAAAAGTTCTTTTACCTGCTACTCTCTGCCCGAAGCGGTGTTGAAGTTCCGGCAGGGAGCCGGACGGTTGATCCGCACCCGGCAGGATCGGGGAAAGATCGCAGTGCTTGATTCCCGGATCGTCACCCGGAAATACGGGCGGGATTTTATAAATTCTCTGCCCTATAAAGTGGAATACTTCTGAATAGCACGCTCAATGATGCGCCCGGTGGAATACAAACGGACGGGTCGCCAGCATAATGCCGTGTATCAATAACGGCAGACCGATGATGAAAAGTATTCCGCCGATGTAAAATACTCCGGATACACCGAATGCAGTCATGGCAATACCGCTGAATACCGCCGCTGCCATACTGCCGAGACAGCTGCTGGATGAGGCAAAACCGAATACCGCCCCGCGTTTGCGTGCCGGAGTCACCGAAGAGAGAATCTTCTGCAGCAGCGGCTGCAAGCCGCCGGCGGCAATGTACAGCAGCACCCGGCCGGCAGCAAATACCCAAAGGTTGTCCGCCCACCCCTGCAGCAGCAGAGAAAATGCCGAAATAAGCATCACCGGGATCAGCATTTTCACCGGCGTGCAGCGGTCGGCCAGATAACCGGAACATACCCCGGAAGCAATCGCCGCACCGCACACCACCGCACTGACCACTCCGGTCCAGAGAGCCGCTGTCTTGGGATCGGTCAATTCCTCCACCCGCAGCGCAATATAACCGACTTCAAAGCCGCGAACCAGCCCCATCAGCAGAAAAAGCCAGAGCATCACCCATACCGCCTGAGTAAATCGCGGCAGTAGCTTTTCCCAGAAACCGTTGGAAATACGGTGATGCTTTACCGGAATATTGCGGATGGGATTATCCCGGGTGAAAAGAACTGCTATACCGCCGAGAATGTAAAGTATACCGCAAAACCAGAAAGCCACTTTGTAATTGAAGTAGTGGATCATCAATCCGCCGACAACATAACCCAGCATCGCACCACCCCAGATGGCAGTACTCAAAACCCCTTGCGCGAATCCCTGATATTCATCCGGTGTATTCCGGGCGATCATTGTCTGGGATGCTGCCGTCGTACCGGCACAGCCGGCAGAAAGGAAACGTACCACCACCAGCCAGAAAACATTTGGAGTATACGCCATCAGCGGGAAAAGCACCGCCGTGAGAAATGTGCCGCGCAACAGCATCGGTTTGACTCCGAAACGGTCTGCCAGCACCCCCCAGATCGGATTGAATATCGCATAGGCCATCGTTCCGAAAAAGTTGAAAGATGAAACCGCCAACGCCAGTTGACCGGGATCGGTCACTCCGAATTCGTTTTTGATGAATAAGGGAATAAACGGGATCAGTGCCTGAAATCCGGCCAGAATCACCAGTTGCGAGAACCATAATGCTGCCAGATTGACCTTCCATGAAACGCGAGGCATTTTTACATCCTTCCTGTATTTTTGCGACGTTTATATAATGTACCTGACTGGAATGCTCTTTTCAAGCAGAAAAAAAATAAAATCATCTTTAATTGCAGAGACCATTTTCCCAAGCAGCCCCCCGGTTTCACATTAAATATAATATATCTGATATATTATAGCCTGCAATCACAGATATTTCAAGTTTTTTTACCGAAAAAAAGGAAATTATTGTGCTTTGCCGGAAAAATCCGGGATATCATCACCGCCGGACAGCATCCGGGTGAAAATCGCCCATGCTTCAGCTTCCGGATATGCTCCGGTAACTTTGCCGTTCTGAAAGATGATCAATTGTCCGTTGCGGCTGCCGGCGATACCGATATCGGCACTGCGCGCTTCTCCCGGTCCGTTGACCGGGCAGCCCATTACGGCGATCTTTTTCCAACGCACCGGCAATTTTTCCTGCCGCATGCGGGCAATGAGTTCTTCAACTTTTCCGGCCAGGCCGATCAAATCCACTTCCGTCCGGCCGCAGGTGGGGCAGGAGACGATCTCCACGCTCTCTTTTCCCATGCCGCAGACATCCAGAATCCTTTTGGCCGCTGCGATCTCCGCTTCCGGAGCAGCGGTCAGACTCACCCGGACAGTGTCGCCGATCCCTTCGGTTAGCAAGGCCCCGATGGCGATCGCTGAACGCAATTCGCCCCGGACAGCGGTTCCGGCTTCGGTCAAACCGAGGTGCAGCGGCAGATCACACGCCGCACCAAGTTTCCGGTATGCTTTCAAAGTAACAGACAGATCGGAACTTTTTACAGCGGCCTTGATCCGGGAAACTCCGGAGTCACTGAGCATTTCACACTGCTGCAAAACAGCTTCACACAATAATTGAGCCATTGCATCTTCGCGGGAGACGCCTCCGGCAAGCAGTTCCGGCAGCCGGTGCAGTTTCAAACTGCCGCCGTTGGCCCCCACGCGGATCACGGTTCCGTGAATCACCGCTGCTGCCGCGATCTCCCGGAGCAATTTACGGTCATGAATGATCCCCGGATTGACCCGGATACCGGCGCAGCCGCCGCTGATCGCCCCCAGTGCAGATTCGCCGGAAAACTGAATGTCTGCAATCACCGGGATCGGAGAAACCTGACAGATCTGTTTCAAAGCTGCCACATCCTGCGGATTATCTGCCGATACCCGGATGATATCGCAGCCGCAGGCAGCGAGACTTTCGATCTGCGCAACAGTGGCACGCACGTCCGCAGTCCGGGTGTTGCACATGGATTGGATGCTTACCGGATGATCGTGTCCGATACCGACCGGACCGAGAAAAAAGTTACGGGTGTTACGGCGCATCACTCTGCTCCACCGGCGGCGGTGTATTGGCGGAGATTTTCCGGAGCAGCCGCTTGCCGTCAAAAAAGGTTATGTACAAGGTCAACAGGATCAGGAACGTGATGAATATCACCGAAATAACTTTCATCACCGCCGACGGGATGCGCTTGCCGGTCACCCATTCAAGGATGCCGAAAAGGATGTGGCCGCCGTCAAGTACCGGCAGCGGCAGAAGATTGAATATCGCCAGCGCAAAAGAGATGATCACTACAAAATAAAGCGCATATGACCAGCTGGTCCGGATCGATGTATACAATACCATGCCGATCCCCAGAGTACTGGACATGTGACTGGGCTTGAGCGAACTGCTGTTGCCGGTCAGATGAAGTTTGTTGCCGATGGTCGTGGCAATGCCGCGCAGACTTTTCCAGCTCATGTCAATGGTGTCGATGAATAATTCCACCGGATTGGGATGGTTGGTGGCGGCCAGCGAAACCCCGATGGTATAAGCGGCAAACCGGCGGGCGGCAAGGGTCACGGTCAACTCTTTGCCGTCGCGCCGGAGATACAGCGTTACCGGCGCAGTACGTTTCCCGGCAATATATTTCTGCATATCTCCGGCGGCCGTCACCGGCAGATCATCCACCTTTACCAGAATATCTCCGGGCTTGACCCCCGCTTCAGCGGCAGCTCCGCCGGCCATCAGTGAAGCAATTATCACTCCATTCTCATTGCCCGGAGCCATACTGATACCGGTCAGGAAACGCTCTTCATTTTTCAAATTTTCCACTGCCTGCGGAGTGACGATCACTTCGACATTCTCTCCATCCCGCAGCAGAGCGATCTTCAGGGGACGACCGTCGGAAAAATTCAATGCCGACTGGAAGTTCTCCACTCCGGACACCGCTTTGCCGTCAACCGCAGTGACGATATCTCCCGCCCGGATACCGGCCCGGTCGGCAATACCGCCTTTTTCCGGATAAAGTTTGATCGGCAGCAGCGGCTTGAAAAACGGATAAGCAATCTTTTCTCCGCCGGGAGCATTGGGGTTCTCAGCCGGCAGATAGCTGATAGTGAGCAGCTGACCGTCCCGGCGGACTTCCAGAGTGACCTCATTGATGGTGAAAAGCACCTTTTTGACAAAATTTTCCCAGGTGTCATGAAATTCACTGCCGTTGAGTTTGACGATCACATCTCCCGGCCGCAGACCGGCAAGATATTCCGGAGAAGTTTCCGGCACACTCAAAACCCCGATCTCCTTCATTCTGGGAGTGGCTTCCGGAATCCCCGCCCACCAGACGATGCATCCCAGCAGCAGACCGGAAATAATATTGAAAAGCGGACCGGCCACCGCAGTAACTATCCGTGCTTCCGGAGTGGCCCGGGGCAATTCCGTACCATCGGCACTTTTGGGAATATCATCGGATGCATCCACCTGCGGCAATTCCACATAACCGCCCAAAGGCAGCCAGCCGATGCGGTACTCCACACCTTTGTACTTTTTCCGCCAGATGGGACGGAACCCCAGCGAAAAAGCATCAATGTGCAGCCCCATGAGTTTGCCGGCCAGAAAGTGACCCAGTTCATGAGAGAAAATACAGAACCCCAGCGCAATAAAAACAAAGATCACCGACCCGGCGATACTCAAATATTCCAGCAGTATATCCATAAAAATATTGTACTCCATATAATCAGGTTTGTTGACATCCATATAGAATAACGCTTTGAATGGATTTTTTCAAGGAGCCGACCGCAAAACCTGTCAAAAAAACTGTTTTATTTCTCCGGAACATGCCGCCAGCCCGGAAAAAATAGTGTTTTTTTTCAAAATAATACTTGCAATATTCCATATAGGTGATATATTGAAGAACAACAAGATATTGTGCGCTTTTTTTACGCTGTTTACTATATATTGTGGTGATCAGGCACGTAAACAAGAGCCTGATTAGATAAAAAAAGAGTAAATATGCGTTTCGGTCTGCACAAATTGACGCTGCTGGACTATCCGGGTCTGGTTGCGTGTACGATATTCACCTGCGGGTGCAATTTCCGGTGTCCTTTCTGCCACAATCCGGCTCTGGTGAATGGCAGGACGGCGGATCTGGAATACTCTTTTGCAGAGGTGCTGGAGTTTCTGGAGACCAGGGGCCGCCGGTTGGATGGTATTTGTGTCACCGGCGGCGAACCGCTGCTGCATGAGGATACTGTACTGCTGATACAAGCGGCCAAAGCGATGGGATTCCGGGTGAAACTGGATACCAACGGTTCATTTCCGGAGCTGCTGGCTGAATTGCTCCGGGAAAAAGCGGTGGATTATGTGGCGATGGATATCAAAAATTCGCCGCAGAAGTATGAATTGACCAGCGGCATGGACTGCTGGGAAAAAGTTAAAGAGTCTGCCGGGTTGCTCATGGGCGACAAGGTGGATTATGAATTCCGCACTACGGTGACCGGGAATCTGCATGAAACGGCGGATTTCGCGGCTATCGGCAGAGAACTTGCCGGGGCGGAACATTATTTTTTGCAGCCATTCAAGGATTCGGGGGCGATCCTCGGCGGCCGGGCGAAACAATTTGAAGTTACCGACAGGCAGTTGAATGACTTTTTGACGGAAGTGAAAAAATTTATTCCGGCAGCGGAAGTTCGCGGCAGGTGAGATTTTATACAGAATGCAGAGTAAAAAAAGATAAAGAAAACAGGAGGAACCGGAAATGTATCAGGTGCAGAAACGTAACGGCAAAAATATCGACTTCGATCTGAAAAAGATCTCAGATGCCGTGAGAATGGCTTTTGAGGCCCAGGAAAAACAGTACAATCAGTCGATCATCGACTTTATCGCTTTGAAAGTAACTGCCGACTTTGAACCCAAAATCAAAGAAGGTCTGATCGCCGTTGAAGATATTCAGGACAGTGTCGAATCCGTCCTCGTACAGGCCGGTTACGCCGATGTTGCCAAAGCCTACATTCTCTACCGCCGGCAGCGCGAAAAACTCCGCAACGCCCAGTCCACCATCCTCGACTTCAAAAAGACGGTCGATGACTATGTCAAAATCAACGATTGGCGCGTGAAAGAAAATTCCACCGTCACCTACTCCGTCGGCGGACTCATCCTCTCCAACAGCGGCGCGATCACCGCAAATTACTGGCTTTCGGAGATCTATGATGACGAGATCGGCAACGCCCACCGCAATGCTGATATTCATCTGCACGACCTCTCCATGCTGACCGGATACTGCGCCGGGTGGTCACTCAAACAGCTGATCCAGGAGGGACTCGGCGGTGTGCCGGGTAAAATCACTTCCGCCCCGGCTTCACATCTGGCCACCCTCTGCAACCAGATGGTCAACTTCCTCGGCATCATGCAGAATGAGTGGGCAGGCGCTCAGGCTTTCAGCAGTTTTGATACCTATCTGGCTCCCTTTGTCAAAGTGGACAATCTGGACTACAATCAGGTCAAAAAATGTATTGAATCATTCATTTTCGGTGTCAACACCCCCTCCCGCTGGGGTACGCAGGCTCCTTTCAGCAATATCACGCTGGATTGGACCGTCCCGGCTGACCTCGCCGAACAGAACTGCATCGTCGGCGGCAAAGAGATGGATTTCAAATACAAAGACTGTAAAAAAGAGATGGACATGGTCAACCGCGCATTCATCGAAACCATGATCGAGGGTGATGCACAGGGCCGGGGCTTCCAGTATCCGATCCCGACCTATTCCATCACCCGGGATTTCGACTGGAGCGAAACG
This sequence comes from Lentisphaeria bacterium, assembly GCA_017628235.1. Taxonomy (GTDB): domain Bacteria; phylum Verrucomicrobiota; class Lentisphaeria; order Victivallales; family Victivallaceae; genus UBA1784. The sequence continues at coordinate 25,122 of JAGBZM010000050.1, read as the reverse complement.
GAAAACAACAAACTGCTCTTTGAGATGACCAGTAAATAAGGCACTCCCTACTTCTCCAACTACGTCAACAGCGATATGGAACCCAGCGATATCCGTTCCATGTGCTGCCGTCTGCGTCTGGATCTGCGGGAACTGCGTAAAAAATCCGGCGGTTTCTTCGGTTCCGGTGAAAGTACCGGTTCCATCGGGGTAGTCACCATCAATATGCCGCGTATCGCCTATCTCGCGGAAAATGAAGCTGACTTCTACAACCGCCTGGATCACATGATGGATATTTCCGCACGTTCACTGAAAATCAAACGTGAAGTTATCTCCAAACTGCTGGATGAAGGTCTCTATCCGTACACCAGACGTTATCTGGGCAAATTCGACAACCACTTCTCCACCATCGGTCTGGTCGGCATGAATGAAGCGTGTCTCAATGCCAAATGGATCAAAAAAGATCTTATCCATGCCGAAGCTCAGAACTTCACCAAAGATGTTCTCAACCACATGCGTGAACGGCTCTCGGATTATCAGGAACAGTACGGGGATCTCTACAACCTCGAAGCCACTCCGGCCGAATCCACCAGCTTCCGTCTGGCCAAACATGATAAAAACCGTTTCGGTGATATCGTTACCGCCAATGAAAACGGCACCCCGTATTACACCAACAGTTCCCATCTGCCGGTCAGCTTTACTGATGACATCTTTTCCGCGTTGGATGTGCAGGATGAATTGCAGACCCTCTACACCAGTGGAACCGTCTTCCACGCCTTCCTCGGAGAGAAACTCCCCGACTGGCAGGCCGCTGCCAACCTTGTCCGCAAAATTGCGGAAAATTACCGGCTGCCGTACTATACCATGTCACCGACATACTCCATCTGTCACAATCACGGATACATCGCCGGTGAACAATTCAAATGTCCGGATTGCGGCAGCAAAACCGAGGTTTACAGCCGGATCACCGGATACTACCGCCCGGTGCAGAACTGGAACGACGGTAAAACTCAGGAATACAAAGACCGCAAGGTTTACAACGCTTACACCGCGATCAAACGGGAATTCGGTGAAGGCGGCAGATGTTCCTGCACTCCGGCAATGGTCACGGCTCCGGCCGCCAAAGCCGCTCCGGCTGTCGCTTCAGAAGAGTTGATCCTTTTCACCACCACGACCTGCCCCAACTGCCGGATCGCGAAAACTTTTCTGGATAAGGCCGGAATCGTCTACTCCGTAGTCGTGGCCGATCAGGAACCGGAAAAAGCCCGCGAATTCGCCATCAGTCAGGCTCCGACTCTGGTCGCGGTCAATGGCAAAAATGTGGAGAAATTCACCGGAATATCTGCCATCCGCAAATACATCGATATGCTGGTTCCCGCTGATCGCTGACCGGCAGAATAATAAAGAAAACCGATCGCGGCTCTCCTTGTTGAGCCGCGATCGTTTTTTGTATTTTGTTCTTGTCGGTGGAGAAAGTTTCACCTGCACCGGAATAAATTCCCGATGCTGCTCCATCCCAACTATTTTTTCAAAGCCTTACGGAGCATCGATTCCAGTTTTTTGCGGAGTTTCAGTACCATATTTTCCGTTTTGGGATAGTCCAGCAGATCCAGCTCCTTCCCGGCTGCGAAACGGTTCAATGCCCGGAGCAATTCACTGCGGGAATAATATGTTTCCAACAACTGAAGCAGCCGCATATCCTGCAACGCTTCATAAAAAACTTCATGCCGGATCGAATCCAGAACTTCGCCATTATCTCCGGGATAGACCAGAAATGCATCTCCGGCCGGGAAAGCATGTCCCGCTGTCGTGCCGCCGAAAGGATCGACCGGAAAACGGGAAAAACGGGAGTAGTAGAAATTGAATCCCCAATGCATAAATCCGTCGATGTTATAGCAATACATCAACGTTCCGAAAATCCGGTTCCGGCAGGACGGCATATGGATGAAACGGTTGGGATAGCGTGAAAACGGTTCACAGCAGTAATAGATGAAACGTTCTTTAAGATCGATTTTACGGAACGGTTCATAATGATGTTCGCATACAGCGGGGATATCGACGCAACCGCTTTCAAAGAGTTCCATTCTGGACATGGCATCAACGATTTTGAATCCGTGCAGATATTTACGGATAAGTCCGGAAGCATACGCATAACTTTTTAAATGGTGTTTGCGCGGTTCATCCGAACAGTGGAATATCACCCTTTCCCGCAAATTCAATCTATCCAGGAATGCGCACAATTCCGGCAGGAACTGCGCTAAAAAGTTTTCGTATTCTGGTGAATCTGCCGGAATATCCCAGCCGAAAATCCGCTTTTCTCCCTCCGCTGTTTCAGCCATGATCTTGGGGGTGAATCCCGCCCCCCACTGGGTGAATAAATGTGCCATTTCAAAAAAGCGTATCCCGCAGGATTCCGCCATTTCCACCCAGCGTTTCAACCGGGAAAAGTCAAAGGAATATTTCTGACCGTCTTTCTTTATCCCGACCAGCTGGATCGTGGGACGTTCACCGCCGACCTGAGTATCCAACGGCGGAGTGAAAACCGGAGTAAGCAGAGTGTCCATCCCGTGAGCGACCGCATTGCGGATGAAGTTTTCACAGATCTGCCAATGTTTTTCACTGAAGACTTTTTCCCGGTAAAATGTGGCCAGACAATCTCCGTGAAACCAGTGGGAAACACTTAATTTCTGTTCCGGAAGCACCGCATCGATCACTTTAAGATTGAAAACAGAGGTCACTTTGAAACGGCGTTTCTGCTGTTGATCGCAGCCGGTGAATGTGATTCTGACCGGAGCTTTGCCGGCCGGAAAATCCGCCGGGATCTTTACCGTAAACCAAAGCGACTGCCATACTCCGGCATCGGTCATTATTTTGTTGTTCCACAAAGGACGCAGCAGATCCGGAGCCAACCCGGGAGTCCGCAAAAGAGCATCATCATCAAGCTCCTCCGGCAAATGTTCCACCGGAACCAGAGATACTTCTCTTACAGTAATATATCCGGCAAGAGGCGAATCTGTTTTCACCTCCACATCCAGCCATTGTTCACTGCAGCAAAAGGCTGCCTGAAATGAAAAAACTTCATTTTTCAACGCACTTCCTGACCGGTATCCGCCTTCTGGCTCCCTGTCCGGAAAAACTTTACTCAGAGAACTGACAAATTTTACTTTGAACGACATTATTTTTCCTCTTTCCCATTGACCGCACTGTCGATTTTTTCAAATGCTCCGGCATCCACCTTTGACACATTGCCGGAAACCTGGCCGTTATCCAGCGGATTGTCTGTCCGTTTACGCAGATCCCGGAACATCTGCCGCAGATCCACGATCCCGCCGATGGTGAACCACACCGTCGATATCGCCGCCACCACTGCCGGAACCACCAGAAATACGATCAGAAAATAATCTCCCCACCACTTTTCCGGCAGCGGCGAAATACTCTGCCAGATCAGCACCGCCAGAAAAGTCAGACCGAATTGGTAAACAAAGGTGAATACGAAAACTGACCAGGCGATCACTTTGTCCGACCGGCTGTAATCCCGGGAAATTCCCACGATCTTCTGCAGAAACTTCTGAAAAAGTGAATCTTTCTGTCCATCAGCAGTTTCAACGGCTTCTGCCGCATCTGCATATCTGCCCCGGTGCAGCATCCTGTCCAGATTGAATGGCTGTTTCAAGGTCAGCAGTGACACCACCCAATATGCCGTGATCCCCAATATCATGGCGATAAAGAATATCTCCATCGAATTGACCGGAAACTTCACCGGATCCATCTGCCACTGGATATAAGGGGCAAACGGAGCAGAAATGTTGCGTAAAAAGCGGTCAAACATTTCGACCATACCATATTTTTCCAACGCCGGATAAATCAGATCCGCCCAATTCCGCTGCAGAAATATCCCCGATACCGCAATGAACATCCCGGTAAAAAGTGAAGCAAACGCTCCGGCGGAAGTTCCCCGGCGGCTGTATAACCCGAATACCATCACCGGCCCGGCACCACCCAGCCAGATCGAAGTCATGATAATGCAGAAAAGATTGATGTAGTCCAGCTGCGCCATAAAAAATGATCCGCAGAAAAACAACACCCCCACCCCAAGTGACATCAACCGCAAAAGCATGATATGCTTGCGCGAAGAAAGCTGTTTATCCGCCATAAACGGCAGTACCACATCCTGAACCAGCGTTACCGAACTGCTGAATATCCGGGTGCTGTCAGTGGATATCATCAGCATGACCATCAGCAGTGCAAACAACCCGATCAACCCGGCCGGCAGAGTGTGCCGCATGGTCACCGGCAGCAACATCTGATTGTATAACGTGCGAAACTCCTGAAAGTTGCGATTCCCCTCCGGAGAGTGTTCCAGAGCATCGTGTACCTTTTCAAAATAGACCGTTTCCAGATTCTTCTCCTGCGACAATGGCGAAGTACCGTCGGCAATATGCTTTTGCGCCGGGATACCGGTCACACTTCGGCTGATTTTTTCCTGCACATCCTGATCATGAAAAGTTCCGGAAGCGATCCTTACCGTCACCTGATCCCGAATATTTTTGGCCTTTTCCGCATAATTCTGATGGTTCAGCACCACCAGCAGCATCGCGGAGACCATGAAGTAAAACAGCAGTGAAAACCCGTTGCGCCAGGTACCGAGTATTCCAGCCATCTTCTGTTCATGCGGAGTCCGCCCGGCGGTTGATGTACTTGCCCCGATCCAACTGGCATGATTGAGGATCGTGCTGAGAGTCGTGACGATCAAAGCAAAAATATTGAAGTCCCGCAGGCAGCTTATATCAAACGGGTTGATGAAACTTTCCCCCGCCACCCGGTCGGTCATCACCGGAACGATCTCATTGTTCCAGGAAAAACGGTACAGAATAAAAATCACAAATACCGCAAATACCGGATAACAGATCAGCGACTGGATAGTGTCGGAAATCAGCAGTGCCAGCGTCCCTCCCATACAAATGATCGTCAGTGAGATCGCCAGTACAATGACGATCACCAGCGCAAACACCGACACTCTGACGCTTCCGACCTCCCAATACTCCGGCAGATCCAGCAGATAGATGAAAAACCGCGCCGTGACCGCCGGACAGATCATATTGGTCACCATCTCAGAAAAAGTTCGCAACCCGGAAGCAAAAACCCGCAGCGGGCGATTGTAGCGCAACTCCAGAAACTGTCCCAGCGACAACGATCTGGTCTCCCGGAAACGATAATAACAAAATCCGCTTAATGCCAGGATCATGGATACCGGCAGCAGGATGTTGTTCCAGAATGATATGGCAAAACCGGTTTTATAGTATACTTCGGCATTCGCCACCAGATTCATCACCGACAAACTTACCGACACTCCGGCCACCGCAATGACATAACGGCCGCAAACCCGGCCGGCAGCCAGAAAGTCCGCCACCCCCCGGATATAACGCCGTGAATTGTACGACATGTACATAATAAATGCCAGCGGCACCAGAACAATCAGCCAATCCCAGAAACTCATGATCTCAATTCCCTGCCATCGGAGTTATTTCCACGCTGAACTGCCGGAGTGCCGCCCGGGAGTAAAGAGAATCGATCTGAGTCAGAATCTGCTTTTCCAGAACATCTTTTTTATCAATGTTTTTCTGATATTCTGTAATCACCTGGGCCAGATATATTTTATCTTTGCTCCCGGCGGCAGTTTGCTCAAGGATCTTCATCCCGGCTGCCTTATCAACCGGTTCTCCGCCGCTGCGGCGGATGATATCCCCGGCAACAGCGAGCCGACGCAATGCCCCCGGAGAAGATATCAGCCGGGGGACCAATCCGGACAACTCTTTAGCAGTGCGGTTGGAAGTAGTATCGATATGAGCCAGATTTATACCTCCGGCAAGATCGGATGCGGAAAATGTTTTAACCGTGATACCGTTGATTTTGAACTCATACATTCCCTCTGCCAATCCGGTAACACTCAGCATTTCGGAGTTGAGTTTTTTATCCAGTTCCATAACTTCAGCAAGGGCACGGTAATCACGATCGACCGGCAGCGGCAGACGTTCCGGACGATAAGTGAAACGAACCGATCTGTCTGAAGCGCGGAAGTAGCGTAATTCGGCACCTTTGGCATCATATTTACCGGCGGCGGCATCGATTTTCACTTCCGCGACAGGAATGTTTGCTCCCAGATTCTCTGCAATCAGCATGGCCAGCGCGACAGAACCGGTCCGGCTGGGATCGACCCGGGAATTTTTCCGGAACAAATTTATATCACCATCCCCGGCCGCAATAATTCTGCTCAATTCCGTGTGAACATCAAGCAGTTCCACATTCTTCTGCGCGGCAATATCTTTAAGCACCGCAGTCAAACCGGCAAACCCCGGATCACCGTTGAGTTTTTCATTGTAAGCGGCAATATCGCTCTCCTGATCATAGGGAAATGGGGAGACCAGCACCACTTTGCATCCGGCGGCAAGCAGTTTGTCTGTCATTTGCTCCATTGCACTTTTGTATGACTGGATCGAAGCCGGATCAACCACCGCCCCGTTTCTGGTATAACGGATGTTTTTTCTGACATCAGACAAACCGAAAAGCAGAAACACTTTTGACGGCTGATGATGTAAAATATCCCAATCCACTCTTCTCAAGGCATCTGCAGCTGTTTCACCCATGATCCCGGCATTGAGCAGATAAAGTTTCTGCTCCGGCTTGCGCAGAGCCATATAAACCTGGGCGATCGCGCGGTAATCGCCGCTGTAAGTGAGCAAATCACCGGCAAAGACGATTTTTTCCGCGCCGCAAACAGTCAATGTGAATACCGCACAGCAGATACTCAAGTACAATTTACGCATTCCACTCATATTTTACCTTCCCTTACTCAATTCGGCACTGATTTTGATGATCTCCAGGGCGATAGCTTCACGGAAACGGTTGTAATCAGCAAGTTTCACTCCGTTGGGAATATTGAATTCCCCTGAAGCATAAAGCGTGCCGTCGGGCAGAGAACCGGATTTCTCCCATTTCTGCTCCAGAAAGATACAACGGCGGGACATCTCCTCGATATCAAAAGCATTCTGCAATTTTTTCAACAGCTTCTTTCCCGATGCCGCAGCTTGCGTGTTGCCGGATTTGGCGGCCCGGGCGATCAGATTTTCCAATGTCAGGATATAGCGCAGATCGTCAATACCTTCGCGCATACATTCCCAGTTTATCGACGGGCCTCCGGCGATATTTTCATTGGGATTCGGCGGATAGAAATAGATCCAGTCGCTGCCGGAGGAGTCAAATTCTTCATAAGGATTGCCGTTGGGCCACTGATAACACCAGGTACCGTGACCTCTGGTCCCCTTGCCGGCAGTACGGAAAAACCAGCCGACCATATAACGCATTGTCGCAGTCTGAGTGAATGTGACGGCGTTATTGGAGTTGTAAGCATGAAGCACTTTGCCGTCCTCTTTACAGGCATCCTCGATCTCATCCCAGGCATCAACATACCAGAGGTTGCGGCTGTTGTAACGCATACTGAAAATGTCGATATACGGTATGCAGCGGGCAACTTTTTCCGGGTAGGCCCTGGTAGTCTTTTTCCACATATGGTTGCCGATGATCGTGATACCGGCAGCTTTCAAACGTTTGATGCCCTCGTAATAAGCATCCAGCATGTGCGGATGGGAAACAATCTCATCATACAACTGAAAGCACATCGGCGCATAACCTTTTTCTTTGGCATGGTTGTTGATCTGTGCCATGATATTGACAATAGCCTGATCGTAAGCCTTTTTATCCGGCAGAAATTTTTGGGCATAGCGCAACGCGAAGCCGCACTCCATACGGATATGCCCCTCAAATCCGAGACGTTTCATCTCTTTCATGATCTTGAAGAGACGGGAATTGTCATAATCGACCTTGATGGTTTCCGGAGTGTCACCGGAAATTTCCACATAATCACCGCCGATTCCGGTCTGAATAAAAAGTGTATTGATCCCGTGATCCCGCAAATCTTTTATTTCAGCGGCATCATCGTCAAAACCGATATTCTGCATGGCGGTACTCATTCCGATATCGTAGCCGAATGTCCGGTCAAGAACAAAAGGATATACCGTCAATTTCACCGGCAGGACCCGGTTGTTTTTCCCGGCGGAAATGGTGATGCTGCCGGAATATACCCCCGGTGCCGCGTTTTCCGGAACTTTCACCGTCAGGAAAAACTGGGAAATCTGTTTGGCGGGAAATTTTTGCGGAATGTTGCCTTCGATATACTGAGGACCGTCCATGTATTCACTTGCCCCGTAACAGGCGATCGTACGGCGCGGCAGATGACGGACATAGCCGAGTTTGAGATTTTCCGCCGGGATCTCGTTGGAACCATTGCGGAAACGACCAACGGAGAAGGAGTATTTTTCACCGTCTTTCAGCGGGATAATGCAGAAGCTTCCCGGTTCAAATTCGCCTTTGGCAGCAGAAATTTTCAATTCCGGCACCGCCGTATCAGCAGCGGGAAATGATTCCGGAAAAATCATGTCCATATAATTCACCGGATAAATCATAAATCCGGATTCCACACTTTCTTTTGCCGGTGCAGGCATAGTTTTGTTGCTGATATAGATCCGTTTCCGGTATTTTGGGTTGGATTTAAGTCTTTCCGCGACCCTTTCGGCGGGATACTTGCGTTTTTCCCTGGTCACCACCGGCACGCTGCCTTCCGGCAGAGGATATTCCATATTTGCTTCTGACGGAACCAGCTTGATAAAGTCGAAATAGACCCGGTCGCCCACGCTGTGGAGGGTGACTTTTTTACCGGTCATATCCAGAGATTTCTCCAGCAGAATGTGGCAATTGGTGTGTTTGGTGCCCCGGGCGGGAGTTTCCACCGTGTAATAATCATCCATTCCGGTGACCTGCACCTGGATCTGACCGGCGGTATCGGTCATACGCATACCGACATACAGATCGTATCTGCCTTTGACCTTGGGATCAAAAGTAATATCGTTGCCGCCCATTGCCGGCGGATGCAGAATATGGGTGCGGTTCAGAAGCATGGGAGATTTACGCAGCACCCATTTATCCACTTTGAAAGTGTAAGCAGCAACCGAACCGGCAGGTTCCATATTAACGAAATCATAAAACATGACCGTTCCCGGCGGATCACTCTGCAGAACAGATTTTTTCTGTACAGCGGCAGTTTTTTCCGGATTGCCGAATTCCAGTTTGAACCAGTGACTTTTGCAGAACTTCCCCGGGACACCGCCAACATACAGCGGCGCATCAGTAACCGGAATTTCTCCGGTGAAAGAAGTTTCCACGCTCTGCCGGTTGAGTTTCACCGTCAGTTTATTGCCGGTACGGGTCATGCTCAGGTCGCAATCGACCCCGGATTGGATCTGCAGATTTTTACCGGTCAGCTCCACGTTGTTGGCGGGGAAAGCGATTGTCAGCTCTCCGGATGGACGGACAGCCACCGAATATGCACCTTTTTTCTCCAGCAGCGGCTGAACTCCTTTTACCGAAGCAAGATCGCAGGCGAAACGTACCGCGATACGGAAATCACCCTGCGGGACAAAGACCGGAGAAGCCGGAAATTCAGCAAAACCTTCGCCCCGGCCGTTGAATGCAAGAAAAATTCCCCGGTCATCTTCACTGCCCCAACCGAAATTATCTCCGTGAACGATTCCGGTCACACCGCTTTTACCGGATTCGGCAAGTTTCCGGTCAGTACCGTCATTGAATTTCCAAACCCCGCCGTCCGCTGCGGATAATACTGCCGCTGCGGAAAACAGAAGGTATAAGAGGAAACATCTTTTTATCTTCTTATCCATGAAACATTCTCCTGTTTATAAAGATATTCCGAAAGTGAGAAATTTGTCGCCGCCGCCGGTTCCGGACATATAGTAGACGTCGTAACCATTCTTGCTCTCCACGTGGCCGTCCACAAAGACCATATTAGATTTGCCTTTCAGCGCGGCAACCCCCGGTGAAGTGGACAAAACCGTTTCATAAGTAGTAGTCTGACGCGGATCAGCTGCCCCGTGCCGGAATGCGGCATACCACATATTGTCGATGAACATGTGGCTGCGGCCGTTGAGATCCATTGCCTGCATAACGGAACTGCCATTCTTGATGATACCGAGTTTCTGCGGCTGACGGCTGGCGAGCCATTGGGTTCCGTCAAAGTAACCGCTTAATTTGCCATTGACTCCATAATGAGTATGACGGAATTTAGACGGAGAATTATCTTTATAATCACCGCCGCCGACACTTTCGGACGGACAGGCGAATATTCCCATCTCCTTCGTCCCTTTCTGATCATCCTCAAACAGCAAACCGCCGACATCTTTCAGAAAATTGTACCAATAGTAACTCTTGGAGCCGTATACCGCATTGCCCGGTACGATCCAATCATCATACGCTTGAGTATACATATTGCATGCCAGACCGATCTGTTTGAGATTGTTGACACAGCTGGCCGTGCGGCCGCGTTCTCTGGCCGAATTGAGCGCAGGCAGCAAAATCGCCGCCAGAATCGCGATAATCGCAATAACCACGAGCAATTCGATCAAAGTAAACCGCATGCGGTTTACTTTCCGGACGGAAAGGGTGAAAGATTTGGAACTGTTCATTTTTACATCTCCTATATTTGGGTTTATGTCAGGAAAACTTACTGATAACAGACTTCAAGGCATTCAATTGTGACGGCATTTCCTCCTCAAAAAGATAATGGGTTTTGAATTGTATCATATTGCGCTGCAGTCTCTCTGCCACCGGACAGGAGACCTGCGGATAAAGTGCGGCAAAGAATGGTTCCTGATACGCCAGACGCCAGGCACCGTAAAAACCGTCGCCGCCCTGTTTCAGGAACTCCTGCTGAAACTCCTTCCAGCTGACTGTATTCTGATCCAGTTCCGCTGCCAGTGCCCAGTAACTGTTGACCGTATTGGCCGGAGTTTTCTGTACTTTCAGAAATTTGCAGCCGTCGATGACCTCCATGAATGCTTCGGCGCACCGGATACGCCGGGCCGTAAATTCATCCAACCGTTCCAGCTGGGCCAGAGCCACCGCCCCGCAGATCTCCGAGAGCCGGTAATTGAATCCATATTCCACGTGCCGGATGGTTTCCGGAGCTGCAATAACATTTTTATCGATCTTGGATTTACCCGGTTCCGCACTGATCTGCCCATATCCCAGACTGGAGAAGCGGCGCAGTTTCTGAGCCAGTTCCGGATCGTCGGTAACGGTCATCCCGCCTTCGCCGCAGGTCATATGTTTGGAATTCTGAAAACTGAAGCTGCCGATTTTACCGATGGTACCGGCATAACGGCCGTCAGCTTTTCCCAGAAAGCACTGGGCACTGTCCTCAATGACCGGCAATCCGCAGCTGTCCGCCTGACGGACAAACTCCTCCGTAACGGCCGGCAATCCGTAAAGATTGACCGGCATGACCGCTTTGGTACGGCTGGAAATATGCGGTTTGACCGTTTCCCAGGTCAGGACAAAGGTATCCGGATCGACATCGGCAAAAACCGGTTTCGCTCCGGCGTGCAGCACCGCCAGACTGGTACTGCTCATCGTCAGCGGCGGTACGATCACTTCATCGCCCGGACCGACTCCGCAAGCGACCAGTGCCGCATGCAAAGTTGCGGTACCGTTGGTAAAACTTATAGCATATTTTGAGCCGGTTTTCTCCGCAAAATTTTTCTCAAGTTCTCCGACAAATCCCCGGGACTGCCGTCCGGGAAATCCGCCGTTGAGCAGTTCCGTCACATAAGCCAATTCATTACTGCCGATCCGCCAGTTTTTCATTTTTCATCCTCACTTTACAATTTCCAAGACTGTTCCCTCCACTCCGCCGGCTCCCTGGTGGCGGATGTGGTTATTATAATAAATGACAAAATATCTGTTTCCGCCCAGAGGCGCGATCCAGGGATAACCGGTATCGATCCGGCCGCCGTCATCCCGGATGATGAATTCTTCCGCCGCCCGGATATCTTCCAATTCGGCATCGCAAATCCGGCCGCGCACTCCGAATGGCTCATTTCTGTAACCGTACACCAGCAGACATTCGCCGCCGTCCAACCGGTACGCTGCCGCCGGTTCGGCGTGGATACCGGTATTTTTCAACCGGCTCCAACTTTTTCCCTGATCTGAAGATTCCGTGATATAAAGCATGGCGCGCTCATATTTTTCTCCGGTAAAATCATCCTGATGGCAGCGGATCAGCATGACATATTTACCGCCCGGAGTGATATACAGAAACGGTTCTTCATAAACCCCGCTGCCGTTATCGGGAGCAGGGGTGGCCAGATATTGAAAAGTTCTGCCGTCATCAATGCTCCGGTAAAGAACACATGATGCATGAAAACCGTTGCGGTAACTGTAATATTCTCCGGCCCAGAGCAATGATCCGTCGATACCGCGACAGATATTCGCCCGGTTGTGCATCAGTCGTGGTCTGCCCGGCAGAACTTCACTGCCGTCGGGCAGCGGTTCCGGAAAAAACGGTCCTTCCCACTTCTCCTGCGTAAGTTCCCGCCGCAGCATGACACTGCCGTAGGGAACTGCGGTGAGCCAATCCGGATGCGGACGCCGGCCGATAAGGTATTCATCTTTGCCCTGTTCTTTCAAGGCTTCGGCAGTCCGTTCCGGAATATAACCCCAGACAAAACTGTTGACATAAACATATTTCCCGTCACAGAATGCCCCGCCGTCCTGCGCGGCTCCCGCAGGAGGGGCATAAAGCAGTTCCGGTTCGCTCCAGGTACGGCCGCCGTCGGCTGAATAAGCCCCCATAAGTTTGGAATTATAATCCAGATGCAGCACGTTATCTTCCGCGATCCCCGGCATCCGGCAATAGTTCGGTGCCCGGCGGAACACCGCCAGCAGCCTGCCGTCCGGCAGCGCAGTCACCGCCGGGAAACTGGCAAAAAATTCCGGATCGCGGTATACCGTGCTTTGATAAAGTTTTTTTATTTTCATCTTATACACTCCATAAATTCATCTTCAAAAATCTTTCTGCCCTGCTCCTCACGGGATCTGACCGCCGCCAGTACAATGGCATTGGTTTTCAAAGTTTCCTGCCAAGATACCGCCCTGGTACCGTTTTGCACCATAACGGTAAACCCGCGCATCATCTCCACAATACTCAAAAAATATGATTCAAGAGTTTCATCCGTATAGGGTACTGATATCGGACTTTGCGGTGAATGAAAGTGAAAATCCAATCCCAGCGGCAGCGATATCCCCTCGAACACCTGCATCACCGCCTGCAAACCGCTGCGGTAAGTCAGCACCACTGTATCTGCCCGGTCACATCCGCAATTCTGTACCGACACGATATCATTGCCGCAAACCCGGAAAAGTGCACCGAGCAGATGCGGGGCATAACGTATCCAGATCACCGGACTTACTCCCCGTACCAGCATCAGTTTATCCAGCGGCATGGTTGCTGCGGCCTGGCGGATATTCGGCGCGAATTGGTAGCTTGATGCGGTAAGCAGCGGATAATCCTCTCCGGCGGCAGCGATAAATTTTTTCAGATCTTCTACCGTATGTGCCAACAGTTTATCCATATAAACCGGTTTTCCGGTGCGGAACAGATTTCCGGCCATCGGCCAGTGGTTCCACATGTCATCCCGGGCAAAAATGATCCCGTCGGTCTTTTCCGCCAATTCTTCCAGACTGCCGGCAATATGCGGGATATTGGCCACCCGGGCTACTTTGGCCGACAATTCCGGGTCCGGAGTGTAAATATGAGAGATCCGGGCGCCGGAAATAAATTCCTGATTGCGGTGATGCGCCCGCAAATACTGCCGGATGATGGGAAAATCACAATCCTTCTCCAGCGCCCGGTCATCAAAACCATTGAATGCCGCTGAAAAAGAGTATGGATGACCGTTGCCCTCATTCATGCCGACCATGCCGAAATTCAACATCTTATCTTTCCTTATATTATTTATACCGGGTGAATCCGCCGTCGATCACCAGATTATGCCCGGTTATATATGCCGCTGCATCCGAAGCAAGAAAAGCGACCGCCCCTTTGAGATCATATCCGGCTCTCCCCATGCGTTTGAGCATGGTCAGTTGAGAATAATCCTTTATGAAGTGTTCCGGCTGGGTTCTGGCAAAACCACCGGGAGAAATCGCATTCACCCGGATACCGTACTCACCGAGATAAGCGGCGCAATCATAAGTCATACCGATAACTCCGGCTTTGGCCGCAGAATAAGCTATCGGATTGGGTGTCATATCATCGCCGTAGATTTTACGGTCACGCCCGACCATACCAGCCATACTCGCCACATTGATGATCGAACCGCTTCCCTGCGGCATCATCAGTCTGGCAAATTCCCGGATCATCAGAAAGGTTCCGGTCATATTCGGTTCAATGAATTCGTGCCATCCTTCCAGTGACTCTTTTTCCAGCAGGCCGCACGCCTTTTTGGAATGACCTCCGGCGTTATTCACCAGAATATCCAAACGGCCGAAACGTTCTTTCACCTCCGCAAAAAGAGCTGTAACCGATTTTTCATCGGTCAATTCCAGTTCCATTGGAATAAAATCAAATCCGACCGCTTCCGACAATTCCGCTGCTCCTCTGACTGCCCGTTCCAGTTCCCGGGCGGTCACGATCACCACTGCTCCGGCCTCTGCCAGACCGGAAGCAATTTCCGCACCGAAGTTGCGGCAGCCGCCGGTAACCAGTGCGATCCGTCCGGATAAAGACTGCAGATCGCGGAGTCCGGCTAATGTGCGATCATTTCCATTCATGGTAATTCCCCCTTGTGTGTTATTTTTCCGGTATCGCACTGTAAATATACACCCGAAAACAGTAAATTCAATAGAATTTATTGCTGTTTTTTAATTTTTTTTACAAATTCCCTCCGAAAAATCAGAATAATCTATAGAATATTTTATTTTTCGGGATATTTCCCGGCAATAATATTACCCGGTATCACTTGAAAAATTTTCCCTTGTGCGATATATTAATATGAAAAGCAACAACGCACTGAGGGGTATTCTTGATTTTATGTGTGCATCAAAAAAATCGACTTCAATGGGCATTGCCTATGAGAAAATAATGCAGAAGATCATGGCGGAACAACTGCCGCCGGGAACTCCTTTGCGCGAAGAGCGTCTGGCTGAAGAGTTCGGTATCAGTGCCACTCCGGTACGCGAAGCTTTCCGCCGTCTGGAATATGAAGGCTGGGTGCAGAGCCGTCCGTATCAGGGATGTTTCATGCGGAAATTCACCGGCAAGGATATCGATGAATTATTCCAGCTGCGCGAAATGCTCGAAGGAATGGCGGCGGCGGCGGCGGCCAGAGAAGCCAGACCGGAAGATCTGGAAAAGATAAAGCGTTCACTGGATGCTGAAGAAAATTATCTGAAAAAAGCTGCCGGACAACACTCGGACGGTGTGCTGCCGACCTTTTATGAGGATCTGGATTTCCATGCCGCCATCACGGATGCCAGCTGCAATCAGCTGCTCAAACAGCGTTTGTCCATGCTTAAATCCCAAATCACATTCGCCTTTATTCTGGGGCGCAAAATGCCTGGCGATCTGGCGGAACAGACCCGGGTCTTTGAAGAACATACCATGATCTACAATGCGATCATCCGCCATTGGGATGATCTGGCGGAAAATCTGATGCGGCGGCACATCGCTGATGCCCGCCGCAAATACACTGCATTCAATATTGAATTTGATTCCAATAACTGATTCAATAACGGTCGTACCGCCCGGTGAAAGTTCCCACCGGGCAATATCTTATCGTTTCGCTCACTTTACCAGTCTGGCAAAGGTGGTATGCGCTTCCGGTCCGCGCAGAGCTGACAGGATCGCCTTTTCACCATCCCCGGCCAGCGGAGCAAGAACGGCAAAAACCTCTTTTACCGCCTGGGCATAAGCGGTGAACTCCTTTTCGCCGTGTGCAGCAGTCGGATAGAAGCCGGTTCCGGCAAAAAAGCCGCGATCAAGCATCAGCTGTGTGAAAAGTGTCCGCATCGCATTGGGCGCAGGGGTTTTGAATGAAAAAGTTGCCAGACAACCGAATTCACTGGTCAATTCCAGCGGCAGTCCGACGGCATCGGCAGAACTTTTCCACATCTCCATCACCCGTCGGCCATACTCGTTGACATGCGCGGAAACATTGATCTTCTCCATTTTGCCGATGGTTGCCAGAGCTGCTGCCGGACCGGTACGTTCCGTCCAGTAGGTGCTGCTCAAAAAGGCACTGGACGCCCCGTCGAAAAACTCTTTGCGCCCCAGAACCGCCGCAATCGGATGACCGTTGCCCATCGCTTTGGAAAAGATCGCCAGATCCGGTTCCACGCCGAATGAAAGGTGCGAACCACCGAAACGGTAACGCCAGCCGATCGTGATCTCATCATAAATCAGCAGACTGCCGAATTTGTCACAACCTTTACGCAGTGCTTCGAGAAATCCCGGAGCCGGAACTTCATGGCGGCACGGTTCGAGAATGATGGCGGCAAGTTCATTGCCGTGTTCACGGAAAAGGTTTTCCAGATTTTCAAAATCGCCATGCATACAGGAGATGGTCGTACCGGTCAATTCTTCCGGCACCCCGCAGGGCGAAAGTCCTTTGAGCCACATGCCGCCCAGAGCATCCGGATCGCCCAGATTGGCAGCCAGATACCAGTCGTGCCAGCCGTGATAACCGATAACCGCTACTTTGCTCCGTCCGGTACAGGCGCGGGCGATACGGATCGCCACCGCCCCGATCTCACCTCCGGTCCGGGCGAAACGGGCCCAGGATGCCCAGGGGTGAATACCGCAAAGCCGGTCGGCCAACTCCACTTCCTCCGGGGGATTCAACGTTGAAAAACTGCCGTCAACCACCGTTTTGATCACTGCGCGACTGACATCTTCATCGTTGAAGCCCAGCAGACATGCGCCGATTCCACAGCTGGTAAAGTCGGTAAATTCACGCCCGTCAATGGTGGTTATCCGGCAGCCGGAAGCGGATTTGAAGTAAGCCGGAAAAACCTCCGGAGCAAGCATTTCCGGACGTTTGCTCAAAAGACCGGTGCCGCCGGGAATAACGGTTTTTGCGTGTTGATAAAGTTGGGCATCATTCATGTTATGTTCTCCTTTCCTGATTTGACTATGCGATAATATAACTCCGCCCGGAGGGAAAAACAATTAAATCCGAATATAAAAAATCCCGCAAAAAATATAAAAAATGAAAGTCGCTATGCCCGCACTTGTAAATTTTGTTTTCCGTGATATATTACCACTCAAAAGGAGTATTCCATTATGAAAAAATGTTTCGACCGGATATATGCTTATCTGGAAAAATTCAAAAATGCAGATACAGATATCATGTTTCAAAGTGTTCCGGATGGGAAAGTCCCGGCAGAAGCGTTTGATTATCATCTGCATAAGCATTGGGAACTGAAATTCTGCACTCAACCGCAAATATTATATATCCATCCGCCGCAAACTATCCACTGCTCGACCGGATATGATTATGTCTTTGCCGTCACTCCCGGTTATCTGCGGGTTTCCGAGTGGTTCATGGATATTTCGGCCGACGAAAATGTATATAATTTTTTACCGGAATTGCTCGATACCCTTTCCCGGGTGCCGCCGCACAGCGATTTCAATGGATTCCGGCACCACCTCACCCAGGCCGTCATCAGCAATATCCAGCTGATCCTGGAAAAATTACAATGGTATGCCGAATATGACTTCAAACACCGGGATCTGGCAGAAAGAGTACTGAATTATATGAGCAATCACTACTTCCATGCCGGTTTGAGCGCCGGAGATATCGCCCGCTTCGCCGGAATATCACCCCAACAACTTAATGTACTTTTGAAACGCAAAAACGGTATGGGCATCCGGCAAAATCTGATCCGCATCCGGCTGGAACACGCCGCAGAACTGCTGGAAAATCCCGATTGCTCCGTCAAAGATGCCGCCGCCCTGACCGGCTGGCATTCCCCCTTCTATTTCGGCAACAGCTTCCGCAAGCACTTTGGCATATCCCCGGGCGAATTCCGCCGCCAATCCTCCCCCTTTCTTTTTACGAAAAAAGAAAGGGGGACAAAGAAAAACGAAATATCGCGGCTCTACGTTGTCGAGCCTTGATCGAGGATGACGGATATTCTCTCTAATCAGTCGCGGTAATACTGCCCCTTTACGAAAAAAGAAAGGGGAACAAAGAAAAACGAAATGTCGCGGCTCTACGTTGTCACCCATTGAGCTGGTTTGGCTGTGTCCACTGCTTTGTTTGGAATAATAAAAAAACGGGGTGGCGATTTACTTACCGCCACCCCGGAAATATCAGTTACTGCTGACGATTACGCCAGAGTACCATTGTTTTTCTTGGTGAAGTCCTCGTGATCCATTCCGGACAGCGTTGTGCTGTCGGTATCCGCGAGATACGCCTTGCCGATCTCGAAGGTCTGATTTTCAAATTCAGTCAGGACAGAATCGATCTTGGTCGCATCGTTGTGCCAGGCAACAACCAGGCTGCCATCGGTAGTCTGAGAAAGTTTTGCCCAGACATCATCATCGGTGGAAGCAGTATCACCACCGAGGACCTGAACCGCATTAGCCAGAGCATCATCAACACTGTCACCCAGACGGAAGTTTTCAACATTGCTGACCGCACCGGAGATGGCAACTGCACCTTTGGTACCGACAAGTCCGGTATCGAAACCGGTGACCGTCACCGTATCGCTGCCGGAAGCAAGATCGATCGTGCCGTTAAGAATACCATCCACATCAACCGTGATAGTATCTGCATTGGCACTACCGGTGATATCCGCGATAACAGCACTGCCGGAAGCAACTGTCAGATTATTGCCGTTGACACTCATGCCGCCATTAACTTCCAGAACAGAATCATTCTTGAGGTTAACCTTACCGGCGGTGATATTCAAACCACCGGCAGCGATTTTCGCAGTGGAATCATCCAATGTGAAATTTCCGCCGCTGATAGTATTGGCACTCTGACCCTGAACATACATACCATAACCATCCTGCGCAACACCGTGTTCATTCTTAACGCCGTCATTGACTCCGGTAAGGGTAAACGTGCCGCTATTGTTCAAATAGTTATTGACATACAGGCTTGAATCTTCACCGATACTAAGCTTACCTTTGTTGTTTTCCAACATGTTAACTTTGATGTCGTTATCGCCCTCTGCTACCATTGTAGCTGCATAACGGAGAATCAAGTTGTTGGTACTTGCATTAATATCAGCTCCCTCTTTCAAGGTGAAAGTGCCGGAATTGAATTTGATATTGGTATTAACATCACTTCCGCAAGTCAAAACACTTCCGTTGTTCAGGGTCAGGGAGGTATTGTTATTCATATCACCCTGATTTAATGTGAAGGTAGTATCTTCAGCAACTTCATAGGTGACTTTCTTGCCCCAACTGTTGGTATCGACAACTGTATCGGCGGCTACTTCAATCGTTGCTCCGCTACCGGCTTTGGCATACACATCTTCAACCGAATTGTTGGCATCTACAACCAGCTTGTCAACATTAAGGACCAAATCACCATCAGCAGCAATGCTGAGACTGAAATTGAAATTGCCGACACTGATCTCTGAACCGATGCTGTAATTTTTGCCATTCAGTTTGAAAGTAAAACCACTGACATCAATTCCAGCATCACTGACATCAATCAAAGTATAATTCATATCATTGGCGAAATCACTTCCAGTAGTCACGCTGATGGTATCGCCGTAGGTCCAACCGAATTTGTTGACGGTGAACATCGCTTCAGTACTGGTACGTCCGTCAAGCACGAAGTTGATATCGGTATCAGCGGTCAGCGTCTGCTTACGGCTGAATTCCACTTCGCTGTTGCCGGAGATGGTGATAACATCCATATCCTGGATCAAGCCCTTGAAAGTACCGTTGAAGTCCGCGAAGACCAATTCGCTGAAACGGTTGTCATCCGCCACGATCGCTCCGATCGTTTCACCGGCGGCACCACCGGACACACGGCCGGTGAATACCAGATTAGCCGCATCACCGGTAAAGGTGACTTTGGTATTGGTGACCGTCAGAGTATTTCCGGCCACACCGTTGGAACCGGCAGCGTAGATATCACCGCGCATGCTGATCTGACCATTGCTGCTGCTGTCGATAACGATTTCCGCGCTATCCTGTGCAACAGCGATTCCGGTACCGACCAGCATCGAACCGCCGTAGACACGGCCGGTGATACTCATGGTCGCACCGGTGGTGTTCTTGATAACGATCTTGCTGGAATCGATGGCGTAATCTCCGGCAGAGGTGATGAAGTTGCCCGCGACGACCTGCGACCCCATGTGGTTGCCGCCGTCAATGGTCAGCGTGGTGGAGGAAGCAACGGCTTCACCGTTCTTGATCTCCGCACCGCCGAGGACATTGGCCCGGGTGCTGATGTTGGACAATTCAAACTCATAGGAACCGGTCAATCCGGCTTCGACCGCCGCGACCGTACCGCGCAGCTGGGCCGCACCGCGACCGATCTCATTGCCGTTGGCCAGAGGACCATCCACGCCCTGATTGTCGGCTTTCAGTGAAAGTTTCTGCACGCCGTTGGTGCTGGTCATCATCGCAGCCGGAGTGGTGTAGGTATCGCCTTTGACCACATAGATCTCGGCTTCTCTGACGCCGTTGTTATCTTCGCCGCGAACGATTTCGACGGCCTGTTCAACGGTTTTGGCAGCATCCATACCGACGATGCGCTGATTGCCGTTCCACACAACGTTGGTACCGACGGCAGCGTTCCAGTCGCTGTTGATGTAGATGACATTGTTTTTGATCTCGAAGTTGGCGATGAAAAGGTCGCCTTCTTCGGTATAGACCTGAACGAATTTATCACCGATCTTGACCGAAACACCGTTGACATCGATGGATTCAACCGTACCGTTGACATCAAATTTCACGGTCGCCTGGTAAGTAGAACCGTTTTCAGCATCGATCAGGGTGTACGGACTGGTGAAGTCGGCACTGTCGTTGTAAACGGTGATTGCAGTATCGCTGAAGTCATTAACTCCATTGACCTTGATCGCCGCTCCGGTATTGACATAGATGGAAATATTATCCGCATCGATGCTTCCGGCCGTGACCGAACCTTTGACCATCAGGTCGCCGGCAGCGATGCTGTCAGCGGCAAGTGTCTTATCATCATTGACCGTGACATCAGCCACATTCACATCTCCGGCGGTAATGGTGCCATCGACGATGACCGCACCGGCTTCGCCATTGATATCACCGAATTTACCGGTGGCGAGAGTGACCTGATTATTGAAAATATTCAAGTTGGTCGCGCTGTCATCGCTGTTGATGGTGATTTCGGCGGCGGTGGTGCGTTCACTGATGTTGAAAGTACCATTGCCGTTGAGGTTCATCGTACCGGCCAGCGTGCTGGCGTCGGTGTAAGTGACCGCTGCGCCGGTGGCGGTGTAGGAACCGGTATACGCACTGACATCACCGGTGAAGCTCTGATCGGCGGTGGCCACGATCGAACCGTCTCCGGTCAGAGTGGCCTGAACCGTATTTCCGGCCGTCAGGGTGATGGTCGAAGCGTTGTTCAAAGTTCCGGCAAGTTCATCGAGAGCTTTAGCGGCATTCAAGGTCTGTGCGGCCTGAATATCCAGAGTGCCGTCACCGCTGAAAGTGGCGGAAGTATTGTTGCTGCTCTTGATCGTGACCGTTGCGCCGTCGGCTTTGATATCACCGGTAAATCCGTCCAGCTGGGCGGCGGTGGTGTTATTCAAAGTCAGGTCGGCACTGGCGACCACGTCACCGGAACCTGCGAGGATCGCAGTGGTGGTGTTGACAGCGGAGAGGGTCAAAGTCTTCTCATCGGCAACCGTGACCGTACCGGTGAAGCCGTCAATGGCTCCGGCAGCGGTGAAGCTGTGAGAATCATTGACATTGATCGCACCTGCTCCGTCGAAGTCCCACGCCACATTCGCGCTGCCATCGAGATTGAGGATTCCCTCAACCGCCAGATCCGCAGAATCAGCGAAGTAGTCGGTGGTCTCTTTCAGGGTCAATTCAGCACCGCTGTTGACCTTGACATCGGCACCGAAACCGCTGACGTCGAAGTTGCCGAGGCTGTATTCACCACTCTGAGCGAAAGTGAGTTTGGCATCGTCACTGGTACTGATAACTTTGATCATGCCTTCATCATTATTCAACGGAGTACCGATGTTGTAGAGAGCATCATCGCCATCGCTGAAGTTCCAAGTCAGGTCGGCCGCGCCGATTTCGAGATTGTCCATATAGAACTCTCTGCCGTCGGCGGCAGTGCCGAAGCTGTGACTGCCGGAAGCAAGAGTGACGGTGGCCACGTCTTCGATGGTGGTATTCTGCAGCAGTGAACCGTCAAAGACAACCTTGCCGGTGGCATTGCCGGAAGCATCGACACCGCCGGTGACCTGATTGACAGTCGCACCTTTCAAAGTCAGTGTGGCAGCCTCTCCGGTCTGGTCTGCGTTGGCATCAATGCCGAGGTTGACATTGTCGGTGATGACTGAATCGGCATCGAGGGTCAATTCATCGACACTGCTCAGATTCAGCACACCGGCTTTGACATCCACATCGGAGTAGATACCGTCAGAGAGCAGCACTGAACCACCGTTATTGGCGGTGATGGTGGTATTCCAGAGTTCCGCATCGGCACTCTGGTAAATTGCCACATCGTTGGCGGTGATGGTACTCTGGACGTTACCGGTTTTATCACCGTAGACACCGGTATTGGTCAGAGCGAAGTCACCGGCTTCCATCGAACCGAAGTAGGTGTTGCGGGAAGAGTTGACCATATCGATCTTGCCGGTGGTTTTGATATTGGCTTCGAGGTGACCGGCGTTGTCGATATTCAAGCTGCGGCTGCCGAAGTCGGCATTGTGATCACCATTGGCATCTTGGATCACGGCATTTTTGTCAATAATGATATCAGTGACACTGTCGAATTGACTGTTGCCGCTGATCTGGTCGACATGGTCACCGGAACCGAGATGAACTTCCTCAAGCCGGGAAAGATCAACACCGGTGGCACCGGCGGCCTCGGTGGCACTGGCGAAAGCGTCAGTACCGACGGTGAAGGTGGCTTTGTTGCCGTCGGAATCGGTCACGGTGATTTTGTCACCGGCGACAGCACCGGCAGGCAATTCACCGATGTAAACGGCCTTGATGTCGGCGTTTTCGATTTTGGCGATAAGGTTGCCGGCTTCATCGGTTTTGAATACGATGTTGCCGTCGCCTTTGGTACCGATGGTGTATGTTTCGCCGTCATCGACAATACCGTCAGCATCCTTATCATAGAAGATGGTGCCGTTATGACCGGTGATTTTGCCGAAGTTGGTCGCCACGAGGATGAACTCGGCGTTTTCGGGATTGAAATCACCGACGACAGTGATGTTTGCGGCAGAGGAATTGCCTTCACCGAGGGTGAGGGTGCTGCCGATGGTCAAAGTCAGGTTGGTAACGGTGATGCTTCCGGCGGAGAGAGCCGCGCCGTAAGCGAGGGTCAGATCCGCAGTTTTGAAGTTACCGGTGACATTGACAGAACCATTGATCACGGCCTTGCCGTCAACATCGCTGTTGAATTTACCGGCATTGACAATACTTCCGGCGGAGAGAACGGTATTTTCATCAGTATTGATAACACCGTTGTTGGTCAAGGCACCGCCGAAGGAAACTTCCGCGCCATCCTCAATGGTCAAGCTGGAGTTTGCATTAGTTTCTTGGCTGTTGGCAAGACCGTGAATGGTCACATGACTTGAAACAGATTTGATATCGAGCAATGCGCCGTTACCGGAAACAATAAGTTGCGTACCGTCTGGCGCACTGTTCCAAGCATCTTTGGCCGAACCGATATTCATGTGAGAGATAGCATCCGCAGTTACCTGTCCTTCGATAACTACTTTATCCGCATACATATTGAATCCGGAGGCAGATTTGACCGTTACTTTGGCATCTTCGGCGATAGCGAGGTAGTCGGTATCGCTCGTATTGGTAGCGAAAGTGACACAATTCACATTGCTTTGACCGTTTTTCGCATCAATGACCAATTCACCGTTCTTGATATCCGCATTACCGATATTCAACTGGCCGTTGACGGTCATGGTTTTGCCGCCGAGGTCGAGTTGAGCGTATTCGCCATCGATTTTACCGCCGAACTGCACATAGCTGTTGCCGTAGGTGGTATTATCTTTGATGTTGATGGTCAAATCATCTTTGACGGTCAGATTGGTGTTGAAGAAAGCGGCGCGGAAAGTATCAATTGTGATGCCTTTTTTGCTGACACTGTCAAGAGTCAGATTGGTCCACTCTTCCGGTTCGGCCATCAAACCATTGCCGTTTACGCCGAGACCGTCCTGATTGTCCTGCGGAGCAAAGCCAACCATGAACCGGGAAAGGTAAGTTTCCGGTTTGCCACTTACAGATACACCGTTGGCAGTTTTGCTGCTGGCGGAAATCTTGTCAAACGCCATATTGGTATCGCCGCCGACAATGATGGTCTGCTCATTGTGAATGCTCTTGGCGGTAACATCGGCGTCGTTGAAATACGCCCAGCCACTGTTTATGCTGATATTGCTGTCTATGGAACCGCCGTCGACAACCAGGCTGCTGTTTCCATTGACATGAAGACCGGCGGTACTGGAAAGAGAACCGCCTGCGACTTCAACAGCACTGTTCTTAAGGTAGATCACTTCACCGCCGGAGTTGCTCTGGGATATATCAGATCTGACAACTGCGTTGGCATTGGTAAAATGAAGCGGAACTGCAGTACCATTGCCTTTGATTTCAATATCGGTATTGATATCAAAAGAACCATTCTGGAAAACAAATCCCCAGAATTTATTACTTGTATTACCGCCGCTTAAAACGATTTTACCGCCGTCAAGAGTGTAATCATTGGAGAATTCGACTCCGTAAGAAACGTTGATTGTAGAATCATCGGCGATTTTGAATGTTCCGCCGACACCCCCTTGTTCAGCCGAAGCCCCCTGCAGGTAAGCGGCACTCAATCCACCATTGACCGTCATGCTGCCGAGCATACGGAGAGTGGCGTTATCTTTGGCTTTGATGTAGGAATCATTCAAAGTAGCACCATCTTTAACGCGTAAAGCGTAGCTGCTGCCGGTGGCATCATCGATTTGCACGGTGCTTTCGCCGTCGATATAAAACAG
>JAGBZM010000049.1 GCA_017628235.1 Lentisphaeria bacterium | reverse complement strand
CTTTTCAACGGGTATTTATCCGGATGTGCTTGCCGGATCGCTTCCATCATCCGTTCAACTTTTATGTACTCAAGGCGCAGCCCGTTATAGCCGGGGCTTTCGTGTCCGCCGCCGTCCGGCAGAATGAGATTGTTGATGACATTTGCAGCGTGACCATCCCAGTGGTAGACGAAATCGACCAGATCCTTGGAATTGGGACGGCGGTCAGGTGAATGATCGTTCAATGCCAGAGCTATCGCCAATGAAGCCGCCTGATGCATACCGTCATTGCCTTTGATCATTTTCCGGAAGATCGCTTTGGCCGCCGGACGGAAAATCGAACGGCGGATGAATTCCCGCCATTGGGCAGTATCATTTACATCGACACCTTTGGCACGGAAGTATTTTATAAGTTCCGGATCGTTTTCCGGATAATTTTTCACTGCATCAAAAGCAAGGGCAAACCTGGTCAGAGCAAAACATTCCCATATCCGGTCGGAAATAAGTCCGCCTTTATGTTGAGGTTTGCGGGGATCCTGACCTCCGTATTCACCGTACCAGGTCAAAGCGAAACGGTCATCGTAATTGGGATAGACCGCTGCCACACGGGTGAGCAGAATACACGCTTTGCGGGCGTATTCCCGGTCGCCGGTCAGCAAATAAGCCTGTGACAGGGCTGCCGCGCCGGGACCGACGTATGACATATAAACAAAGTGGGCATATTCCCGCAGCATATAGTAGCACTTGCCATTGATTTTAACGCCGCTGCCGTCGTCCGGATATTTTTCATCGGGGAACCAGTATTTGCAATTGCGGCACTGGATTTTGTACGGTTTATTCAGCGGGTCGATCGCCCACGGGCAATAATAATTGATATTACGGGCTTTCGGTCCGCATTGGGGACACAGGGCTTTGGTCTCTTCCGGAATAAATCTGCCGATGGTGGTATCCGGCTGAAGTTCCCAGATGAAATCATCACTTTTTTTTGCCAGTTCCCGGGCGGAAGTGTATTCCGCGCCGATATAATATCCGTGGACATCTCCATTCATTATCCGGTCACGGATTTTCTGCGCCCACGGATATTTGTTTATATTTTCCTTTGCCGCCGCGATCCTGTCAGGAGTATAAAAGAGAGAATTTTCTGCAAAGATCGTCAGCGGCAGCAGGAATATCAGGAAAGTCCGTTTCATCAAAACGCTCCCAGAACTTTTCCGTATTTATTGCGGTTGGTATAGGCATCAAAAATAGAGATATTTTCTACATGACCGTCCAGGAAAGATACGTTACTGTTGCCATTGTGATGGGTACCGAGCGGATATTTATCTCCGCTGTTACCGGACATGGTGCGAACAGTTTCCGGAGTATAGTGGAAATAAACTTTCGGGAAGTTTGCGGTATTATCATACTTCCAGCGGTCGGCGAAGATCACACTTCCTTTGGGAATCCGGCTCACTTTGGTTATAATGGCACTTGTACCGCTTTTGTATTGAGTAGTTTCAGAATTCAAACCATAGTCGGAGCGTTTATCACCTTTGGTCACCGGATCCGGCAGACTCGGACACATCAGCAAAGATGAATTGTAGTAGTAATACTGGTTGAGATTTTTTGCCCGGTCACTGGGCAGATAGCCATTGGCAACCAGAGCCGATTCCCAGAAACCGTTACCTCTGTATCCGGTAGTATAGTAGTGATAAGCTCCGTAATCATCATTATCATTGGCATAATTGTTATATGCCATCATGGTATTTTTAAGATTATTGATGCAGCTTGAAGTACGGCCGCGTTCACGCGCCTGCTGCAGAGCAGGGAGCAGCATCGCGGCAAGGATGGCGATGATAGCGATAACGACGAGAAGTTCTATAAGGGTAAAGCCCAAGTGCTTTACCCCGGTATACCGGGTCATCTGATGTTTCATTGTAAATCTCCTTTTGTAAAAACGGTTTAAATTTTTTCCGGATCGATACTCAACAATTCCCGGTAGTTAGTCAACACTTTGCGGTAGATGGCAATGTATTGATCGATTTCTTCAGGAATATATTTTTTGAACCAGGGCACAGTAAAGCAGAATTCTTCACAGTGCGCGGCATTAGGCAAAGTGGAATCATCCTGCCGCACATCGCGTTCAGCAAAAGCTGTCACAGATGGTTTGCCGTGACCGTAAACATCAAAATCGTGGAACCAGCGGTGCCGGTGCAGCGCGGTATTTGCTCCCGGACGGCAGGGTAATCCTTCGGCGGTAAGTGCGGCACAGAAAACTTTGCAGGATAATCCGTCAAGTTCTTCACTGCAAAAGATACCTTTGGGCAGATACCAGCCGCCCATGGTACTGCCGCTGTCAGAAGCCGGACGGTGAGCTTTTATACCCGGCAGATCGGAGAGATTGTCCCAGAGATAATTCATCGCTTTCTGGATTTCGGCGCAGCGTTCAGGGTAGTTCCGCAGCTGCACTCTGCCCATAGCCGAACAGGTCTGATTCATCCGGTGCTTAACGCCGCCGAGCGGCACACCGACATAGGGGAGCAGTTCCGGAGAGCTGAGACTCATACTGGCAGTGGAATAGTTTGAAGCTACCAGTCTTTCATAGTGTCCGAATGCAACGCAACGGTCAAACAGCCGCTGATCGTTGGTGGTTACCATGCCGCCCTCTCCGGCGACAAGAGCCTTGCCTGCCATCAGACTGGTTCCGGCGATATGGCCGATAGAACCGAGTTTTCTGCCCTTATAAAGACCTCCCTGAGCATGGGAAACATCTTCAACCACCTTGAGATCATGGCGTGCAGCAATGTCCATGACAGCATCCATATCGCAGGGATAACCGGCATAATGAACGACCACGATCGCTTTGGTGCGCGGACCGATGCG
>JAGBZM010000048.1 GCA_017628235.1 Lentisphaeria bacterium | reverse complement strand
TAATTATTACAAGTTTATCATATTTATGATAACAAAAACCCCCATACTTGT
The DNA here is from genome assembly GCA_017628235.1 of Lentisphaeria bacterium. Classification (GTDB taxonomy): domain Bacteria; phylum Verrucomicrobiota; class Lentisphaeria; order Victivallales; family Victivallaceae; genus UBA1784. Next base: position 11,483 of record JAGBZM010000048.1, on the reverse strand, counting down.
CAAGTATAGGAGTTTTGTCAACACTATTATAAAAAAGTATCTATTCCTGTTTCTATCAGTCATCTCCGTCAAGTTGCTCTCTGGATCATATCCGAAAGATCTGACCGGTTCAGGTGCATCCTGATCGGCTGCCCGGCGGGTGATCAGGGAAAGTTTCCCATTCCTGCCGTATTGGAAATTGAGGTCGTTGCCCGCCATATCCCGAACCCGGATCACATTGCCGGTAAGCTGGTCATAGCGGTAATTTATGACATCCCGTCCCCGGCTGTCCACGATTTTTCTAACCTTGCCCAGATAAGCCGCATCAAAACGCATGAAGTAGTATATGGTATAACTTTTGCCGGAAAATTCACTGGTTGTAAAAACTCCGGTCTGTGCATCGTAATTGAAAGAGGCTTTCTGATTGAGCTGATCGGTGAGCGTAACAGCTCCGGGAAGTGTCGATGAATAGGCATAACGGAATTGATTATCGGATAAAATTCTGCCGTTGGCAAAGCCGTGATACTTTACTTTGCTGTTTTTCTTCGCTTTCAATTCAGCCCGGCGTTCCGCAAGGGTTTGGTGATAAATGACCAGATCATCAGAATAACTTCCCTGCCTGATGCCATTCAAAAAGCCGAAATTATCGTAAGTGAAAGTTACCGGAGCAAGATCACCGCGTTTGACCGATACCAACGCCGGACGGGATGCCGAAATGATATTTCCGGCTTCCGTTTTCGGCAGAATTTGTAATTTAGTGGAACGGTATTTCAATTCATGATGGATGCCGTTGATTTTCAGCGAAGTTACCAGATGCCCGGAATAACCGAGTTCAACAAAATTGGTTCCGGATTGGGAAATGGAAACCAGTTTTTTGCCTTCATAATTAAATTCAACACTTCTGCCGGAAGGAGCAGTAATGGATTTCAGCTTATAATTGCGGTAAACAAAAGTCCAACCTTTTTTATCCCGTTTTCCGTAAAATACCCAACTGTCACTTTTCGCATAGTCGCGCTTGGAGGTATCGGCTTCCCATTCTGAATAAGGTGCATAAAATCCGCGACCTTTTTTCGCCCGCTCGTAAAGCTCAATTTTGATCGCATCTTTGGGAGTTTTCTCATCTTTGGGAAAGAATTTGATCTTTTCGCCCCAGGGAGTTATCCAGAGAACGCCATCTTTGTCATAATAAGCAGTACTTTCCAACTGCGGTGAACGCCACGCAAAACCGAAAATTCCACTCTTTTCAACGGATGAATTGTAAACCAGCTGCACCGGAAGTTTCAATTCCGGGGAGAAATTTGCCGTATCCAACAGCCGGGAGATCGTATAAGCGTTTTCCGCAAGCGAGGCTTTGCCTGCACTCATCGGTTTGGAAAGGAAGTTTACAGAATCAGCGAACAACGAGAAGGAGAGCAAGGCGGAACAAAGTAAGAACCACTTTTTCATAATAAGACTCCTGATATTTGATTATCGTACGGTCTACGCGTACTATACCTTGGAAATATTGTTTTGTCAAGAACTGTTTTGGATTTTTTTATAAAAAATATCTTATGTGTTTTCAACTTTTAACTTAAAACGTAAAAAAGGCGGCAAGATTTCTCCTGCCGCCGGTCTGTCCGGAAATTTATTTTCCAGACATCATTGCATTTATGTCTGTTTGCGGATCGGTTATTCCTTTAATGTCAAAAGTTTTTGCCAATATTGCTGCAACATCGGGAGACAGGAATGCGGGCAATGTCGGTCCCAGCCGGATATTTTTGAAACCCAGATGCAGCAGTGCCAGCAATACGGCGACTGCTTTTTGTTCATACCACGCTATATCAAAGGAGATTGGCAGTTCATTGATATCTTTTACGCCGAAAACTTCTTTCAGTTTCAGGGCGATGAGTGCCAGAGAATAACAGTCATTGCACTGTCCGGCATCCAGCACGCGGGGAATGCCGGCGATATCATCTTTTACCAACTTATTATAACGGTACTTGGCACAACCGGCGGTGAGAATGAGTGTGTCGGGCGGCAGATTTTCAGCGACTTCCGCATAATATGAACGTTCTTTATGTCTGCCGTCACAACCTGCCATTACGATGAAGCGTTTGATTGCACCGGATTTCACTGCTTCCACGATTTTACCGGCAAGAGCGAAAACTTGTGTGTGGGCAAAACCGCCGGTAATTGTACCATCTTCCAGTTTTTCCGGAGCCTGGCATGTTTTGGCCAGTTCAATGATCGCTGAAAAATCCTTTGCTTTTCCGGCTTGGCGATCTGCGATGTGCGGTACTCCCGGATATCCGGCGGGGCCGGTAGTGAAAATCCGGCTGCGGTAAGAATCCGGTACCGGGGTGATACAGTTGGAGGTCATCAGAATCGGTCCGTTGAATGAAGCGAATTCATGATTCTGTAAATGCCAGGAATTACCGTAGTTGCCATACAAATGCGGATACTTTTTCAGTGCAGGGTAATAGTGGGCCGGGAGCATTTCGCTGTGGGTGTAGATATCGATTCCGGCATCTTTGCTCTGTTCCAAAAGTTCTTTGATATCCCGGAGATCGTGTCCGGAAACAAGAATGCCAGGGCGGTTGCCGACACCGGTTTTTACAATGGTAATTTCCGGATCTCCGAAGTTTTCCGTATTGGCACGATCTAAAAGAGCCATTGTTCTGACTGCGATGGCTCCGGCTTCCATAACCAATGCTGTCAAGGTATCGGCATTTTCTTCTGTTGCCGCTGCTTTGAGAGCTTTAAAGAAGAATTTGTAAACACTTTCATCTTCTTTTCCCAGTACGGCTGCATGTTCGGCATAGGCTGCGATTCCTTTGAGACCGTAAGTGAGCAGCTCCCGCAAAGAACGGATATTTTCATCTTTACAGGCCATAACTCCGGCGGGGAACTCCGCATTTGCCGTGTCACCGGTTAGTTCTGTCGCCTGTTCCAGCTGTTTTTTCAATGTTTCATTGTCAAAATTGGCATTGGTGATGGTCATGAAAAGTGATCTGGCAATGAAACGCCCGGATTCTTTATCCGGAGTTTTTGAAATCGCGATCAACTTCAATTGACGGATAAGTTCATCCATCAATTTTGCGGTTTCTGCTTTTTTCCCGCACATTCCGGTAAGCGTGCATCCGGTGTTGCGGCACGTTTCCTGACATTGGAAGCAAAACATTCTTTCATTCATACCAAAACCTCTCTGCGATTGAAAATCAGTCTTCTCCTGTATTAAACAGTATATAGCTTTCCGCGTCGAAATCAAATGTTTCCGGGATAAAAAATCATTGTCTTTATCAACAGGAGATATCCGATTGAAAAATAGAGCGTTTTTGCAGAAAAAAGTTTCAGTCCGGTTGAAAAAAGGTGTTAGCGGTATTATCTTATAGAAGGTGTCGTAAAAATGAAAATGAGGGAAAAAATGAAAATTGATTTCAGAATCGACTGGGGATATCAATATCTTTATTCCAGAAGGCATTATCATCCGTTCTATCACTGGGACGGTAAACTTGAGTGTGAGAATGGCGAAATTACCGGCAGCTGGCAGCTGGATTATCCGGTGATTTGGTATGGTCCCGGACATTGTGCCAGAGAGACGCAGCTTCCGGCTCCGGAGTGGAAAAGCACTACCCGGCGCGGTTTGGCCGGAGTCAGATTTACTGCGGAAGTTGAAGAAAATGCCGTATTCCATTTGAAAACTCTTTCCGGTAATTTCGATTTCAGTGCCAGAGAGATCCTGGAAGACGGCCGGATCGAATTTCCGGTCGGTCCGAAATATCTGGGGTGTCATGTGATCGTCACCCGGACCGGATATTTCTGGTTCCAGCCTCAGGCCAAGCCGGGGCAGAGCATTCTGGAAGCGGATGACTTGAGCAATTCAGTTCCGGTCCGCGACTGGGCGCGGATGCGTACTGCGTGGATCGCGCCGGGAGAAAAGTTGTCCTTTGAATTGGAAGTTGCTGAATCCAGAGCGGATTTTACTGAACAGCTGATGCATTTTGTGTGTATGGCTGCCCCGGAATATACTCCGGGCAATGAAAAACAGGTAGCTGATTTTTTCCCCATCCGGCTTTATTGCGATGGGAAATTGATGGTCGAAAATACCCGTTTTTACCGGAAACACGACGGTTTCATGCAGATTCTTGAAGACCTCTGGATGCGTTTTCAGACCACTCCGGGCAAGCACCGGTTTGAATTGGAAAACGGCCATGAAAAATATTTCTTCCTCATCAACCGGATCGTGCTGCAGAATTCAGAGTATTCCCATCTGCAATTCTCACTGCCCCGGTGGGCATTGACCAGTGATGAGCAGATCGGCCGGATCTTTGCTGTCAAAGCCGATCAGGTGACGGTCAAATATCCCGGCGGCAGCTGCGATCTCAGCCTGAATCCGGGGTGGAATGAATTCCGGTTCAAATTGAGCGAGCCGGGAATCAATATTCCTTTTACCGCCGGAGAGAGCTGCGGAGTGATCGATGAAGTTTATGCTTTGAATAACGAAACTCCGGAAGTGATGGTCGGATTTGACATGACTACTGTGCCGCATGATGCCAGTGGTACGATGGATTGGATTCTGGACTACACCTGGCGTACACAGCTGGGAAATATCGTGGTGTTCCGTTCATTCCTTTACAAGCCGAATGGCGGACACTATCTGGTGGATGATGAATTGCTTTACAAATGGGCTGATTTCTGCCGCACTCACAAAATCTATATTGAAGCTGCCACCGATTTTGACAAACAGAAAAATTCTGACGGTCTGCTGGGAGCCGGAAGCTCTGACAATGAGAGTTCCGCCAGCGGTTTGATCTCCGGAGCCGGGGATATGCTGCACAGTGTCGGACGGCATGAATGGCCGGGAGCTGTTTATGCATTCGATCCTCAGCCGGAGTGGGAATCCACCGATATGAAAATGGCGATGGAGCATTACATCAAACGGTTGAAAATCGAAGTTGACCGGGCTCACCGGGCGGCTCCGCGCGCGGCATTCGGTGATGCTTCCGGCGGACACCGTTACTGTTACATGGCCGGGGTCGATTTCCTGCGGACCGAAACGATGGTACCGCACACCCAGCATTTGTGCAGTCAGGCGCGTCCGGCAGCGGAGGTTTTCCGTGACGGGGAATGGGGGGTGCATATTGCGATCCAGCATCCTTATCAGCCGTATTTTGAAACCCATCTGGGACAGTATTATCTGTCGCTTTTCCAGCCCTGGATGATGGGTGCGAATATGATTTATGAAGAAGACTGCCTTTTCAATCTCTTCAAAGAGGAACGTCAGGCATGGGATGACTTCCTGACCAAAGGCAAGCGTGATATGACCCGGGAATTTTTCAAATTTGCCAAAACCCATCCGCGCAAAGGTAAAGTTGTCCGTAAGATCGCCTTTGTCGAGGGACGTTATGCTGCACCTTTCAACGGTTTTATCTGCGACGTGGAACAGACACCGGATTATTCCGTCTGGGGACTTTTCGGCAATAACGATCCGTCATGGGGACATAATCAGGTGGAAAAATGCCGTCAGGTGCTGGATGTGCTGATGCCGGGGGCCAGCACTCAGCCGCTGCGTCAGGATTTCAATAAACGCCGATTCTTCTTCTCCGGTACACCCTACGGTGACTTTGATGAAGTCCCCACCGAAGCAACTGCAGATTATCTCAAACAGTATTCGCTGCTGCTGCACATGGGGTGGAACTCCATGATCGATGAAGATTATGTAAAGTTGCAGAAATTTGTCCGTGATGGCGGTACACTGTTGATCGGGTTGACCCAGTTCAGCACCCATCTCAAACGCGAATTTTTGAAAGAGATGAAAGATCTTGCTCTTTACAACGATGGCGATTTGAGTGAATTTTGCGGTGTGAAAGTCAAAGGACGCGGTGAACTTTTCAGCGGTGACTGGAATGGTATCGACCGTGACCGATATCCGGAAGTTTCGCTTTCGGCGATCCCGAGCAAATGCGCCACCGAAGATGGCGAATGCCGTCTGGCTGATATTGAATTTGCCGGAGCTGAACCTGTGATCTGGGATTCAACTACCGGTAAACCGCTGGTGGTCAAGCACCGTTACGGCAAAGGTGAAGTTTATCTGCTTACGGCGTATGCCTATTTCGGTCACGAGCAGCTGCAGAAGGTTATGGCGCGTCTGGTGGCATATCTGGCCGAAGCCAATCAGCCGGAGTGCCGCGTGATCGATCCGTCCGGAGAGGTGTTCTGGAATATGTGGGATGAATCTCCGGCGGTGAAACGGCTGATGCTGCTCAATACCGACTGGTCAACTGCCGGCAACCGTAAAAAAGTTACGGTCGCAGTGCCGGGAATGAGCTTTGATACCGAGGTGGTTGAACGCGAAGCGAAGATCTTTACCGTACTGCCGGAAGCGGTGGTCGAATCCGATATCGACATTCATATCGAGGTGATCGATGATGAACATATCCGGCTCTACGGCAGCGGTGAAACGGAGATCACGGTTCGGTACAAAAGCGGCGTGATCGAAGCGTATCGGGTGGATTTCAAGGAAAGTACTCAAGTCGATCTGGCGATTTGAGAGAAGTGCTGATATATCCGGGAGAGTGAAAGTTCTCCCGGTTTTTTCACTCACTGGAGTTGATTATGTGCAAAGCATTGGAATATTTTACCGCAGTTCCCAAACTGCATAATTGTGCGCAGGCGGTGGCCGCCGGGGCGGGGGATGATGAACTGGCTGAAAATCTGAAATGCTGCGGCGGGGGTAATGCTCCCGGCGGCAGATGCGGAGCTTTGTATGCAGCTTTGCTGCTGACTCCGGAAGATTGCCATGCCGCTTTGTCTGCTGAATTTGTCACGGTCGCCGGTTCTGAAAATTGCCGGGAGATAAAAGCGGCAGTTCCGCCTTGTCCGTGTGCAGAGTGTGTTCGTGCGGGGGCGCGTCTGGTGGAGAAGTACCGCCACTGACCGTTGGCCAAAACATTTTTCCGGGCATGACGGTTATTTCCCGGGAGAGAATGTTATATTGCATGATAGCAGGTTTGAAAAAAGCAGGGGATATGCAGCATGTATCAGATGGAGAATGAAATACCTTTTGTCAGTGCCGGTGCGGATAAGCGTTTGAAGTTGCACGAAGCAGTGACCATGATGATGAATTGCTGTCAGTTTCAGGAGTATCAGGAACAGGAATTTTGCCGTTTTTTGCGGGAAAATCATCTGGCGGTTTTTCTTTTTTCCATTCAGATAGATATATTCAGGATGCCGGAATTCCGGGAAAAAGTTACCACCGCTGTAAAAATTTACGGTTGCAAGTCCATTTACGGTTTACGGCGTATAACTATGCTGGATGAAGCGGGCAAATTGTGCCTGATCGCCAATGCGACCGGAGCGTTTTTCGATCTTGAGGCCGGAAAAGCGGTAAAGTTGGATACGGATAAGATCGCATTGAAGTTTGATGAAGCAGAAAAGATGGAGTGTCTGCCCCGTAAAATTCCCATGCCGCAGATGCAGGGGATCATCCGGCCGTCATTTACGGCAACTCCCTCGTTTCAGGACCCCAACGGGCATTTGACCAGTCCGGTTTATTTTGCGGTTGCGGCGGATGCTCTGCCTGAAAATTTTATTTATAACCGGGTACGGGTGGAATTCAAACAGCAAATTACCGCCGGCAGGATCATTTTGCCGGTCTGTTATCCGCTTGATGAAAAGAGCGTGGTGATCGATCTGCGCGCCGGAGACGGTAAATCCTATGCAACAGCTGAATTTACTTCAGCAGCACTCACTCTGCCGGAGGATTTTCCGGAGAATTGATTGCGGATTTCCGGCGACTGCCGGTCATTGCAAAAGCTGCGGCTGCGCCGATGGCAAAAGAACTTAAAATTCCCCATAGCAGAACCGGAGTTACCCGGGAAAAAAGTTGTCCGCCGATCCAGGGGCCGACCGAGTAACCGATTCCCCGCATCAGAGAAGCACAGGACATCAACCGTCCGGCCGTGTTGGGCGTTGTTTCCCGGGAAGTCGCGGTATAAAGAACCGGCTGAACAATGATTTCACCGAGAGTAACTGTTACTACTGCCAAGGCAATCGCTGCCGCGCCTCCGGCAAATCCCAGAGAAAAATATCCGGCCGCGTAAAGCAGAGTACCGCCGACCAGTTGGATTATCAGCGGGACACGGAGTTTTTTCAGTATTGCCGTCAGAGGTATCTGCAGAGCCAGCACCATAAAGCCGTTGAGCGAATAGATGGACCCCAGTGCTTTGCGGCTGATCCCAATGCCGCCGGTGGCAAAAATCGACATGGTGGAGTAAAGTTGGGAAGCCAGCAGCATCAGCAGTAAAGTTCCGGCCATCAGCAGTAAGAAACGTGGATTGCGGAAAATCAAAGACAGGATTTTTTCCTGAACCGGCGTATTTCCGGGGGTGTCGTTTTCCTGCGTATCCGGCAGAGTTCCGCAGGTTTTCCAGGTATACAGAGTGCCGATCATACACAGAATACCGGTAAGAATAAAGAACGCCCAGAATGGAGTTTTAGCGAAAAATGCCCCCAGCATCGGCCCGACAGCCCAGCCGATATTGAAGCCGATACGGATTTTACTGTAATATCCCGGCCGCAAATCCGGAGTCGCCAGTTTTACCAGATAGGCATCAGAACCGACTTGAAATGCCACCCCGACAGCAGTATTCAGCATCAGAAAGATGACAAAGAACCAGAAAGATGCCTGAATGTAGACAAAGAGTGCCAGAATGAAAAAAATCACACCGCGCAGCAGCTGTCCGGCGAACATCATTTTGCTGTAGCCAAAGCGGTCAGTCAGATAACCGCAGGGCAGGGGAGCCAGAATGACAGCCAGTCCCAGCAGAGGGAAAATTATACTGACCGTAGAATACGGCAATCCCCGTTCCTGACAGAGATATATTGGTATGAATGGATAAACGATGGCATATGCCAACTGGTTGAAGCTCCAGGAGGCTGCCAGCGCAATACTTTTATCCTGCCGGATACGGGAAAATAATTCTGTAAATTTGCTCATTTGGTTAATATCCTGGAGATTTCCGGCATCAGAGCCCGGGCCCAGATCCGGTAGCCGTCGTTGTTGGGATGACAGGAACGGTCATGAAAAAGGTCGGCATTGAATGAACCGTCCGGATGGCACAGCTGCCGGGAAATATCAATAAATTTGATTGACTGATCATTTTTTTCAGCCAGAAAGTTTGTGAGATATCCATTCAGTAATTTTATATTTTCCCAGGTTGGATTCTCCGGCAGCCGGGGAAATACGGCCATAACTATCAGTTCAGCCCGGGGCCAGCGGTCACGGATGGTCTGAATCAGGAGTTTCACTCCTTCAAAAGCTGCTTCCGGAGTATCACCGGAGTAGTTTTCGGTGATGGAAAACTGGTTGGTTCCGGCGTTGAGTACGACCAGAGCCGGATTCTGATTGTCACCTTCGCCATGTGCCAGACGCCACAACATATTCTGAGTCCGGTCGAAACCGAAACCGAGGTTCAAGATACGGTAATTGGAGAAAAATTCATTCCAGCACTCAAGGCCATAGGAGATGTTTTCACCGTCATTCCAGAAGTGGGTGATGGAGTCGCCGATAAAGATAATATCAGCCTGATTGTTCTGGCTTTCAGCAACTTTGGCGGCGTGCCGGACATACCAGTCATAGGCATCCGGATCTATTTTTTCGCATGGGATGCAGCTGCGGGGAATCATTTTTCTTTCCTCTGAATTAAAATTTCATGATGATGATATAATATACCGTTATTTATATGCTTTTGCAAGCCTGTTGAACATCCAGGAATGAGAATCAGGGTGTTTTTGCAAGGGGCGGGACGGAGGCCGGATTACTTCTGCAGTTGACGCTCCAACTGAGCCAGGGAACGACGGAGCATGTCATCATCGGCACAACGTTCAGGAACGGTTTTGGCAGCATGGAGGACATTGGCATGAGTCCGACCGAAAATTTCACCGATTTCATTGCTGGAGAGCCGGGTGAGTTTACGGCAGAGATACATGGCGATCATGCGTGGATCTGCAACATGGCGTGAACGGCATTTGCCGATCATATCACCGAGAGTGATGCCGAAGTGATTGGCGACCGTCTGCTGGATGGTTTCCGGCCGGATATCGCGGGCAAGGCTCTCCTCGGTCAGCTGAGCATGCAGCAGGTCTTCGGCTTCAGAAATGGAGAGGTCTTCGGTGCCACTCATTTCGGCATATGCCGAAAGGCGCAGGAAACATCCTTTGAGCCGCCGGACCGAACTGCTGATATTTTCAGCCAGAAACTCCAGGATGGTATCAGGCAGGGCCGGATTGGTAAGGTGGGTCTGCCGCCACATACGGAGGATGACCAAACGCTGTTCGTACTCCGGCATACCGATCTGGCAGGTCATGCCCTGTTCAAAGCGGCTGCTCAACCGGCGGTCGATTCCGGATAATTCACAAGGCTGCCGGTCGCTGGTCAAAACGATTTGTTTTCCCTGCTGATAGAGGATATTGAAAATGTTGAAAAATTCCTCCTGCAGAGCAGTTTTTTTAGCCAGCCGGTGGATATCATCGATCAGCAGTACATCCACATCGCGGAAACCGGCCCGGAATTCGGTCGTGCCGCGATGGTGGGTGAGCAGATCGTAGTAATCATTGAGCATTTCATCGCAGGTGACATTACGGATAACCATTTCCGGGCGTTCGACAGAAATTTTGCCGGCGACAGCCTGGAGCAGGTGGGTTTTGCCGATTCCGTTGGTACCGTAGATGAAAAGCGGGTTATAACATTCTCCCGGAGCTTCGGCGGCGGAACGGGCCATCGCGTAAGCATGGCGGTTGCTGTTGCCGCAGATGAAGTTATCGAATGAGAAGAGCTGTTTGCGCCGGGTGACAACGGCAGGAGTGACTGCCGGTTGAACCGGGACAGCGGCAGGTGCGGACGGTATATCCGGCTGCCGGCGTGGAAGCACACCGCTTTTCAATTCAAAACGGTAACTTCTGCCGTTGATATTTTCGAGGGCATGCTGGATCAGGTCGCCATAATTATCGATGACCATATCGCGGAAAAAGTCATCGGACACGCCGATAGTAAGCAAATCATCCTCGACGGTCAGGGCGGTCATTTGCGAGAACCACTGACGGTAGAGAGATTCACTCCGGCTTTTCAGGGTGCAGACGGCGAGATCCCAGATCTCTTCTGCTCTGAATGTTCCTGACTTCATCATCATACCTTATGTTATATACAACTGTTAAAACTTTTCCAAAACATAAAAAAACTCCCCTGTCAGCAAACCGTTGCCAGCTTGCTGCCGTCAGAAATTTTTATGAGTTACCGCCGGGAGTATTGAACTCCTGCGGCATCCGGATGGCTCCAATGCTACTTGGAGTATCCCGGCTGCTTTTTCCCGGGTACGCCCCGGTTTACCGGCTCACGCGCCCTTTGGCTCATGCCCCGGTCGTTTCGCACCCCCCCAGGTCATGTTTTGCACCCTTTCGAGTACGCGCCCTTTGGCTCATGCCCCGGTCGTTTCGCACCCCCCCAGGTCATGTTTTGCACCCTTTTT
>JAGBZM010000003.1 GCA_017628235.1 Lentisphaeria bacterium | reverse complement strand
TGATCCATTTGGTGGGCCGGTGCTTGACCGGATAGATTCCTTGCAGACGGCGCGGTTGATTGCAGAAGCCGGGAAAGCCGGGTTGATCGAAGCGACCGCCTACCATGATGATGACCTGATTCCCTGGGACCCGGAAAATCCGGAAGATGATCTTGATCCGAAAAGTGCTGCGTATGATAGAATTCATGAGATCAAATCGATACTGGACGAAGCCGGAGTTTCGGTAAATTCGTCGATCTGCAGTCTGCACGGCCATCCGATGTTCCGCGACGGCGGTCTTTGCAATCCGTCTCCGGAGATCCGCCGTCTGGCCCGGTTGAAAGTCCAGAGGACCTTACGTCTGGGGCAGTTTTTCAATGCGGACTATTATGTATACTGGGTTGCGCGAGATGGTTTTGAAGTTCCGGTGGTCACGCAGTGGGACAAGGTTTACCAGTATCTTGCTGACGGTTTGAACAATGTCACTGACTATATCCGGGCCAACCGGATGACCAACTATATCGGCGGCACGATCGAACCCAAACCCAATGAACCGCGCGGTCAGATGTTTCTGCCGACATCCGGTCATGCGGTGGGCTTCATCTGCAGCAAGCTCAATGAACCGGATTTCTGGGGGATAAATCCGGAACTGCTCCAACATGAAAGCATGGCGCTGATGAGTCCGGTGATGACAGCAGCTTATCTCATCAGTATGAACAAGCTGAAATTTCTCCACTTCGGCAGTCAGATCAAAGCGCAGTTTGATGATGATTTTCCGCCGCTGGTCGGACCGGAAGGCCTGAAAGAAACAGTAATGATGTTCCACACTTTGAAAAAACTCAACTGGCGCGGTGTGGTGGAGTTTGACTGCCACATGCTCCGGGCCGAAGCCGATGTCAAAGATCAGCTGGAAAGCCGCCGCCGCTTTATCCGCAACTGTTCCGAAGCTCTGGATATCGCGCTGACGCTGGCAGACCGGATCAAAGAACCGTCATCAGCAACAGGACAATCCGCAGCAGACCTGGCCTGCATCCGCCAGATGTGCAATCTGTAAATCATCCGGGAAAGGAATATGCGGCAAATGAGCTTTTTAGGTATTGATCTTGGCACCCAGAGCATGAAAGCACTGCTGATCGATCCGGCCAAAGGTACGGTCAGTGAAACTGTAAGCGTACATTACGGGAGGGATCTGCCGGAATACAATTCGCCGTCAGGATTTCTGCCGCACAGCGATCCGGCGGTCCGGCAGGCAGATCCGCTGATGTTCGCCGCTGCGCTGGATCTGCTTTTCACCCGGATGAATCAGGCAAATTGGCCGCTGGCGGAAGTTTCCGGGATCTCCGGATCGGCTCAGCAGCATGGGACAGTATATCTGAATGATTCGTTTCCGGAAAGGTTGAAAAATCTTTTCGGAAATACTGATCTGGCAAGCGGATTGCAAGCGGCATTGAGCCGGGCAGCAGCTCCGATCTGGATGGATGCGTCCACCGGCAAAGAGTGTGAATTGCTGCAGAAGCACTTCGGTAAAAAGTTGCGTGATATCACGGGCAGTGATGCAGTAATGCGCTTTGCCGCCGCCCAGATCATGAAATTTTCCCGCGAAGAGGAAGAAAAGTACCGCCGGACAACATTCATCCATTTGCTGAGTTCCTTTATGACTTCGATACTGGCCGGAGAAAATATGCCGATAGATCATGGCGACGGAGCCGGAATGAATCTGCTGGATCTCCGGACAATGCAGTGGCATCCGGAGTTAACGGCATTTACCGCCCCCGGATTATTGGAAAAACTGCCGGCATGTGCGCCATCAGCGGCGGCTCCGGGCAAATTATCCGGATACTTTGCCAAATACGGTTTGCGTCCGGGCATCCCGGTCAATCTCTGGTCCGGCGACAATCCGGTATCCCTCATCGGTTGCGGCGGTTACGCTCCCGGTACGGCCGTAATTTCTCTGGGGACCAGTGATACGTTTTTCGGTTCAGCCGGTTCGCTGACGGATATAAAAGGGAATTACGGTCATATCTTCGGCAATCCAGCCGGAGGATTCATGACGCTGCTCTGCTTTGCCAACGGATCGCTTGCCCGGGAGGTGATCCGGGAAAAATTCAATTTGAGTTGGGAAGAGACCGCCGCAGCAGTCAACCGGACATTTCCGGGCCGGCATCAGCTGCTGCCCTTTGTGCTGCCGGAATCCACACCTCCGGTATCAACACCGGGAATGCTTTACGATTTTGACTGCCGGGCACTCTCTCCCGGCGAATTTATCCGAGCATTTCTGGAATCCCAAATGCTGACCATCAGATTTCATGCCGGAAATATGCTTAATTTGCGTTCCATCCGTTTGACCGGCGGAGCTTCCGTCAGTCCGCTGCTCCGGCAGTTGGCCGCCGATGTGTTCCAGGTACCGGTTTACACCGGAGGTTCAGCGGAAACCGCTGCACTCGGAGCTGCCATGCGGGCGGCAAACAGCATCGGTAAGTACTCATTTGCCGGATTAACGGAAAAATTCTGCGCCCCGGAAACGATCATCGTCCCGGATCGGAACAAGGCGGAAATATATGACCGCGCGCTGGAAAATTTCACCGTCTTATATAACTCCCGTATCCGCTGACCGGCATTCTGACCGGGTACCGCCACAACTGATCAATGCATGAATGGCGGCAAACGGTTGGGAATATCCTGGAGTACTACGACCAACTCATTGTTGACCGCACTGACCTCCGGCATGGCGGCAACGATCTCTTCCGCCCGCCGCGCAGCGGAGGAGGATGCAACATTCCCGCGCAGAGTGACTGTGCCGCTTTCATCAACCATTACCTCGGCAAAATGCAGCTGCAATTCCGGGGCGGCACACAATGTCTGCTTGATGATCTGCGCCCGGATAAGCAGCTGCAACTGCTGTTTTTCTGCCCCGGAAACCGGCGGCGGCAGCAGTTGCGGGATCAGAATGGCGACTTTTTCCATCGGAATTTCCGCAGTATTGATGACCAGATCGTAATTATCCGGGTCTTTCCAACTCTTTCCGTAATAAAAATTGCAGAATTTTTCCCGGTCGACATCACTCTGAGCGATGATTTTACCGGCTTCATTTTCGGAAATGGCACGTTCTCTGGCGATCTGCCGGATACGGTATTCCCGGGGAGCAACGAATCTGACCCGCAGGCAATCGACCAATTCATACAGCAGAAAGTTGCCGCCGCGTCCGATGATGGCAATATTGTCCTGAAGCAGCTCCTGCAGGATAATGGTACGCAAATTTTCCCAGTAACAGCTGGCACCATTGGTCACTGCTCCGGCAATTCCCGGTCGGCACTCATCAAAACGGTGAAAACAGTTGCGGTCGATCCCGAGTTCCAGAAAGCGTTTTTCCAGAGTGGCCCGACTGATACAATGAAGACCGAGAGTTGCACACACAGCAAGTTCTTCTCCGCTGACAATGGCTCCGAGTTCTCTGGCGATCGTCAAAACAGCCATATCCACCTCCCTGTTAGATTTTCCGTTTCCGGGACAACTCACTGCCCCGCACCATATGAATATAATTCACCCCGGAAAAAAATACAAGAGATTTTTGTAAAAAAAGTTGTTTTTTTCAGTAAGCGATGTATCTTATCTGATGAACAGATAACATAAAAATCAAAAAAAGGATATCAGGATGTTTCTGGCTTCAATTTTTCAGGATGGCGCAGTTTTACAGCGGGACATGGATATCCCGGTATGGGGAAAATGTGCGCCGGGACAGACCGTAAAATGTGAATTTGACGGAGTTGTTTCCGTCACCCGTTCTTCAGCGGCAGGGAATTTCCGGTTGTATCTTCCCGCCCATCCGGCCGGCGGCCCGTTTGAGTTGACCGTATTCATTCCCGGAGACAGCGGTGAAAAAGTTGTCTGCCGGGATATTCTGGTCGGTGAAGTGTGGCTGGCATCCGGCCAATCCAATATGGAATACACCCTGGGCAGCAGAATATGCAGCGGCGGTTCCGGACGGGGAAAAGTAGCCGATGAACAGGAAAAACTTTTCCGGGAGATGATCATGGATCCGGAACAATTCCGGATATTCACAGTGCCGGAGTGTACCTCCGGGGCAGAGGAATCCACCTGCGGCGGCCGGTGGCAGAAGGTGTCTCCGGATAATTGCGGCGGAATGTCGGCGGTTGCGTCATGGTTCGGAATGGGCCTGCAATATCAGTTGGGAGTTCCCATCGGCATAATCTCCTCCGCGAAGGGTGGTACGATTGCGGAAGCATGGATGAGTTATCAGGCACTGTGCGCAGCTCCGGAAACAGCCGGTTATGCCGCCGGATTGCGGAAAATCCACTGGCATGGAAACAACTGGGAAAAGAGTTTCACCGAATCCAGCCTCTATGATGATCTGCCGGAAGTTCAAAAAGACAGCGGCAACAGCGGCGAAGCAATGGGGTATGCCGATACCGGATTTGATGATTCTCTGTGGCAGACCATGAAGATCCCCGGCAGCTGGATCAAACAGTACATTTCCGGAAACGGAGCCATCTGGGTACGCAAGTACGTGGAAATACCTGATTCATGGGCAGGATGTGATCTGCTGCTGACCGGCGGCACCGTCGATAAACACGACATAAGTTACTTCAACGGCAAAGAGATCGGACGTACCGGCAAAGACTTTGACACTGAGTACTGGAATGCGGTACGCAATTACTCCATTCCCGGAGAATTGGTCAAAGGCGGCAGGAATTGTGTCGCCATCAGAGCGTTCTCTTTTGCTCACGACGGTTCGATCAACGGCGAATGGGAATTGATCAATCAAAGTACCGGAGAAAAGATCGCGCTCAATGGACAGTGGCGCGTTATCAGCGAATATGACCGGGGCAAAGTGGAGTGTAAACGGGCAGCTTTCGGCCCGGGCAATCCCAATACTCCGGGCATCCTTTTCAACGGTATGATCCGGCCGCTGATCCCCGGAGCAATACGCGGGGTGATCTGGTATCAGGGCGAGAGCAACGCCGATACTTTGAAAAATGCCCGGAAATACCGGGATATCATGCAGGCTCTGATCGATGACTGGCGGCGGCAATGGGGATTGCCGCGTATGCCTTTCATCATGGTGCAATTAGCCGGATATGGCGAAAAGAAAAGTTTTCTCCGGAATTCCATCTGGGCGGAACTGCGGGAATCTCAACGGCTGCTGGCCAAAGATGATCCGGATACATATATGGTTTCAGCCATTGATATCGGTGATGAAAACGACATCCACCCGCAAAACAAGCGGGATGTAGGTAAACGTTTGGCCATGTGTGCATTGCATCATATTTACGACTGTACACAAGCAGTTCCGTCCGGACCGGAGATCGTGAAAGCATCCGCGCGTGCGGATCACAGTATCATCCTTGAATTCGCCTGCGCGGAAGGTTTGAAGCTGACTGCTGAAAACAGTGGATTGTTTCTGGTCAGTGAAAACGGCACTTGCCAGGCGGCAGAGAATGTGAAAGTTGACAACAATACCATTATCCTCTCCGGCGGGAATGCAGCTGATGCCGCAGAAGTTTATTATGCATGGGCCGATTTCCCGGAAAATACAATCTATAATGCCGCCGGTTCCCCGGCAGCTTCGTTCAGGATAAAGGTGGACAAAGCATGAAGATCATTATTGCCCCGGACTCCTATAAAGGTTCTCTGCGGGCCGAAAAAGTAGCACGGATACTTGCTGACGGCTGGAAGAGCATCCGGCCGAAGGATGAAGTCGTTACGATTGCCCTGTCCGACGGCGGTGAAGGAATGGCTGGTGCACTGGCGGCTTCCCGCAGCGGAAAATTTATCCGTATCCCCACATCCGATGCGCTGATGCGTCCGGTGACGGGGCAGGCTGTACTCCTTGCGGATACCGCCGTATTGGAAAGTGCCGAAGCCAATGGCATTGAACGTCTGACTTCCGATGAATTGAATCCTTTGGCTGCAACAACTTACGGAGTTGGAACCATGCTGGTCAAACTGTTGGAACACGGATACCGCGATCTGTTGATCGGCATCGGCGGCAGTGCGACAGTCGATGGCGGAGCCGGTATGCTTCAGGCGTTGGGAGCCAGATTTTTTGACCGCCGCGATCTGCTGTTGCCGGATGGTATCGGCGGCGGCGGCTTGCGGGATGTGGCGCGCGTGGACATTTCCGGACTTGATCCCCGGCTGACTCAATGCCGGATCAAAGTCGCGTGCGATGTGGTCAATCCGCTGTGCGGTCCCAATGGTTCAGCAGCGGTCTTCGGCCCCCAGAAAGGAGCAACGGCGGAAATGGTGAAAAGTCTGGATGCCAATTTGCACCACTGGGCAGAATTGTGGAATGATCCGGCGGATCATCCGGGTGACGGAGCTGCCGGCGGTCTGGGATTCGCGCTGCGGAAAATACTAAATGCCCAATTGGTTTCCGGGGCCTCCCTGATCATGGAATACAGTGGATTTACCAATGCGCTGCCCCAGGCGGATCTGGTGATAACCGGCGAAGGACGCAGTGATGAGCAGACGGTTTGCGGCAAATTATGCGCCTGTGTAGCCGAAGCTGCGGCCAAATATCAGGTGCCGACAGTATTGGTTTCCGGAGCATTGCAGGGAGATACCGCTGCTCTGGAAAAGATATTCAGCGGCTGCTTCAGCATCGCTCCCGGCCCGGTATCATTGAGTGATGCCATCGCCGGAACGGAAAAAAATCTCTTGCGGATGGCGGCAAATCTGGCCAAACTGATTTCAATTTCACCGGAGAAAAAATAACCGGACAAAGTTATGGCGGGCCGCGACCCGCCATACTCCGGGCGGTAATTTCATAATAACTCCTGAATGTACATTGACTTTTTCATTACCGGTGTTATGTTAAAGCAATGCACGTATAACATTAAGGATTTATTCTATGAAAAGAGATATTTTGATGCCCGGCGGTTACACCGTCAATGTCAGTTGGGAAAATAATGATTCATGGCAGTTATCCCATACAGCTGCCGCAGTTGCCGACGGCGTGGACGAATTGACCCTGACCTTGACCGGCAGTAGTGAAAACGAATTCCCGGCGATGCTGGTTGCGTTCCGCATTCCCAAAGGGGAGATTGCCACCCGGTGGAATGCCAATCTGCATCTGGATAAGACCCTCCTGCCGGAGTGGGGAGAAACTTTTATCAGCGAACTGGCCTCCGGTGCGCCGGTACTGGGATTGATCAATCAGGATGATACCAATGCCATGTGCTGTTCAGTTTCCGATGCGCTGCGCCGGATCGTCTGGCAAAGCGGAGTGAAGGAACACACTTTTGAAATCAATACGCAATTAAAATTTTTCACCATGCCGGAACCTCCCGGTACATTTTATCAGGTGAAACTGCGTTTTGACCGCCGCCGCATCCACTTCAGTCAAGCCATCGGACAGGCGTTTGAATCTCTGGAAAAACTCCCGGAATACACCCCGAACATCACTCCGCAAGCCGGTTTTGAACCGCTTTACTCCACCTGGTACAGCTATCACAAAGATATCACCGACCATGAAATCGAAAAAGAGTGTGCCGAAGCAAAGAAAGCGGGAATGGATCTGGTCATCGTCGATGACGGCTGGCAGAGTGCCGACGGTATCTGTACCTACGCCAGCTGCGGCGACTGGGAGGTGGCCCCCAACCGTTCACAGGATATGGCTGCTCATGTCAAACGCATCCACGATCTCGGCATGAAATATATGCTCTGGTATTCGGTGCCTTTTATGGGGTTTGACAGTAAAAATTACTCCAAATTCAAAGGTAAATTTCTTTTTTCCAATGAATTGTCTCAAGCTTCCGTCCTTGATCCCCGTTTCCCGGAAGTGCGTAAATTTCTGATCGATCTTTACTGCCAAGCATTGCAGGATTGGGATCTGGATGGATTCAAACTGGACTTTATCGACCGGCTGGCTCTGCCGGAAAATGTGACAGATCCGGCGATTGCAGAAAATTATGCCGGCCGTGATTTCAAAAACATCCCGCAGGCTACCGATGTCCTGATGACCGGGATCATGAATGCCCTCAAAGCCATCAAGCCGGACATCATGATCGAATTCCGGCAGAAGTACATCGGCCCGGCCATCCGTAAATACGGCAATATGATGCGCGCGGCAGACTGTCCCGGAGATATCACCGCCAACCGGATCCGGATCGCAGATCTGCGCCTTTCCTCCGGTTCGACAGCGGTTCACGGCGACATGCTGCGCTGGGATTACGCCGAACCGGTCGAATCCGCAGCCAAACAACTCCTGTCGGTCCTCTTTGCCGTACCGCAAGTTTCGGTAAAACTGGCCGAAATTTCCGCCTCCCATCTGGCAATGATCCGTTACCGTCTGGAGTTTTATAAACAGCATCAGGCGGCTCTGGTACAAGGCAGCTTCATCCCCTCATTTCCGGATATGAATTATCCGCTGCTGCGCGGTGAAAGCGGCGTTGAAGCGGTCAGTGCCGTGTACCTTGACCGGCTGCAAGTACCCTGCAGCAAACTTGCTGCCGGATTCACCGAAGTGGTGGTAAATGCTTCCAATGTGCCGGAAATCATGGTTGAACTGCCGGTTGCCGCCCGCGCCTCCGTCCGCGACTGCTGCGGCAGAGAGTGTGCTGTTACGCAACTGGCTCCCGGTTGGCACAAAGTTGCCGTTCCGGTTGCCGGAGATGTGGAATTTACCGCCGCCGGTTGATTTTCAACGGCGGTCAAATTGACGGCACAAAGCAAATATTGCGACCAGTATCCCTCCGGAAATCAGAACCAGTGACGGAAGATTTCCGGAACTTTCCTGCCGGGCATAACCGGCATAAAGCAGAACTGCGGCAGCAAACAATCCGGACATATTGCACAATGTGTTGAATAACCGGCTGAAAAATCCGGAAATTTTTCCCCGCGATTTGGCCGGAGCCACCGTCAACGGAGCCTCTCCGGAACGTTTCATCGCACAGTATACCATCAGTGCGGTCATCTTTTCCATCGACATTCCGGCATGTTGTGCCGCTTTGGGTACCAGACTGTGATCGGTGTTGCCCGGCAGGGAATTACCCTCAAGTACACGCGGCACACCGTCGGCATCCACAATAAAATCCACCCGCAGAATATCCCGGCATCCGGCCGCATGATAAAATTTCAAGGCATATTCTCTGGCAAGTGCCGTTACCGCTTCCGGCAGTGACCGGGGCGGACAGAAGTACTCCGTCGTACCGTTTTTATAGACATATTTGGCATCCCAATCGTACACTCCACCGGCCGGCGGAACGATTTCGATGACTTCCATCGCCACCGCATTCAAAATGGGAACGGTGATTTCCGTACCTTTGATAAATTCCTCGACCAGCAATTCATCGGCATATTTGAAAACCTTGTCCAGAGCATCTTCCCAGTTTTCCGCATTCTGTACGATCTCGATACCGACGGTCGAACCTTCACACGGAGCTTTCACCACCAGCGGAAAGTGCAATTCCGCCGGGATCTGCCTGTTTTCCCGTGTCACCACCGCCCAACGTGCTGTCGGCAGCGCGATCTTGTCCAGCAGTTTTTTCGTGGCGATCTTGTCCATGACCAGCCAGCTGGACGCCGAACCGGAACCGACAAAACGGATAGAAGCATCCTCCAGCATCCGCTGAAGCGTACCATCCTCTCCGAATCCGCCGTGCAGCACCGGATAAACCACATCAGCTTCCTGCATACTCCGGGTAATTTCGCATTTCCGGATATCGGTATGATCGACTTTGAATCCGGCATTCCGCAGAGCCCGGGTAACTGTTTCACCGCTTTTCAGAGAGACCTCCCGTTCACTGCTGACCCCGCCGCACAGAATATTCACCCGGGGAGCCGGAGTGTCGCTCTCGATCAATCCGGCAAGTTCCGGATTCACCGGAATTATCTCTGTCCGCAGATAGAAGCCGTGTTTGTCACTGACTGCCCGCCGCAATATCCGTACCATTTCCAGATAATCAGCTTCCGTTGCATCACCGATATTCATCAGGTAGTTGGCATGCTTTGCGCTGACAACCAGATCTCCGACCCGCAAACCGCGCAAACCGCATTCATCAATAAGTTTTCCGGCACTGTCCTGTACCGAAACATTACGGAACGCACATCCGGCAGTACGCCCCGCCGGTTCCCGTTTGCGCCGCCGGTCATTCTCCAGGCAGATTTCCTCCTCTTCCAGCGCAGCGTTACTCTGACTCAATTCAAAGACCGCTTCCGTGATTATCACCTCTTCCGGAATGGAGTTGCCCCGGTAAAACCATTGGATATCATCCCGGCCGGCAGAATATTCCCGACCGTCTGTGAAGTAACCGCGTACCGATTTGACCGATGAAGATATCTCTTGCCCATTGGCTCCGGCATTCATCCGCAAAGCCCCGCCGATACTGCCGGGGATGCCGGATAACGGAGCTAAACCGCCCAATCCGGCTTTACCGCAGAGAGACGCCAGCAGCGGCAATTTGGCATACGCGCCGCACACCACACAATTTCCATCGATCGCCACGCGGGAAAATGCCTTGCCGGAGAGCCGGATTCCGACTGCTTCGATCCGGCGGTCACTGCCGACCAGATTGGTCCCGGCACCGAAAAGAAAAACCGGCAGTTCCTTTTTAGTCAGCAACTTCAGCAATTTGACCAGTTGGAGTTCCGTGTCCGGTTCCACCAGCACCGGCAGCAAAGCCGAACCACATCCCAGAGAGGTCAATTCTTTGTAGGACAAATTTTCCGAAATTTTTATTTCAGGCAGTTCCCGGCGCAGCAAATTGATGATCGCACTCATTTTTTCACCTGATATACCTTTTCCGCATCAAAGACCGTTCCGGATATTTCGCGCAGTTCATCCCCTGCAACTTCCCGGTAAAAACAACTCCGGTGCCCGGTATGACAGGCTCCCGGACCGAGCTGCTCGACTTTGAATACCACCGTATCCAGATCACAATCCACCAGTATCGCGTGGATTTTCTGCAGATGGCCGCTGGATTCTCCCTTTTTCCACAACTTTCCCCGGCTGCGGGAAAAATAAGTGGCATAACCGGAAGCAAGCGTTTCCGCCCAGGATTCCGGTGATATATAAGCCAGCATCAACACCTCTCCGGTACGCCAATCTTGCGCCACCGCCGGAATCAAACCGCCGCTTTTCTGAAAATCCAGCTCCACCATCTCTGCATCTCCTGCTGACAATTACAGCGCACTGTCAAATTTATCCTGAGCATCACGCAATGCCTGCACCCCGGCAACCATTCCTTCCGGATGCCGGAATACCGCCGTACCGGCAACCAGTACATTCGCTCCGGCGGCAACCACCTTTTCCACCGTTTTGCCGCTGACACCACCGTCAACTTCAATGTGGCACTGCAAACCGCGACGGAGGATCTCCCGGCGGAACGCCGCGATCTTGGGAACCTGATCCTCCATGAAACTCTGTCCGCCGAAACCGGGTTCGACGGTCATTACCAGCACCATTTCCAATTTATCCAGATAGGGGAAAAGAGCCTCGGCCGGAGTCCCCGGACGCAAAGACATACCGGCAGTACAGCCGTGAGAATGGATGCATTCGATCGTTTTCAGAGGATCATCGGAACTCTCCACATGAAATGTAATATGATCCGCCCCGGCTTTTACAAATGCCGGAGTGTAAAACAGCGGACGGTCGATCATCAGGTGTACATCAAAAATCGCCTGATTGCGCTTACGCAAAGAGGTGATTACCGGTACTCCGAAGGAGATATTAGGTACCATTTTGCCATCCATCACATCCAGATGCAGCATCTCGGCCCCGGCAGCGACCACCTCCTCACACTCTTTACCCAATTCACAGAAGTCCGCCGCCAGAATCGACGGCGACACCAATATTTTATCCTGCTGAAATTTTCTGATATCCTGCGGCATATTTACCATTTCCTTTCATAAAATATTTACATAAGTTTTCTGCGTTTAAGATGAAATTCCCACGCCTGACGGCGGCGGATCTTGCGGACAAAAAGTTCCGCATTTTTCCATATCAGCCGGTCACCGACTTTCACCTGTGAACCAAGTTCCCGGCCGAACCACGATGATACCGATTCCGCCCGGCGCGGCAGATCCAGCTGCGTATCCCGCGCCAGCTGAGCCAGCGGCACCCCGCCGCCGACCACCCAGAGATTATCTCCCGGCGCGTAAAATGTCCGGGGCAGCGGATCAAATTCATCATCCAGATCCCCGATCAACTCTTCCACAATATCTTCCAACGTTACCAGACCGCATGTTTTTCCGGAACCGGCATCGCGGATGATCGTCATATGGCAGTGCTGGGCGGCAAACATCTCCAGCAGTTTGGATGCACTGTCATCGGAATCAGCAAACGCTATCGGCCGCATGATATCCGATACTTTCATATCGCCCTTGCCATGCTGCACCGCCAGAATGATCTCCTTGATATTCACATACCCCGGCACCCGGCTGCGATCACCCTCGATGCACAACGGATAACGGGTGTGAAAATCATCTCCGGTAGCGTTGATCGCATCATCCAGGGACATGTCGGCATCCAGAAATGAGACATCTTCCAGTGCGATCATCACATCCTCGGCGCACTTTTCCGAAAGTGACGGCACCATCCGGATGATCCTCTCCTGACGGCTGGAAATCGTCTGATTGCTCCTCGCCATCGCCGCCAGTGCGGAAATCTCTTCCGCAGGAGTCGGACGCGCCGGAGTTTTGCCCTCAAAAGGACGGTTGATGAACTTGGTCAATTTGATCAGCGGTGCCAGTACCAGTGTCGCAATATACAGCGGTCGGACTGCCACTTTCAATATCACGGTATTAAATCTGACCCCCAGTGTTTTGGGCAGCAGCTCAGTATACTGCACCATCACCAGAGTAAAAATCAGTGAAAATATCCCCATATATCTGCCGTAGCCGAGTTCCGCAAAACTCGCACCGGCGACAGCAGCACCGATCGTATGTGCCGCTGTATTCAAAATCAGAATCACCGCCAGCGGCTTATCTATTTCGCGTTTTAAATTCTGCGCCACATCACCGATCGCCGGATGCTTCTGACGCAATTCCGCCAATTGACTCGGCGTAACGCTCAATATCGCCGCCTCCATCAATGAACAGATATGTGACACAAACAATGCACAGGCAAGACTGACTGCAAATATTATCCAGTTCCCCGTACTGCCTGGCTGTGAACCGAATATAAACTCCTCCACTTTCATCCCCGATATGACTATCCGTACTCCGGCCTTTCCCGGAGTACACCTTTATGCTGAAAAATTTTCTGCCGGCCGGAGCTTCCAGCTTCTCTCCGGCACCGCTTAAGACAACCCGAACCGATTTTATCAAATCACATCGCCGTTGTCTCCTTCGGAATAAATTTTTCAGCAGCATCAGCTTTTTCCGCACCGATTTCCGCTTCCAGAATGCTGACCAGTGCCGGAGGCAGATTGCGGCGGCTGTTGTCGATAATCCCCTGCTTGATCCGGTTGTAAGGCGGCAGGACATTGCGCTTGACATCCTTGTTTCTCTGCACATAACTGCCATGAATGTAACGTGCCAGCCGTTCATTGGCCACAGCTGCATCGCGGTTGCCGTAGAGCAAATTGATGATCGCCCGCTGGATAAGACCGCTGATAACTGAACTGGCCTTTTCCACATCCGCATCGCGTACATCTTCGGCAAATTCGACCATGACAAACTCATCCAGATTGTTGCGCTTCTGCGGGCCGTCGATCTTCACCAGCCGGTCAAAGAACTCCTGCGCCTTGGTTATATTGCCGTTGATGTAGATCAACGGAATGGCGTCTTTGAGATAATTTATTTTGGCACTGCGGAAACTGTTGCCCGCGCCGCTGCCGCCATATTCGGCTTCACCGACTTCAAACGCCGCATACGCCGAATCTGCCAGATTCAGATTGGGAACCGACTGAATGCTCCGGCCATCCTCCCCCAGCATCAATATCCGGCCGCTGCGGAATGCCGCCTGCAGACTGTTCGATACGATACGCACACAGTTGATATCCGGAGTACGGCCGCCGGCTGAACTCTTTTCCACCCCCAGGGTCGCCCAGTAGATCGCCTGCGATTCCGGTACACGCCAATCCATTTTCCCGTATTTCCGGTCGATTTCGACCATCTTTTTCGGATCAAGCTTCAATTTATTACGGAGCAGTTCCGCCCGGAAAAATGCATCCAGTGCCGCAAATTCAGCCTGCGGCAGATAGAGGCGCAACTGTTCCGGCAATGCCGCTTTGACCGGAGTACGAAAGGCTATGAACAACTCATCGTAATTGTTGTATCCGGCTTTTTTCACCGCCTCCCAGAATGGAGAATTTTCCGGATACTTTTTGAGAAACGCCTCCTTGCTCTCCGGAGCAGAAGCCAGCAATTCCCAATCCGGAGTCGTGCTGCCGAGAATATTGGTCATCTGGATCGCCATCTGATTCTTGTAATACAAGTTGGCATCATCCATCAGATTTCCCAGCTTATGCAGATATATCCATGACAACTCCCGGAAAAGCAGCGGATCATCCGGATTGTAAAGCATCGCTTTGTCCCGGATCAGCTGAATACCCTCGTTGACCCAGTACCAGCGATCCTCGTAATCCGAACTGGTCACTGAAATATTGTACGCCAAATTCCACGCCAGATAAGCCGTACCGCCGGAATAATTGGGCTGCAAGTCCGTGATCCAACGCGCCAGCTGCACCATTTCAAAATAATTTTTCTTACCTTTGAGCATCTCCGACCGCAGCCAGAGAATATCTGCCAACAGCCCCCGGAAACTTCCCAGAGCCACCGTCGTGAATACCACCGCCGGCGGTGCATCATTGACCGCCCCGGTAAAACGGAGCTTCTGCTCATTGATTTCCCTGTCCAACCGGTATTCAATGCGCCGGATGCCGAAAAGCACCCCGGCCGTGATCAGCAGCAGTGCCAAAATCAGAGTCATATTGCGAAATCTGTTCATTTTCTCACCGCAGCTCCCATTTCACGCCGCCGGTAAAGCCAGATGCCGAAAAGGAACAACGGCACACCGCGCAGCAGAAAATATTTGAAAAATAATTCCCCAATATAGGAAAACTCGATCAGATCACCGCCGGACAGCAGATCCGTTACATCAAAATGCTGCAGAGGAATAACTATCAGCAGCAGTGCTTTGGCCAGAAATTGCCCGGCATGATCCCACGCCGACTCCAGGAAAAACGATGAATCAGTCAATACCATCGACAACGCACCGAAGAGCAGATAACTGACCACCATGAATACCGCCGTCGGCATCGTCAGAAATCCGCCGAATGCACACGCCAGACCGGAAAGCAACAGCAATTGGATCGTCATTACCAGTATCGCCCGCAGATAATTCATCTCAAAACTGCATACCGGGATCAACAATTTCGGTCCGTCGGCTGTCTGATAGTAGTGTTTACCGCCCATCCGGTCAAAGTTCGCCGTTTCCACCAGCACCGTACCGTCTTTGGTTATCACTCCTTTGGGCAATTCTTTCTCATGGAAAACCCCGGTAAAATGGGATTCCGGACCGTTGGTCAGAGCAAAAGGATAAAGCGCGTAACTGCCGTCCTGTCCCGTGTGCGGCATAAATACCGCCCACTGCATACTGCTCTCGCGCTGGTCTTCACTGGAAACTTTGCCCAGATACGGACGGTAACGCAGGATCAGCGAAGTATCATTCAACTCCTGCGGCACATTCTCAAAGATCCAGCGGTAAGCTTCACCGCTTTGCACTTCGATCGGAAGTTTGTCGATCTGCGATTTGATCTCATCACGCATCTTTATCAATTCCGAATCCGGCAGCTGTTTGCCCTCTTTCTGCAGCTCCATGACCCGGCGGCGAACCGCAAATTCTGCCGCCCTTTCCGGATCACGCGCTTTGGGCAGATAACTGCGGCGGCCAACCAGCACCTGAGAACGGATCCTCTCTTTTTCCGACTTCGCATTCTCCCGCGCCAGCTGACGATCCGCCAATGCCCCCTCTTCCCCGGCACTCTGGTAGCGGAACATCACCATCGCATACACCGCCAGAGCCGACAACAGCAGCAGAACAATATTTATCATATTGATGCCGGTCCATTTGCCCAGCCAGACCGTGATCCGGGAAACCGGTTTGGAAACCACCATGTGGATCTGATAGGTATCAATGTCGTGAGACATGATGTAACAGCCCAGCCACAGTGATGACAAAGTAAGAATGATGCTGACCGCCCACAAACTGTACAGCAGCGAAACCCGGATCAGATCTTCCGGTTTGCCGACGGACACCGACACCGGAATGACGGTGACACACAACAGCAGCAAAAGCAGCAGCAATTGAAAAATATGCGACCGCACCGCATTGCGGAAGGTCAAAGCTACAATGGCTCTAAATGCTTTCATCATTCACCTGATTTACCGCCGAGCAGCGAATCCAACTTATCATTGGCCCGGCGGATATTCTCTGCCGTATCGCCAGACCGGGCAGTCGCCGGAGCCTCTGATACCGCTGCCGTTTTTTCCGTTTCAAGTACCGAAGCGATCTTCTCATCCGCACTGCTCTTTGCCGGAACAGCTGCCGCAACTGCCGCAGTTTTCTCTTCAACCGGAGTTTCCTGCAGAAGCGAATTGAGTACCGCATTTTTATCTTCTTTATCACCGACCAGATATTCAGCTATGCCGCCGGAACCGGAAACACCGGCTGTTTCCACACTTTCCCGTCTGGCTTGTGAAATAACATCGAGGAAAAATTCTTCCAGTGTCCGCCGGGGATGGTCAACATTGAATTGTTCGCCATGCAGATTTTCCCGGAGCAGACCGAGCAGTTTTTCCATCGCCTCTTTCGGCAGCTGGGGAGTAAGGATGCGGGTTTTGTCACTGACGGTAAGCAATTCATCCAATGCTCCTTCAGCCCGGATCTTGCCGCCGTACAGAATGATCACCCGGTCGCAGATATCTTCCACATCGCTGAGCAGATGGCTGGTGATAAGCACCGTTTTGCCCCGTTTTTTCAGCGCGAGGATCAAATCTTTCACCTCCCGGCATCCTAACGGGTCAAGACCGCTGGTCGGTTCATCAAGGATCAGAAACGCCGGGTCATTGATCATCGCCTGGGCCAGACCGATACGCCGTGCCATACCTTTGGAAAATTCTCCGACCCGGCGGTAACGCGCATGGGCCAGACCGACCATATCCAGCAGCTGATCGATGCGCCGCTTCCGGTCCTCTGCCGAAATATTGAAAAGCGAACCGAAAAAGTTCAGTGTCTCTTCGGCAGTCAGAAATTTATAAAGATATGACTCCTCCGGCAGATAACCGATCTCCCGTTTAGTCTCCACTTCCCGGGGAGATTTCCCGAAAACCGTCACCTTACCGCCGGTGGGATAAAGCAGCCCCAGAAGCATTTTCACCGTCGTGGATTTACCCGAACCGTTGGGACCGAGCAAACCGACCACTTCTCCTGGCTTGATCTCAAAATCAATACCGTTCACCGCCCGGGCTTTCGGACGGTGCCAGAAATCCCGGAACATTTTGGTCAAGCCGACTGCCTGCACCACCGGTTCATAGTTGTTTTCCATCTGCAAATCCTTTTACGACAATTATTTATCAGATTCTGCCTTATCGGCCAGAGTCAGTTCTTCTCCGGTACGCACCAAACGCGCACTGTTGAATACGATCACCAATGTACTGCCGGCATGGATCACCGCCGCCCAGATCGGAGTCATCAGGCCCACGATCGACAGGATCATACCGCCGAAAACAAAGAGCATACCGAAAATCAAGTTCTGATTGATGACCACCTGAGATTTTTTCGCTAGGAAAATCAGCATCGCGATCCGGCGCAAATCATTGGTCATCAACGCCACTGATGCACTGTTGATCGCAATGTCACTGCCGATGGCTCCCATGGCGATACCCAGATCTCCGGCGGCCAGTGCCGGAGCGTCATTCACGCCGTCACCGACCACTGCCACGGTATGATCACGTTTGACATTTTCCACAAATTCGACTTTGGTTTCCGGCAAACAACCGCTTTTGAATTCATCGATATTGAGCTGACCGGCGACCTCTTCGGCAACCGATTGCCGGTCACCGGTGACCATCGCACAGTAACGTACACCCAGCCGCCGCAAATCAGAAAGCAGTACCTGCGATTCTTTGCGGATCTTGTCCCGGAACCCGATCCAACCGAGAACCCTGTCATCTTTACTGACATAAACCACACTCATACCGGCTGCTTCATCCGGATCGCTTTCCGGCAGCAGCAGGCCGTTTTCCCGCATCCAGTTGGCCCGGCCGACCCGGTAAAGCGAACCGGCAACCGTTCCGGAAACACCTTTACCGTGTTCTTCGGCAAATCCGGTGACACCATCCAGTTCCAGTTCTGCTTCCTGCGCCAGTTTGATGATCGCCAAAGCTGTCGGGTGGTTACTGAAACGCTCTACGGAAGCGGCACTGCGGAGCAATTCCGCCGGAGTGACCCCGTCAACTCCCTGCAGTTTGACCACTGACAGCAGACCGTCGGTCAAAGTACCGGTTTTATCAAATACAAACGCTGAAATCCGGCTGGCAAGTTCCAAATGGCTGATATTCTTGATAAAAATACCCAACCGCGCTGCCGCCGCCACCGCCGCGACCACCGCCGTCGGAGTGGCCAGCACCACCGCACAGGGACAGGCAATGACCAGAAAAGCGATCACGGAATCCATATCCCGGCTGAACCACCAGGTGATCCAGGCGATCATCAGCACCGTCGGAGTATAATATCCGGCATAACGGTCGATGATCCGCACCACCGGGGTACGGCTGGCTTCCGCCTGCATGATCATCTCTTTGACCTTGCCCAACGTGGTTTCCCCGCCGACTTTGGTCACTGTGACATCCACTGCGCCGGTCAGGTTCTGGGTACCGGCGAAAACATCATCTCCGGCGACCTTTTCCACCGGCACTGATTCACCGGTAATGGAAGCCTGATTGACGGTACTTTCACCGGAAATGATTTGACCATCCACCGGGAAGTTCTCTCCGGGACGGATACGGATGCGGTCACCGACATGCAGATCCTGCGCGGCGACCTCTTTTTCACTGCCGTCCGCGCCGATCAGACTCGCGGTATTGGGAGTGAGCTTGATAAGTTCCTCGATTGACCGCTGGGCCCCGCTGGCGGTACGCGTCTCGATGATGATGGTCACCAGCAGAAAGAACGCGATAATCCCGGCCGTCTGAAAGTCAGCTTTGACCAGAGCTGCAAGGATCGCCAATGCAACCAGCTCATTCATGTAAACTTTACCCTTGATCAAATCTTTCACCGCAGTGATGATGATCGGCAGAGCCAGAATGAATGCTCCGAAAAGAGCTGACATGTAAGAAGCGAACTGCTGTTCCGGCAGAAGTGCTTCCAGAATAAAACTGTTGGCAGTCAGAATACCGCCGACCAGCGCAAAGAACACCCGGCCCATGCTCCGGTCATGGCCGACCCCGCCTTCGGCTTTGTGGTCATGGCCGCAAATGCAGGTGCTGTCTTCATGGTGGTGGTCGTGACCGCAGGCGCAATGGCCGTGATCATGCTCATGATCGTGGTGATCGTGACCGCAGGCACAGCCATGCTGATGATTGTGAATATGTTCGCTCATAATTATTTACCCTCCCCCGCACCGTCGGCAGCGGTGGATGTTTTCGGTTCACGGTTAAGTTTGAGCCAGAGAGATTTGCCGCTTCCCTGAGGACCAAGCACGAATTTGTCACCGTCTTTATAGACATCGGCGGCGACCTCTTTGAGCATTTCTGTGTACAGAGCCATCGTCAGAGTGCCTGGATTATTCCGGTGCTGTTCGTAAATCTTATTGAAATGGTCGCTCTGGGCCTCCAGCTGGGCGGTGATCCGGTTTTTATACGCTTCAGCAGCGGCAATGATCGCTGCACTGCGGGAAACCGCTTCATTTTCCTGAGTGACCTTGTAAGCCAGTGCTTCATTACGCAAGGCCGAACTGGCATTGGCTGCCGAAGTGACCTCTTCAAACGCCTCTTTGGTCTTCACCGGCGGATAAATGCGGTTCAATCCGACATTTTCGATCACGATACCGCAATCATGGGCTGTCACCAGCCGGGCAAATTCCCGCCGCACATCATCGCTGTATTTGCTCTGTCCGGCGTAAAGGATGTCGTTGACCACCGATTGCGCGGTAACAGTAATTACTGCCCGCCGGAAAAGATTGCGCAACAGTGTCACCGGACCGCGAGTGCCGGTCATACCGTCGGCATCTTTGAATTCATCATCGGGAGTAACTTTGCCGTTTTCCACCGGAAACAGGGGAGTAAGCAGATTGCAGTAGAACTTTTCCGGATTATCCACCCGGTACGCGATGGTCCACGAACTGTGAACAATATTCGCATCGCCGGTCATCACATAGGTATCACGGCCCGGTTCCAGAGAATCACCGCCGCCATTGGGAGTTGCGGCGGCAGAGAAATCCACTTCCAGCAGCTGCTGACTGGTCTGCACCCGGATAAATTGATTGACCGGGAAAGGCAGGAACCAGTGTCCGCCGGAAGTATAAGTCCCGGCGATCCGGCCGAAACGGCTCACGATCACCGCCTGCTGCGGTTCAACCGAAAAGTATCCCGCGCCGCTGACAAAGTAAATCAAGGTGGCGATAATGCCGATCAACAGCAGCAGAAACGCCACGCGCAGACTTTTGGCCAAAGACTTCAACCCGGCATCATAACGGCCGCTGCGGTCGAATTCATTGGTTATTACGCTTTTGTTGTCCTCCATGATCGCTCCTTGTTACTTGGTTTCAGAAGCTTTGACCCCGGGAATAACCGTTCCGGGCTTCAACAGATCAAAAGGCGGCATATCGGTATTGACCACCATCGTGGTACGTCCTCTCATCATCACCCGGAGAGCTTCGATCTTACGGAGAAACTCGGCAAGCTGCGGATCTTTGGCAAATTCCTTGTAAAATTTAGCCGCTTCCGCATCACCCTGCGCGCGCAGTTTCAGAGCATCGGCCTCGGCGCGGGCGATCTTCTGATCGCGTTCCAAATTGGCTTCGACCCGGATCTTTTCCGCTTCGCTCTTACCTTTGGAGATGTTTTCATCCGCGAAGCGTTTACGTTCCGCGATCATTCTTTCAAAGACCTTTTCGGTAACAGTTTTCGGTACGCCCAGACTGTTGATGCCGACATCGACGATCTCGATGCCGAATGCAGAAGTGTCACGGGTGAGAGTACTCTGGATCTCAGCCATGATCTCATTGAGTTTGAGCATGTTGCCGTCAGCATTCACCACCTGATCGAATTTCCGTTTGCCGAAAGCGGTGTTTTTCGCGCTCCGCATCAAAGTGTTCAGCACATCCTCCGCATTGGAAATATCTTTGAGTTTGCTGAAAAACGTTTCCACTGCGCTGATCCGGTAGTTGACATAGATACCGACGATGATATTGTGTCCGTCCTCGGTCACGGTCTCTTCCAGTTTGCCGCTGCTGCCCTCGTAACAACGGATACGTTTGTCGAAACGGTAAACTTTCTGAAACGGGAACGGCCAGCGGAAGTGCAGTCCGGCTTCCTCGACCACCGAAGGTCTGCCGAAAGTCGTGAGTACCGCCACTTCAGTCTGATTGAGCTGGAACGAAAATACCGCCGTAAGCAAAATCAGTGCCACGATCAGACCGAGAAACATCGTCGGCCAATGTTTGAAAAAATTTCCCTTTGCCATAATTCTATTCTGCCTCCAAATATTATATATTATTTATTGTTAATTTTTATCACTCAATTCGGACACATCCAGATTCACCAGATCCAGCCGTTCATTTTTCTCGAAATTCATCTGGTAGACCATGTCTTTGATATCCGCCGGAACCACATACTTCTGAATGGAGGCACCGTCAGTTTCCAGAGCCTCCATTCGGGCGTTGAGCATAAACATCTGCGGCATACTGCGGAATGCTTTAAGCTGTTCGCTGAAGCGTTCACTTTCAGCTTCAGCAATGATCTTGGCACTTTCGGCCCGGCTGAAAGCAGATTTTTCGATCCCGAATGCGGCAGCTTCCGCTGCCGGCAGCACGGTATTGCGGTATGCTTCGGCCTTGAGAGTTTCAGTCTGACGCTCCTCGATGGAAGCAATCACATTCTGGTACGCCGGAGCGACATTCTCCACCGGCGGGTGAGCATCCATGATCGCCACGCGGATGATCTCCACGCCCAACTCATTCTGATCGGCCAGTTTCTGCAGATTCTGCTGCAGTACCGCTTCAGCGCGGCCGCGACCGGAAGCCATGAAATCCTCCATCGTCGTACCGGCCAGAAATTCGACCACCGCCTGTTCACCGAGTTTTTTCATCACCGCATCCGGATCGGCATTGCCGTAAGCATACTTGACCACTCCGTCTTCCCGGATACGGTACTCGATCGGGATGGCCATATTGACAAATGAGATACTTGAACTTTCCAGACTCAATGCACTTTTATCCGCGCTTCTGACTTCCGGTTCTTTCACCGCTACCACAAACGGGTCTTTGGCCACGCCGTGTTCATTGGTCCACAGCACCACCGGCGAAGCGGCACGCTCTTTGGCACTTTCGGAGCTTTCACCGATCACCAGGCGTTTGACTTCGGTACAGCTGAATTGCCGGATCGTACCGAAAGGATACGGTAAAGTCCAATAAATACCGGGAGTAAGTACCTCGCCGGTAAGGGCTTTGCCGAATTGTTCGCGGATACCGACATTATTGGGGCCGACCTCATGCACCGCCGTGAATCCCCAGAACAGCACACCCCACAGGATCAGCACCGGGAAAAATGATCTTTCAATAAATCCGTAGATCCAGGTACCGGAAACTTTGAAACCGAATTGATAGTCCAGGGCTGAAGCAATATTGCGCAATACACCGCCGGGTTCGGTAAAGAGTGCCAAAAGCTGACTCTCGAAGACCGGACGGCTCTCACCGATCGTGCGCGGACGGTAAAATTCAATCACGGCATTGACGACAAATTCCCCGCCAAGCACCACGAAAATCCAGAAAAACACTTTGGAAACAACCGGATCGACCTCCACAATGTTGTTGCTGTAAAAAAGTGCGGAAACCGCTGCGGCGCAAAGCGTGAGAAATCCCATCATCAGCCATGCGCCCACCGGACGCAGCCAGCGGAATCCCGGCATCCGGGACTGACCGACCATAAATGCTCCGGACAGCACGCTGACCATCATCAGCACCGCCGCGATCAGTGCAGTATGCACCGGCGAACCGGTCATCACCACTCCGGCATCTTTCCGCAAGCTCCAGGTTTCCACGTTATTCCACAACATCAAACCGATCACCACCATTGCCGCTGCGGCGATCACAAAGGGAGCAAAACGGGTGTAATTGGTAAAACTTCTCCCGGCGGTAAAGCGGACATCCTCCTCCACATTCAGAGCCCGGCTCTCCATCCGTTTGGCCAGCAGACGCTTTTCCTCATCCTCCCGCTGCACCGCACCGTAAAGGATACCGTAGATGAATGATACCGCCGAAAACAAAAGTGCCAATGCAAACGGCACTGCCGCCAGAGACAAGACATCTCCGCCGCGCTTCGCCGCCAGAATCAGCACCGCAATCAGCAAGATCAATGACCCGATTCCCCCGATCACTGACAGTTTGGTCAGCAATCGCGCCCGGTCATCCGTACGTTTGTATTCTTCTGTTTTATCCAATTTTCCACCTTTCTGTTGGGTTAATAACACTATCCGATTATATACTATTACACCGTCAAAGGTATTTTTTCAACCCCTGACGGCAAAAATTATGCAATTATCATTCCGCAGAAGCACAATTTCACTGTATTTCCACGATCGAATCAACTTTTACGATGATTGCGCCATTTTCTCCGAACCGGCCGTCCGGTTTGCCGGAAATTTTAACTTTTTTGTTTTCCAGAGCTTTGAGAAGTGCCGGATCGTCACTGTTGACAAATGCCTGATTCAACCCCTCCGGTGCGGTGAGCAAAGTATAATCTGTTTTGGAAGAGTTGCTGTATTTCCACTTCACCAGAACTCCCTGCAGCTCGACACTCTCATTTTCCGGAGCTTTGGCGGCTTCGGCTTCCGGTTTGACCTCTTCGATCGCCGGGACAGCCGGAACCGGGGTTTCCACCGGGATGTTTTTTTCCTCTTTCACCGGAATGGCCGGGGTTTCCGCCGGTGTTTTTTCCGGTTCGGCCGGCACTGTTCCGGCAATATTGCCCTTTTCATCGAACTTGGCCGGATCGTAGTTAACCAGAAATGAAGCGGCATAAACTTTGATGTCCGCTGCTGCCGGAACTTTGATCCGCACCCAGCCGTTTTTGCTGCTGCCGATCTTTTCCACTGCGGTTCCGGCCGGGAGAGTTCCGAAGCAGGGAGCCTTGGCATCCATCGCAGAACGCATATTCAGCTCTCCGGTAAGTTTGCCCTGCCGGTTGATCCGGGCTTCAGAAACATAAATGGTCAGAGTTTCCGGAGCTTCAACTTCCAGCCAGTTGCCGATGATCCGGCGGATCTGCAGTTGAGTTTTATCCGCGACCTTGCCGATCACCGGATGCTGCAATCCCGGCCCCAGCCGCAAATTGAGCAGATCAGCATTGACTTTCCCGGGAACGACCGGTTTGACCGCCGGCTTCTCCTCTGCCGCTGCCAGACTGACACTTACCACCGCTGCCAAAACAGCCGAAAACACCTTATTCATCATAAATTTTCTCCTTTTTTGTTGCATTTTTACAAATATACAGTATTTTAATATACTTGACTAATACGCGTGGTGCAAATGAAAAACGAAAAAAAATCTGTCAAAACCGGAAAATATGCCGAAGCATTCATCCGTTATCTGCAGTTGGAGAAAAATTCTTCGCCGCATACCATTGCAGCATACCTGGCCGGGATCAGTGAATTTACCGTCCTTGTCCGCAATTCGGATCTATCTTTTGACCAATGGGAGAGTGTCGACCGCGATCAGGCCCGTTCTTTTGTCATCGCCCTGCATGATGCCGGCAATGCCAAACGTTCGATCCAGCGCAAATTATCTGCCATGCGCTCTTTTTTCCGCTTCATGATGCGTTCAAACACGGTCAGAAGCAACCCTTTTTGCGATCTGCCGAAAATCAAAGCCGACAAACCGCTGCCCAAAGTGATGAGCATCAACCAGATCGAATTGCTGCTCAATGCGGTTGACTCCTGGTGGAAAGATGCTGAAGCTGCCGGCAGTGTCCGTTCAGCAGGCGGTCTGCTCTTTTCTTCATCCCGTGACAAAGCAATCATCGAAGCCATCTACTCCGGCGGTCTGCGTATCAGCGAAGTCCTCAATCTCAATTATGC
This sequence comes from Lentisphaeria bacterium, assembly GCA_017628235.1. GTDB lineage: Bacteria > Verrucomicrobiota > Lentisphaeria > Victivallales > Victivallaceae > UBA1784. Next base: position 28,991 of record JAGBZM010000003.1, on the reverse strand, counting down.
CGATGCCGACATCTCCAGCGGCATCATCAAAGTGCGCGGCAAAGGCAAAAAAGAACGTCTGGCCATGCTCGGCACTCCGGCCAGAAAAGCTCTGCGCGAATATCTGCGTTACCGGAATGCCGCCGGCGGCGGACGGGAGAGCAATTCTCCGCTGTTTCTCAATCAAAGCGGTTCGCGCCTGACCGCGCGTTCATTCCAGCGGAACTTGAAAAATTATCTGCTGGCCGCCGGATTGCCGCCGGATTTCACTCCGCATAAATTGCGTCACTCATTTGCCACTCATCTGCTCGATGCCGGGGCGGATCTGCGCAGTGTGCAGGAAATGCTCGGACATGAGAACCTCTCCACCACTCAGATCTACACCCATGTCAGTGCTGAAAGACTGAAAAAAGTTTATGCCGGGGCCCACCCGCTTGCCGCCGGGAAAAAAGTAAAATGAATAACTTTCCTGAACTTCCACTGTTTCATCACCTCGACCGGATCTCTGCCGCGCTGCAGGAAAAAAAGTGTGCCGTCATCGCCGCTGAACCGGGAGCCGGAAAAACGATGCTGGTTCCGGTGCTGGTCCGTTCTCTTGCTTCCGGCGGTCTGACTGTTCTGGTCGAACCGCGCCGGATCGCCGCCAGAGCCGCTGCACACGGCATTGCCGGTATGCACGGTCTGCAAACAGGCCGGGACACCGGGTTTGTCGTGCGCGGAGAATCCTGCAGATGTGATGATGACGGTATTCTTGCGGTCACTCCGGGGATTTTACTGCAGATGCTGCAGGAAGATCCGGCTCTGGAAAAAGTTTCCGCACTGATCTTTGATGAATTCCATGAACGCTCAGCCGATGCGGATCTGGCTCTGGCATTGGTACTGGATATGCGTTCTTCTTTGCGGGAAGATCTGCTTTTAACGGTGATGTCTGCGACAATGGAACATGAAAGAACCGGACAATTTCTCTCATCTCCGGTAATAACCGTTCCCGGACGGGGCTTCCCGGTGGACATCCGTTACCGGGAAAATATCGCCCATCCCCGGGACATTCCCCGGATGACCGCCAGAGCCGTATTGGAAAATCTGCATGTCACACCGGGACATATTCTCGTATTCCTGCCGGGGGCGATGGAAATATCCCGTTGTTCCGAAATGCTGCAGCACCTCCAAGATCAAGGTTTTATCATCTGTCAGCTGCATGGTTCGCTCCCGCTGGACCGGCAGCGGGCAGCTTTATCACCGGTGCCGCCGGGTATCCGCAAAATAATTCTGGCCACCAACGTCGCGGAAAGCAGTCTGACCATTGACCATGTGGATTGCGTGATCGACTGCGGTTGGGAGAAACGTGCGGAATGGCAGCCGGGGGCGCAGATGAACTTTCTGGAAAACCGGAGGATCACCCGGGCTTCAGCCATCCAGCGGGCCGGACGGGCCGGACGTACTGCGCCGGGAGTGGCGATCCGCTGTTTCGACCGCCTCACCTTTGACCGGATGAACAGTTCCATACCGCCGGAGATACTGCGGACGGAACTCTCCGGTTTGTGTCTTGCCATCGGATGCTGGGGAAGCCGGATCGATGATTTGCAATTTATGGATGCCCCGCCGCTTCCGGCGGTTGCCGCCGGAGAAAAACTTTTGCGGGAACTGGCTCTTTTCACCCCGGACAACCGTCCGTCTTCCGCCGGAAAAAAGGCTGCCGCACTGCCGCTTTCACCCCGGCTCGCAGCGATGATGATCTTTTCACCGCCGGAATTGCGCCGGATAGCCGCCGGATTCGCAGCAATACTGGAGGAGAAAGATGATTTTGCCGCTTACAACACTGCGGATCTGCAGGAAAGATTCCGCCGGATGCTCGCCAATAACAGCAGTTTTCACATTCAAAAGAGCGTGTATCAGCGACTGCTGAAGCTCTTTCCACCGGAAGTCGAACCGGAAAATGCCGATTGCGGTTTGCCGGTCGCCATCGCTTTTCCGGAATGGATCGCCCGCCGCCGGACAGAAAACACCGTCATCTACCAGTTGGCCAACGGCAGTGCCGCTGCCGTTCAGGAAGATGATTTCCTGCGCCAGGAGGAGTTCATCGCCATTGCCAGACTTGACGGTACTGCGTCGGCCAATGCTGCCGTCCGGCTGGCAGTACCGGTAAAAAAAGAGAGTATCGAAAAATATTTTGCCGGACGCATTGCCGAAAAATGTACGACCATCTTTGATCAGAATACGGAAAAACTGCTCTCATTCAATGAACGAAAGCTCGGTGAACTTACTTTGCACAGCCGCCCGTGTGCCACTTCACGCGCAATGATCATTCCGGCCCTGCTCAAAGAAGCATTCCGCCGGAGAATTGAACTGCCGCCGCCGGAAGACAAACGGGCGCATGCGCTGGCGGTCAGATTAAACTTCGCCAGAAACAGCGGATTGACCGGAGTACCGGAAATAAACGCCGACTTTCTGCTCTCGCTGGCTCCATATTTTCCGGACAATATCAATTCGCTCGCTGATTTGAAAAAAACCAACTGGCATCACCTGCTGCACAATAATCTGGATTTTAATGTACTGCAGATGCTTGAACGCTTCTGCCCGGAATTTTTCACTGCCCCGACCGGAATGACTTTTCCCATCGACTACTCCGGAGAGCAACCGACTTTATCCATTCAGATCCAACAACTTTACGGAGTAACCACCCATCCGGTTGTCGGCAAAAACCACATACCGCTGCGCATAGAATTGCTCTCTCCCGCCCGGCGGCCGGTGCAGATAAGCTGTGACCTGCCGGGATTCTGGCAGGGATCGTGGAAGCTGGTAAGAAGCGAAATGCGCGGCCGCTATCCCAAGCACGAATGGCCCGAAGATCCGGCGCGCGCACTTCCCATGCGTCACTCGGTCAAACGGTGATCGCCGTTAAAATACCAGAGTGACCTCTTTGATCTCCATTTCCAGCATATACGGAGTGTTGCCCTCGTAACCGATCAGACTGCGGGCAAAAACAGACTGTTTTTCCGCATTGTAATTGATCGTACTGACTCCGAAATCAGGATTGTCATTAACCCGGATGGAGATCCGGTCCGGATTCAGCGGCACCCGGCAGGTGACAAAACCGGTATCATGGAGCTGCTTGCCGCTGCCGTCACTGATCTGATAACGGATCTGCATACTTCCGGCGTTATATTCGATACGCACGATATAATCCTGTTTCTGCAGACCTTTCCAGGGTTTGGCAGTGACCGGCTTGCCGAAACTCACTCCGGAATAAAAGTGAAGCAATGCTCCGGAATCGGATTTGCCGAAACGGACAAAAGCATTCTGCATTTTCCTTTTGCTGTTGGATACGCCCACCCAGATATTGCCGTAAGGTTTGATATTGGTGACAGCAAGTTTGAATTCCACCTGAAAATTCTGTCCGGAAACCGGCGGGATGGCGATGGATCGCTCCATATACTCCAAATTGCGGACATCTTTGTAAGTGGCCTCTGCCAGTTCCGGCTGGGTGGCAAAATCAAATTTGACGGTTTTGGGTTCTGCCGCTGCTGCACCGAGAACCGACAGCGCGAGGAGCATCATGATTTTTTTCATTTTCTTTTTTCCTTTCTATTGTTTCAATTTTTGTAAAATTTTCCCGGCAAATAAGATTGCAGCATCTTATTTATCCCCTTCCAAAAAATACTTCCGGCACATATCATCGACCTTCTCTTTCAATCCCGGCAATGTGGCCGCACTGAAAAATGCCATTCCCGGCGATTCCGGAGCAAGTTTGCGAATCAGAGCGATCTGTTTTTCCAGATAAGCCGCATGATCTTCCGCGCTGCCGAATCCGGCGTAATTACGGTGAGTGCCCAAACCGATGATGGTTTTATCCAGCACGCCCACCCGGCGAAGCATATTTATATCCTTTTTCAAACTCTCTTCCATCGGAGCATTAAAGGTATGATAACGCTCCGGCATCACCAGATCGATCGTACCATCTTTCAGAGCTTCAACGATTTCCGGCTTGAGATTTGCCCCGATGTGCCAGAGAGCGATAAATGCCTGCGGATGGGTTTTCCGCAACTGGCGCAATACGGAAATATATTTTTCCGGTTCAATATTTCCGCCCAGTTCATCATACTGCAAACCATCCGGAGCATCCGTTGAATCAAGTATCTTATGGTAACCGGAAATATCATCCGATTTGACACAAATATGCAATCTTTTACCGCCAACCCGTTTCCAGTGTTCCGGATTATCTGTCCCGGCGGTAGCGTGATCCAATTCAGCGGCATTTCCGTACCAGATGAAGTGCAGCGGCTTATCTGCCGCATGCAGCTGCAGCAGAAGTGAATTATTCTCCTTCTGCCGGTCACTGTCGGCGGCGATATTCAAAGCCAGCTGATGTTTTCCCCGTTTTTCCGGCTGCCAATTTCCTGCGACCATCACCGATTCTCCGGGGTCCAGAGAAATCTTTTCCCGGATCACCCCCGGCAGAGTGACTTCGGCACTGCCAGCCTTTCCGCCGCAGTTGCTTATCCGGAACGCTATACGGTTTTCCCGGCCGGTAACCGGATAGCGGGTACTCAAGAAGACATCCTGATTTTTCACCACATTACTTTGGCCATCGATCATGAAGTCAGGGAAATCCCCGTAACAGAAGTAACTTTTTGCGGCAGAATCCCTGCCATTCACATCCTGAATGCACACCGTATAAAATTCGCTTTTCCCCGGCTGCGGCGCAGGCAGACGGAATTCTGTCGCGGACACCGGTGCTTGTTCAATAACTTTACCGGCCTTGTTTTTGAGCTGTATTGTCCGGCTCATGCCCCGGATCTCCAGCGGCAGCGGTTTCCACACCAGCCTCGTTCCCTGCTTGTCACTCCGGACTGAAAAATCCACCGGCGGCAAAGTATAAGCCGGATTCTCATCCACCGGCCCGGCCTGAATGGTATAATCGCGGGTTTCTCTGCCGAATTTATCGCACGATGTCACCATATAGTAGCCCTGACCGCCGGACTTCGGCACGATCAGGCAGCTGCCGTCGGCGGCCCGGCACCGCTGGCGAACGGCAAAAAAGATATTTTGCGGAGTGATCTTTTCCGAATAACGGTAGATCATCACATATTCTGCCGGGGCATTTTTCCACGCCACCAGTGTTTTACCGCCGGCCGGACGGCACTCTGTGATCTCCAAAGCCCCCAGATACAACGGCAGTAAAACTGAAATCAACCATAACTTTTTCATCTTTTCACCGTACCATTACCGGCAGTATCTGCTGATGATCCAACAGCGTATCACTCATTTTTTCCGGGATGATCTCCATGAAAATCTCAGTACTGCCGCGTTTTTCCGGAGTCCAGTCGATCTCAACGGCGGCCGGAAGCGGATAACTCTCCATGCGGAAAGCCGGTACGCTGTTGATTTTACTGCTGCCGATAAGTTTACCGCCGTAAGCCGGATTGCCGCAGTAAAAATTGACCGTGACCGCCCCGGAATCCATTCCGCCGGCATTGGAAACTCTGCCGATGATTTTGACCTTTTTTCCCGCCACCGGCGTGTCAATGATCCGGATCGCTTTGGGATAGAGGGTCAATACCGGAGAAATAAAGTATTTGGCACACAATTCATCCGCGAAGAATATCAGCGGCCGGTTGGTCATCTTTTTGCCGGTGGCATAAATTCCCATACCCGGCATTTCCGGAGCAAGGCGTTTGATGGTACGCACCTGTTCTTCCAATTCGTCATTGGTCATGGTAAAAATTTTGGCATTGCCGTGAATGCCGACCGTGATAACGGAGCTGTGCAGAACATCCTGACGGCGCGCCAGATCGATCCGGAAGCGCATGGTGTCATCGGGCCGGAAACTTTTCAGATCGGGAATAAGATAATTCACATAATTTTCCAGCATCAGCAGATCGACACCTTTTTTGCGGTAAAGGCCTTTGGCCAGATTCAGCGTGGAAGTGGTCGGCACCCCGCACACCCAGAGTGCGACAAAGAGATCCTCGTTGACCGCACAAAACTCTTTCAGCCCCTTGTACTCGGTACTTTCCCGGAGCTTGAAGTCATCATAACTGCCGATCTCGTCGATCATAATAGCATCAAATCCCTCCGTCCCCCGGCGGTAATACTTCATGGCTTCGGCGATCCCCTGTTTCTCATTGAATTTTGCGCCCCGCCACTTACCGGTCATCACACCTCGATGTTTCCAGTAAGCGATATCTCCGGCATTTTTTGCCAGAACCATCGTCGGATATTTGCACAATTCCAGTTTTCCCTCATTATCGTGACTGCCGAACCAGGGGAAATGCAGTTTCCGGGCAGTTACCGGGAATACCTTTTCCGCGACGGCACTCTCTTTGCCGCATTTGGCGGTAACGGAAACTTTTTTCCAACCGGTACTCTCCGGTTTATAATCGAATAACGCTTCATTTTTTCCGGCGGCGAGCTGTACTTCTCCGATTTTTCTGCCGTCAACTTCAGCGGTGACTGTCAGCGGCATTCCGGAGATAGCTCCGGAGACCCGCACCGCCAGTACTGCCGGAGCATTCACCACCGGGATCGCCGGACGCACCGCGATATCATGACTATCCACATCGATTTTCAAACTTCCCGCCATAACCGCGACTCCGGCTGCCATCAAACCCATAACTATAAACTTTCTCATAATTTTCAACTGCTCCCCTTATCCAATATCAAAGAAATGACGGTGCTTCTGCCGTCGGATTTATAACCGCCCGTCCGGCAGTTGAATAAATCAATTCATAGCTCAAAAATAATGCCCGGCCATCATTAAAGAGATAATTTCCCCCTTTAAGGTGTCGGTCGGATATTTTGCTGCGATAAGCGTTATGCCCATCTCCTCCGGCATCAGAACGGAAATTCAACGCTGCCTTAGTATCACAAAATAAAGTTGTGTAGGATGGTATTTTATTACGTTTTACAATGCCGCACGCCTGAATACTGTTATTGTATCCGTAAGATACTCGCGGCGGATAATATCCGGTCGCTCCACCGGAAGGAGTCCACACATCCTTGGCCCCGCAATCATAAATTTTCCATTCTCCGGATGTCGGAGTCGCTTTTGGGAAAACAACTTTCCTCATATTGTTAGGCCAGTTTTCATCATTGCCGTATGCTTGCAATACCACATCATCCATCGCATCGCAATAGTAGCTGAAGTCGTGATAGACCTGCTTGAGATTGCTCAAGCAGCTCGTGGTGATTCCCCGCTGACGGGCCGAATTGAGTGCCGGCAGCAGGATCGCCGCCAGAATGGCGATGATCGCGATGACCACAAGCAGCTCAATCAAAGTGAAGCGTGTACGCTTCACTTCCTGCACAGGAAGTGAACTTTTTTTCATTTTCCGGTTCCTTTCATGTTGTTAACCGATTTTGGTTTGTATTGATTATCAATTTTCCGGGAATTTCGACCAATTCAACCGGATTGCACCCGAAATTTTCCAGCAGGTCAAATGCCTTTTCCGCCATTTTTACATCATCATGACGGTAAGCGGCAAATAACTCTGTTTCCGCCAGCGGAATATCATCCAGAGCCGCCAGAGTGAATTGCGGCAGCAGCTCACGGTTTTCCCGGTCCCAGATATCATGAATATTGATCCCGTAGGAAAAGAGCAATGCCGTCACCCCGGACTGCCGCATTTTGTGCAGACTCAACGCCATCGGCAATCCGCCGGAAAGACAGTAACATATGTTATCAGATTCCACCGGCAGATCATGTTCCCAATGCCACCGCCAGAATGCCCGCTGGATCTCCGGCCGCGCGGCATTGAATGTCTCCTGAACCAGCGCAATTTTGCGGTGTCCGACCGCATAAAGCGCATCCATGATCCTATTCAAACCGTCCGTTTCATCAGTTTTCACCGTCGGAAAACATCCTGACCGCCACCAGTCATTGACCGCCACACACGGCAGCTGATGCCGGGAAAGTTCTTTTCTGACCCGGGTCTCAACTCCGCCTACTCCGCAGGGGAAACGGATCACCCCATCCACTGAAACCGCAATCGCTTTCTGCAGAAATGCGATTTCAGTATCACAGTGTTCACCATTGCCCATCAGCAGCCGGATACCGCGTTTCTCGGCTACTGCGGATAAAGCTTCGTAAAAATCCAACACCTGCGGATTACCCCGCAAACGCAGCGGCACAGCCACCAGCTGCAAAGGTCTGGTTTCCGGCAGATTGACATATACCCCCAAACCGTTGCGCCCGGTAAGATACCGCTGCCGGATCAAGCCGGATAATGCCCGGTAAGCTGTCGTCATCGTCACCTGATATTTTTCCGATACCTCCCGGACAGAATAGAAACGGTCATCATGGATAAACTTTCCGGATTGCAGTTCCTGCAGCAGCTCCTGCTCCAGAATTTCCACCTTGCCGGGAGTTATCCGACGGTTGCCGGGAATAATCATTTTTTCTTCACCTTTTCATCTGCCATTTCATGATTATCAACACTTTAAACATAATCCAACTTTCCATTCATGTCAAGTGTTTTTGGCACTTTCGGAAAGGATTTTTTTCAAAGAAACTGCTTTTCACTGCTTTTCATGAGCTTTGGCCGGCCGCCGCAGGATAAAAAAAATGCGCCCGGCAAAAGGGGGCGCGTTTATCACAACGGCACGTCGGCCGCTGCCTGAGTATGGAAATCAAAATTCTTTCTGCATGGTATAATGGATATTTTCCGGAACCAGTCTTACCGGATTGGGTTCTCCGGCAACGATCCGGAAGCCCATTTTCTGATAAAATCCCGGAGCCTGAAAGGTATTGGTCGTCAGATCGACCCGTACCGCACCGGCGGCTTTGACCCGGGCGAGGAACTGCTCAAAGATATATTTGCCGTTGCCGCCGCCGCGCAGAGTGTCATCCAGAAAAAAGTAGTCCAAAAAGACCCGGCGCGGATCATTCTGCCAGTGAAACGCAATTCCGCCGTGTGCTTTTCCACTCTCATCACAAGCCAGCATCGCCTCTGCTTCCGCCTCATGTTTGGCATGGACATCGATCCGGTCTTCACCGGTTTTCGACAGGTTGTAGGTGTACAAAGCATCGTGGATGGCAGCAATGTCGTCATACTCTTTACTCAAACGGATAATCATTTTTCTCTCCGGTAAATATCAATAATGTTCTTGAGGCAACTTCAAAATCCTGAAAATTCCCGCTGCGATCTGAGACAGGAGCGTTTTCGGGTGTTAACGCTTTGGGCAGCCTCCTTGTCCCGCCATAACCCGAAGGGCGACGGCGGATCAAACTACCTCTTTCATCTCACCAACGGTATCTTTTCAATCCTTTTTTGATTAACTTTTCCGATTACCTCATCTCCTTGTAAAAAATAGCACAGATTTGACATTTTTCAACATGTTGTTTGAAAATATTTCCAGTTTCCCAAGCTTGACATTGCCCTTGTATCGTGCTATGTTAACGGGAAAACAAAATCAACGGTCAAGCAAAAAGCTATGAAAAGGTGAAGCCCATGAAACATGATCTGCGTTTCCGTCAAATCCATTTGGATTTCCATACCTCCCCGCACATTCCGGGGATCGGCAGTAAATTTGATAAAAAATTGTGGCAGGAAAGATTACAGATGGCGCATGCTGATTCGATAACCTGTTTTTCCTGCTGCCATCACGGTTACAGCTACCACCCGACCAAAATCGGGATGATGCATCCGCATCTTGACTTCAATCTGCTCCGCGCCCAGATCGATGCCTGCCATGAGATCGGAGTGAAAGTTCCCATCTATCTGACCGCCGGACTGAATAACTATATCGCAGAAAAAGAACCCGGCTGGCTGGAAATAAACAGTAAAGGTGAATTGGCTTCCTGGGCCAAATCCCCGTTGGAACCGGGTTACCGCTGTTTGTGTTTCAACTCACCCTACCTTGACTATCTGGAAGCTTTGACCGCCGAAGCTGCCCGGATGTTCCCCGATGCCGATGGTATGTTCTTTGATATCATTGTCCAGCATCAGTGCTGCTGTCCCCGGTGCATGAGCGATATGCTGGCCGAAGGTTACAATCCGGAAGATGAAAATGACCGTCTCCGTTTCGACCGCCGGACCCTGAAAAAATATCTGCAGCGGATCACCGCCGCCGCCCGCAGTGTCAATCCGGATCTGCCGGTATTCCACAACAACAGCAATCTGCTCTCTCCGGGCAACCGTGACCTTTTTGAACATTACAGCCACTTTGAACTTGAAAGTCTGCCTACCGGCGGCTGGGGGTATGACCACTATCCGCTGCTGGCGGCTTACTGCCGCACACAGGATAAGGATTTTATGGGGATGACCGGCAAATTTCACTTCAGCTGGGGTGAATTCGGCGGCTTCAAATCTTTCGATGCTCTGCGTTACGAGTGCTGCGCCATGATCGCCAACGGTTCAAAATGCAGTGTCGGTGACCAGCTGCACCCCACCGGCATGCTCGATGAAAGCACCTGCCGCCTGATCGGAAACGCTTTCGCCGAAGTGGAAACCAAAGAACCCTGGTGCCGCAATGTGAAAAGTTTTGCCCGGACCGCGATCATCTCCAATGTCGGCTACCATAAACCTTTGAAGTTGGATGAGCGCGTGGAGATCGGTATTTCCCGGCTGCTTCTGGAATCCCACATCCCCTTTGACCGGCTGGATGATACCGGAGATTTCAGCAAATATGATCTGCTGATCCTGGCCGACGATCTGCGTCCGGATGCCGTTCTGCGGGACAAATTGAATAAATTTCTTGAAAACGGCGGCAAACTGATCGTTTCCGGCGAAGCAGTATTCTGTAAAGAGAATGATACTCCCGCCTTTGACCTGCCGGTGGAGTTTGACGGCATTACCGATCAGATCCCCAACTTCATCGCCTGCAGCCCGGAATTTGCCCCGCCCGGAGTCAATACTCCGTTTGTAATGTACCGGCCGTCGGTAAAAATCAAAGTCAAAGGCGGCAAATCGCTCGGAGACGTTTACGATCCGTACTTTGTCCGCACCTGGCAGCACTTCTGTTCGCACCGGCACACCCCGAACAAACCGGAATGTTCCGCTTACAGTGCCGGAGTACTGACCAAAAATATTCTCTACTTCGCCCATCCGGTATTCACCCTCTACGCTCTTTACGGCAATGTTATATTGAAAAGTTTTATCGCCAACAGCATCAAAGCTCTTATGGCCGGTGAACTTCAGGTGGAAACCTCGCTGCCGTCGCAGGGCCGGGTGACGATTTTCGACCAGCCGGAGGAAAAACGTTTTGTCTTCCACGCCCTTTATGCCAATATTTCGCTGCGCGGAATGAAAAGCGAACCATTCAACCGGTACACCCGCGAAACCCAGCCGGTAGAGGTCATTGATGAGTTGACAGCGGTACACAATGTCAAATTCACCCTGCGCCTGCCCCGGACCATCCGGGAAGTAACCTGTGAACCGCAGGGAACTGCCCTGCCTTTTACCGGGAAACCGGATGGAACTGTGGAATTCACCCTGCCGGAATTGCTCTGTCATCAAATGATCGTACTTCACTATTGACAAAAGCCCGATTGTGAGCTATATTTAACCGGATACAGAAAATTTACAATTTACATGAAACAAAGGAAAAAATTATGCTGAAACGTATTTTTCTGGCCGGATTTATGGCTCTGGCATTCGGTATCGGTTGTGAATCGTACAATCCTTATAAGATCGCGGAAAAGAATATCAACAATTCCAAACAGCTCCGCATCGGCATGACCAAAGCGGAAGTTTTGACCATTATGGGTGAACCGCTGAAAGAGGAGAGTTTCAATCAGCCGGACATCTGGTATTACTACTTTGACTGCAACTGGCTCGACGGCCTCATCACCGAAGAGGAGTGCTTCCCGCTGGTCTTTCAGGAAGGAAAACTGGCCGGTTGGGGAAATAACTTCTACAATCGCTGGAAAATAAACAGAAAAGAGCGCGTTTCCGATGTGGAATTGCCTCCGGAAGCATATCGCGGAGAGCAGTAAAATGCAGACAGCAAAATATGGTTTTTTGCTGACCGTTCTTGCTGCGCTGCTGCCGTTGAGTGCCGGAGTAATATCCACCGGCGAACGGCTCTCACATCTGCCCTCTCCGCTGTTTCTGGATGGCAGTACCAGAACTTTGCAGGAACTTGCCGATAAAGACTTTACCGTATTATTCCTCTGGGAGATGAATCAGGCGGCCCTGATAGAATTTTCCCGGGTCGCCAATATCGCTGAAAACAACAGCAAAGATGTCAGATTCATCGGGGCCGGAATCGGTGAATTGTCCGGATTGCAGCGTTTCCCCGGGGCACTGCGGCTGGGTTTTCCGGTCAATGCCGACAAGGGCGCGTTGAAAAAACTGCTTCTGCGTCAGGGAGATCCGATGCCGCTGACGGTGCTGCTGGACAAATCCGGCACCATCCTCTGGCGCGGCAGTCTCCGTCATCTGCCGGCAGTATTGCGCCGCTGCCGTCAGGGAAAATTTGATCTCAAAGAGGAGATCAGAGTGGAAATCTTTGAAAATAATGTCAATGCGGCATTGAAAAATAATGAAACGGAAAAAGCCCTTGCCATAATTGCCGGAGAATATCAGAAACATCCGGAAAAATTTGATCTGCTCAAACAACAGCTGACTTTGCTGAAAAAACTTGACCGCTTCTCCGATGCCCTCGCCCTGCTTCATCAGGCCCAGCAGAGAGAACCGGAAAATTACCGGATCTTTGAATTGGAATACCTGCTTATCGGAGAACGGGAAAAAACAGATCTGCTGCCGGATTTTTTCGCCAGATTGAAAAAGAATTTCGCCGGAAAACCGGATGTGCTGATCGCTTTTGCCGCTGCTGAATGCAAACTGCCGCCGGAAAAACTGGATCTGCGTACCGCGATCGATCTGGCCGCCGCCGGTTGGCAAAGTCAGGCTTTCGCCACCCCGGCCGCCAGAGCAATGTATGCCCTGGATTATGCCCGGATACTGCACAGCATCGGCCGCAATGACCTCGCCGCACAACTGGCACAAAGCGCATGCAATGATCTGGCTGATGCCCCGAAACAGCTCGCCAAAGCACAAACAGCACTGACTTATTATAAAAAAATGTCAGCTATTGCCCCCTCGGTGAACCTGCCGGACTTGAAAAAATAAGTTTGTGAAGATATATTATAGTGAGGCAATTTGCGATAATCGCCTCAAAAGTATAACAATGCAGGGTCGAGAAGCGGTAAACCGCCGGAGATACCGGGGCAGAAAAGACATGTGGGATTCGGTCGTTATCACCTCCTGTGCCAATTATTTACAGCAGGGGATGTGATAACGGGATTCCGCCGGTCATGTTCCGGAAACATCCCCGTCAGGAAGCGTTCCGCTTCGACTCTCTGCCAAATAATAACCTATACATAAGGAATATTGTATCATGGGTGAAGAAAAGAAAATCGTCTTCCAACTGGATGACACCAGAACGATGGAAATCTCCACCGGTAAAATGGCAGGTCTGGCCAACGGCAGCTGTCTGGTCCGGCTCGGAGACACCATTATCATCGCCGCCGCCTGTTCCGGTGAGCCCCGCGAAGGCAGCGACTTTTTCCCGCTGCAGGTAGATTACCGCGAAAAATACTCCGCTGCCGGTAAATTTCCCGGCGGTTACATCAAACGCGAAGGCCGCCCCTCTACCAAAGAGATCCTGACCTGCCGGATGATCGACCGCCCCATCCGCCCGCTGTTCCCGAAAGGCTTTTTCCACGAAGTTCAGGTACAGTGCATGCTTTTGAGTGCAGATGGAGTCAATGATGCCGATGTGCTGGCGATGGTCGGTGCTTCCGCCAGTCTGATGCTCTCGGATCTGCCTTTTGAAGGCCCCATCGGTGCCGTCCGGGTCGGCAAAGTCGACGGTCAGTATATCGTCAACCCCACCCGCAGCCAGATGGAAAAAAGCACTCTCGAATTGATCTACGCCGGTATGCCCGATCAGGTCATCATGATCGAGGGTGAAGCCAACTTTGTTACCGAAACCGAAATGCGCGAAGCAATGTACTGCGCCAATGAAGCGATCAAACGGCAGTGCGCCGCCCAGATCGAACTGGCAAAAATCGCCGGACGGGCCAAAAAAGAGTATCATTACTATCTGGTTCCCGAAGCTCTCCAGAAAGCTCTGGAAGAGTTCTGCGCGGCTGATATCGAGAGTACCTGCACCATTCCCGGCAAAGAGAACCGGCAGAATGCTCTTAACGACATGCTGGCTAATGCCCGTACCGCACTGCGCGCACAATTTTCCGATATGAGTGATGCCGACTTCAATCTGGAGACTGCCAAAGGCTTCGATGATTATGTGCGTACCATCACCCGCAAACTGATTCTGGAAAAACACTTCCGTCCCGACGGCCGTACTGTTACCGATATCCGTCCGCTTTCTGCGGAAGTGGATGTGCTGCCGGTGGTTCACGGCAGTGCCCTTTTCTCCCGGGGTGAAACTCAGGCTCTGGTCATCGCCACGCTCGGCAATGAAAAAGATGCTCAGGAATTTGATGATCTGACCAGCGTCACCGGCAATGCCGTCAAACGCTTCTATCTGCACTACAACTTCCCCAACTACAGTGTCGGCGAAGTCGGCCGGATCGCCGGTCCCGGACGCCGCGAGATCGGACACGGCAATCTGGCTGAGCGTTCTGTCGCCAAAGTGGTTCCGGCAGAATTCCCCTATGTGGTGCGCTGCGTTTCCGAAATCATGAGTTCCAACGGTTCAACCTCAATGGCCAGTGTCTGCGGTGCCACTCTGGCACTGATGGATGCCGGTGTACCGATCACTGCTCCGGTCGCCGGAATCTCCTGCGGTCTGGTCACCGGTGACAATGGTGAACGTCTGCTGCTGACCGATATCCTCGGTGCGGAAGACCACTTCGGTGATATGGACTTCAAAGTTTGCGGTACCCGCGACGGGATCACCGGTTTCCAGCTCGACCTGAAGCTGCCGGGCATTCCGATCGACCTGCTCTGCGAAGCAATGGAACGCAACCGGATCGCCCGGTTGAAGATCCTCGATGTCATCGAAGAATGCATCGCCGCACCGCGTGCCGATATCAGTCCGCGCGCACCGCGAATCGATGTGGTCAAGATCAATCCGGACAAAATCGGTGCCCTCATCGGCCCCGGCGGTAAAAATATCCGTTCCATCACCGATGAAACCGGTGCCAGCATCGACGTGGAAGAAGACGGTACTGTCAAAATCATGGCCGCCAATCTCGAACAGCTCAATGCTGCAAAAGACCGCGTTATCGCCAGCACCGCCGAAGCGGAAGTCGGTAAAATCTATCGCGGAAAAGTGGTCACTATCCGTGACTTCGGTGCTTTCGTGGAAATTCTGCCCGGCATGGACGGTCTGCTCCACATCTCCGAAATGGCCGATTACCGCGTGAATAAAGTCACCGATATCTGCAGCGAAGGCGACTTCGTTACCGTCAAAGTCATCGACATTGACAATTCCGGCAAAATCCGCTTGAGCCGCAAAGCCGCGCTCAAAGAGATGGATGCCTGATTCAGTGACTGCTGAAAAATCAAGGGGGCTGTTGCAAAACAGCCCCTTTATTTTTTCCTGAATGAAAAAATGGAAATACCGCTGATCTTTGCGAAGTTCCGGCAATGGCGGTATGTTTTCCGGTTATTGGTTAAAAATCGCCGACACGACCGATTTTCCACTGATTATTGTGCTGTTCCACACGAAAAGTATAATGTTTGCGCGCGACTGAACCATCGGAAAAGTTTATTATCACTTTCACATAATTGCGTTTACTGTTCCACTGCTTATCGGAAGTACCGATAATTTTCCAATCATCGATGTCACCCTTAAAAGTCGTTATCTCACGCGGATCGACAAAATATCCGGTAATATTGTAAGACCCCCTCTGGAGTGCATCCAGATAGTTGTTGATGAGAGTGTGAATGTTATTTTTTATCGATTCGGACGGATCGGTGGCAGCAGCAGTAACTGCGGGAACCGCAACTGGTTGTGAATTGACTTTTGCAGCATTGTCCCGGCACAGCATGGCGGTCGCCAAGACTGAAACAGCCAACGATGCCGCCCACGCGGTTCCGATCAGACAGGATTTCCGGTTTTTCTGATAAAAATCACTGACAGCCGATATTTTTTGCGGTATTTTTTTAACCGGGATTTTGCTGGCGGCTGCTTCATTTTCCATAATGACAGTATTTTTCCCGCACAACGGACACAGGGTTTCCATGCCGCGATACTCTTCAGCGGCACGAAGTTCATTGCCGCAATTCCGGCAGTTGAAATTGAATTCTGCCATAACACACATTCCTTTCCTGATAAAGTTCCTTTTCGCCGCATAGATCAGACATCAGGAAATAAAAAAGGACACCCCCCTGCATGTGCCGAAAGGCCCGACCAAGAGCCAGCGCGAATACACAAGAAAGTGTCCGGTAAGTTGTGCAGGCACAATCCACCCGGAGCTGTTTTTTCAACGATTCGCGCAAATATGGTTTTAACTTGGTCGGCTTTTCGGCACATTTGCTGAAATATAACGGTTTTTAAAAAGCCGCAGTCTCCCAGACTGCAATATGGATAATATACCACATAATCAAGGTATTTCAAGATTCAGATAAAAAAATTCCCGGCACATCCATACCGGATAAATCCGGCCGGAATACCGGGAAACAGTTGCCGGCAGTCAGGTGCGGCAAATCATTTTTCTTCACGCCGGACAAACTTCCGCTGCCGGGCAGCTTCATAAAGCAGAATTGTGGCGGCAGAAGCCACATTCAGTGAATCGATTTTGCCCAGCATCGGGATATTCACTTTCAAATCCGCCTGTTCCATCCAGAAATCAGTCAATCCGGTCTGTTCGGCACCGACAACGACCGCCACGCCCTGCGTTAAATCCACATCAGTATATTTGAAATCAGTATGCGGAGTTGCCGCAAGGATCTTGATATTGCGCTTACGCAGATAATCCAATGCCGAAGCATTGTCACACACACCGACCGGAACCGAAAATATCGCTCCGGTACTGGCCCGGATCACATTGGGATTGTATAAATCGGTTTTGCGTTCACATACGATCAGGGCATCAGCTCCGGCGGCATCGGCACTGCGGAGCATGGAACCGAGATTTCCCGGTTTTTCGATGGTTTCCGCCACCAGATATAACGGAGCATCAAATTCCGGCAGCTGACTCAACTCATGCTTACGCATTTTCGCCACCGCCAGCAATCCCTCCGGACGGTCGCGGTAAGTAACCTTTTCCAGCAGATGCGGAGCCAGACGTGTGACCTTCACTCCGGAGGCGGCGATCTCCTCCAACAGGGGAAATTCATTGCTGCCGAGGAAATGTTCCGGAGAGAAGTAGCACTCCACCAGTTCCATACCGTATTCGCGTGACCGGGTCAACTCCCGGTATCCCTCCAGAATAGTCAGATTCTCTTTATCCCGGGTACGGCGGTCACGCAGTTTGACCAGATGTTTCAGTGCCGGATTCTGGGCACTGGTGATGGAGATGAATTCCATAAATCGTATTCTTTCATTATAGTGTGTTGATATGACACATTACCGGGTCATTAATATACACTGACACACTCTGCTTTTCAAGTCAGCCGGCCTGAAAATCCTCTCCGGCACACTTTTTGCTTGTAATCCGGATGGAAAACCTGAAACAAAGGAGGATTTTATTATGAACATCGAAAAATTCACCAATAAAAGCCGCGAAGCCCTGATGCTCGCCAAACAACTTGCCGAAAGTGCAAAAAATACCGAATTGCGTCCGCTGCATCTGCTTGATGCCCTGCTGGAAGACCGGGAAAATCTGGTCAATTCGATTCTGGAAAAACTCGGAGTCAACTGGGAACTATTCCGGAACAAAGTTGCCGCAGCCATGACCCAGCTGCCCCGGCTCGAAGGAGATAACCAACCGGAAGCAGCGATGACCGGAGAATTCAGTGCCGTTTTGAATAACGCCACGAAAAAAGCCGGCGAAATGGGCGATGAATATGTCAGTATCGAACACCTCTTCCTGGCTCTGGCCTGCGGAAGCGGCAAAGCCGCTGAATTACTCCATGAGTCGGGCATTTCAGCTGAAAAAATTCTGGAAAGCCTGCAAAGTCTGCGCGGCAACCAGCGCGTAACTTCCCCGGACCCGGAAAGTACATTTGAAGCTCTGAAAAAATATTCGCGCGATTTGACTCTGATGGCGATGCAGGATAAACTTGATCCGGTGATCGGCCGGGATGAGGAGATCCGCCGGGTCATCCAGATCCTCTCGCGCCGTACCAAAAACAATCCGGTCCTTATCGGCGAACCGGGAGTCGGCAAAACCGCAATCGTCGAAGGTCTGGCCCGCCGGATTGTCCGCGGTGACGTCCCGGAAAATCTCAAAGACCGCCGGGTGGCAGCACTCGATATGGGAGCTTTGATCGCCGGAGCAAAATATCGCGGCGAATTTGAGGAAAGATTGAAAGCTGTCCTTAAAGAGGTAACTTCCAGTGATGGGAAAGTGATCCTTTTTATCGATGAATTGCATACCGTTGTCGGAGCCGGAGCATCTGAGGGGGCAATGGATGCCGGAAATTTGCTCAAACCCATGCTCGCCCGGGGAGAACTGCACTGCATCGGCGCTACCACTCTGGACGAATACCGCAAATATATTGAAAAAGATGCCGCACTGGAACGCCGGTTCCAGTCGGTGCTGGTCAATCCGCCGGGGGTGGAAGATACCATTTCCATCCTGCGAGGCCTGAAAGAACGGTATGAACTGCATCACGGAGTCCGGATCAAAGACAGTGCATTGGTCGCCGCCGCAGTGCTTTCGGACAAATACATTTCCGAGCGTTTCCTTCCGGACAAGGCCATCGATCTGGTCGATGAAGCTGCCGCCGCACTGCGGACCGGCATCGACAGCAGTCCGAGGGAACTGGACGAAAATCAGCGCAAACTCATGCAGTTGGAGATCGAATTGACCAGTTTGCGTAATGAAAAGGATGCTTCGGGCATCAAACGGAGAGAGGAATTGGAAAAAGAGGCTGCCGAGTTGCGGGAAAAAGGCAAAGAGCTGCAGGCACGTTACGATAATGAAAAACGTACCATCGCTCAACTGCGCGACTGCCGTGAAGCACTCGATCTGGCCAGAGGACAACTGGAAAAAGCAGAACGTTCTTATGATCTGGAACGCGCCGCTGAATTGCGGCACGGCACCATTCCGAAATTGGAAAAAGAACTTGCCGATGCCGAAGCCGCGATCCGGAACGATCACGCTTCGCGTATGCTCAAAGAGGAAGTCGATGAAGAGGATATCGCAGATATCATCAGCCGCTGGACCAATATCCCGGTGACCAAACTGGTGCAGAGCGAAAAAGAAAAACTGCTCTCGCTGGCCGCGACTTTGCATGAAAGTGTCATTGGACAGGATGAGGCTGTTTCTGCGGTGAGTGATGCGGTTCTGCGGGCCAGAGCCGGACTGCACGATCCGGCCCGTCCGATCGCCAGTTTCATATTTCTCGGTCCGACCGGGGTGGGCAAAACGGAATTGGCCCGCAGTCTGGCCCGGCAGCTCTTTGACGATGAACGTGCCATGATCCGGATAGACATGTCTGAATATATGGAAAAATTCAGTGTTTCCCGGCTGATCGGTGCGCCGCCGGGATATGTTGGTTACGAGGAGGGTGGTCAATTGACTGAAGCGGTGCGCCGCCGTCCCTATGCGGTGGTACTTTTTGATGAGATCGAAAAGGCTCACAGCGATGTATTCAATATACTTCTGCAGATACTTGAAGACGGCAGGGTAACAGATTCGCAGGGGCGGACGGTCAACTTCAAGAATACGATCATCATTATGACCAGCAATCTGGGCAGCTCCATGATCCTGAGCAGCCGGAACAAGGATGAGGAAACTCTGAAAGCAGAATTGAATATGGAATTGCGCCGTCACTTCCGGCCGGAATTTCTCAACCGGATAGATGAGACGCTCATATTCAAATCTCTGTCGGAAAAGGAACTGCAGAAAATAGCCCGACTGCAGATCAACAAGCTGGCGGCCCGGCTGCTGGAAAACGGGATCACGCTGAATGTCGATGAAGCGGCGGTGGAATTCATTGCCCGTGCCGGTTATGATCCGGACTTCGGTGCGCGGCCGTTGAAGCGGGCAGTCATCCGGCTGCTGGAAACGCCATTGTCACATAAGATCATCGCCGGAGAGATCAATGAAAATCAACAGGTGGATGTTTCGGTCAAAGATGGAGAATTGAGCTTCGCATAAGCAATTATGCTCAACCGTAAGTGCCGCTTCACGGCGGCACTTAACCCTTTTTCTTTGCTTACTTTCTTTTCCCGTGAAAAGAAAGTAAGGATAGGGCGGTGTTTACGTTGCCGAATGGAGCACTGGTGGCTACGCCGTTGATTTCCGGGGAAATTTCATCCAGGATTTTTCTGGCGATCCGGATGCCTTCTTCTCTTTGGGCATCTTTATCTCCGGCGTTTTCCATTGCGGTCATGATCCAATCCGGCACTACGACTCCGGGGACTTCATTTTTCATAAAAAGGGCATTGCGGTAACTGGCAAAAGGCCACACTCCGGCAATGACCGGGATATCATGTTTGCGGCGCAATTTCTGAATAAAATTCAGCAAAGTGGGCGGATCGAAGACTGGTTGAGTGATAATAAATTCGGCACCGGCCTCGATTTTTTCATCCAGACGACGGTATTCGCGTTCCATATCGATGGCGTTGGGATCGGCGCCCACGCCGGCGGTGATGGCGGTTTGTACGCCATTACCGAGGAGTTGTCCGCCGGCATCGATTCCCCGGTTCAACCGTGATTGCAGTTTGACCATGCCGATGGCATCCACATCAAACACACCGGAACTGAACGGATAATCGCCCAATTTCGGCGGATCACCGGTAATAAAGAGGATATTCTGCAATTTTTTGGCCATACATCCCAGGATCATGGATTGCAAACTGATCAGATTGCGGTCGCGGGCGCAGCAGTGGACAACGGTTTCGATACCGGCTTTTTCCTGAATTTCGATAGCGGTGATGATTTGGGAAACGCGGCAGCTGGCGCGTGGTCCGTCGGGGATATTTATGGCATCGATGCCGGCTGCGGCACAGATTTTTGCTTTTTCCACTGTTGCGGTCAAATCAAATCCTTTGGGAGGGGTCAATTCGACCAGCCGGACAAATTTTCCTTGTGCGAGTTTGGCAGCAAGCGAACTCTTTTTTTCCAGCGGCACAGGGGGCAATTCCTCCTGTTCTTTCACTTCGATCACCGGGATATTTTTAGCGGCCCCTGCGGCCAGCGGTTTGAGAGAACGCACCATATCGGAAATATGTTCCGGGGTGATTCCGCAACAGCCGCCGAGTCCGCGCGCGCCCAGATTCAAATAACGCATAGAATAAGTGGTGAAATATTCCGGAGTGGTCATTTGCATAAAGCGATTATCGACATTTTTCGGCACTCCCGAACCTGGTTGGACGATCAGCGGATACGGAGTTTGACGGATGATTTTTTCCAGAGCCGCCAGAGTCGTTTCCGGCCCGGTACCGCAATTCAGACCGAGTGCAGCCGGGGGAACTGCCGCGCTCTGCAATCTCTGCAAAACGGCTTCCCATGAACTGCCGTCAGCCAACTGAGCCTCTGCGGAAAGTACAAAACTTATCACCGCCGCCGTCCGGTCATCCGTCAATGCCGTCAAGGCAGTTTCCAACTCTTCCATACGCGAAATGGATTCAAAAATAACAATGTCTGCCCCGCCGGAGATCAGATAGCGGCACTGTTCGGCAACGGCACTCCGGCGTTCTTTTACGGCCGGCCCCATTGAACCGGCGATCAATATTTCCGGATGCCCGGCAGCCGCTTTGCGGGCGGCAGCGATGGCAGCATGGTTAATCTTTTCCGTCAGGTCGGCAATGCCGAACTGCTGCAATGCTGCGGAATTGGCATTGTAGGTATTGGTGGTCAATACTTCTGCTCCGGCCTCGACATAAGCTTGATGGATGGAGGTCACGACCTGCGGAGAGGTCAGGGACAATTCATCGTAAGAGGTATTGACAAAAAAGTTTCTCCGGTACAATTCGGTTCCGAATCCGCCGTCAAATACCAGGATATTATCCTGCAATCTTTTTTGAAATTCAGCAATATTCACAGTCGATCCTCCGATGAGCTGCCAGGTTTCAATATTAGCCATTGGATTGCCAACGCCAGCAATATCACCGCTGCGGCAAAGATAAACGGTGCATTGCTCCGTCCGGAAATATCCAGCAGCATACCGCCGATAAACGGAGACAGCATACTGGTTACGCCGACGATAACTTCATTACCGGCGACAAAAAAGCTGTTCCTGACCGGGTGAGCGAGCGAATGGTACACCAGATAAAAATACATGCATCCGGAATAAATGCCGTAAAGCAGTGCCGCCAGATAGAAGCAGCAGGTATTTCCGGCAAAAGCAAAAATCAGCAACGCCGCAATCCCCGGCACATTCATAAGCAGGGACGGAAATCTCCGGCACATCCAATTCCGGCTGCGGCAAAGCAGCAGGGCCGTCAGGGCCTGGGCATAACTGACCAGAGCCAGCACATACGCCACATGATACCGGGCGATCCCCAGATCGCTGCCCAATTTCGGCCACATTGACCGGAGCTGGCAGATGGTGACTGTACCCAAGCCTCCCACGATCCACCCGAGAATGGCCAATCTGGTAAAATATTTCTCCGGATACTCTGTTTGTCCGGCTTGCGCGGCAACCGCATCTGATGCCGCACACTCCCGGCTTCCGGCACCATTACGCCGCCGGAAAGCAATAAGCAGCACACTGATTACCACCGCCAGCGAAAGGATCAGAGTCACGATAAAACCGCTTCGGACAGACAACCGGGCAAATGCCAGCGGCCCGGAAGCGAACCCGACACTCCAGGTCATCGTGTAAAAAGAAGTTGCCCAGACTGTACCGTGAGATTCATTGCTGCCGCTTTCAATGGATTTGGCAAAAAGCTGAAACGGCGCACAGAAAAGTGCCGCACCGACACCCGCAGTAAAGAGCCATAGAAATTGAGTATAAACACCGGAAAAAATAATAAATCCGAGAGAGGAAAGAGTCAATATCCCACCGCCGGAAAGGATAAACTTCAACGCATTGGAAATATTGGCAAGCCTGCCGGTTATCATCGTAACCAGACAGTAGGCGGCCCCCCATGCAGTCAATGCTCCGCCGATCACAACTCCGGAACATCCGGCCTCCGCAAAGCGGTAACTGGTGATAAAGAAAAATCCGCCTTGCAGAAAATTGACCGCAAACGGCACAAAATAACTCAATAACCGGAGCAAAAACATATTTTCTCCCTCTCACGTAAATATAAATGGTTTGACCGGAATATCCGCCCGGTCAAACCCCCAAATACCGATTCCCGTAAATCAGAGCAAGCCGCACCTTTTCAGTGTATCGCTCAAATTTTCCTGATGCGCCGCACTCAATTCACACAGCGGCAGACGATATTCACAGGTGATCTCACCGCGCAGAGCCATCGCCGCTTTGACCGGAATGGGATTGCTCTCAATAAACAGATCGCGGAAAAGCGCGTAATATTTCCGGTGAAACTTGAGTGCCCCGGCAAAGTCCCCTTTGAGAGCCAGAGCGACCATCTCCGACAACTCTCCGGGAATGATGTTGGAAGCGACACTGATGATACCTGCCGCACCGACCGACATCATCGGCAGAGTAAGCGAATCATCCCCACTCAACACGGTAATATCGCAAATATCTTTGATCGCGGACACCCGGTCGACACTGCCGCCGGCTTCTTTGACGGCCACCATCAGAGGGTTATCCGCCAACCGGGCGATCGTTTCCACCGCGATCGGCACTCCGGCCCGTCCGGGGACGTTATACAACACCACCGGCAGCTGACTTTTTTCCGCGATGACGGAAAAGTGACGGTAAATCCCCTCCTGCGTGGGTTTGTTGTAATAGGGAGTCACCTGCAGAGATGCATCAGCTCCTGCGGCTTTCGCCTCCCGGGTCAGATGGATGGCCTCTTCGGTGGAGTTGGCTCCGCTGCCGGCGATGACCTGACAACGTCCGTTGACGATCTCCACCGTACGGGCGATGACCCGGATGTGTTCCTCCGGAGAAAGCGTCGGTGATTCACCGGTAGTTCCGACCGGAACCACTCCGGCGACTTTTCCGGCTATCTGCCGTTCCAGCAACGCTTCAAATGCTTCATAATCAACTTCCCCGTTGCGGAACGGGGTTACCAGCGCAGTATAAACACCCTGCAGATTCATAATCTCCGGCTCTTTCCTCAAATAAAGTTACAATATCAAAACTTGTGTCATTATATAAAATAATACCGACTGTCAATAAAATCAAACAGCAAAACTTGAAAAATTGCTTCAACCGTATTAAATTATGTATAAAACCGGAATTTTGCCGCACCCGCACCCTGCGGCCAACGCGATTTTCTGCAAAACAGGAGAGATATTTTATGAAAAAATTGTTGGTAATTTTGTCTGCGGCCGCCATATTAAGCGGCTGTGTCAGCATCGAATACACCGGAAAAACTGTCGCTGCCGGTGAAAGTGACACCAAAATCGCAGTATTTACCGATTCGTCAAAGATCACCAGAAAGTATGAGGTTCTCGGTCAGGCCACCGCCCGGGGCAACTATCAGGAGGTCTCCCGTGACCGGATGATCTCCAAACTCCGGCAAAAAGCCGCCGAATCCGGAGCCAATGCCATTCTGATCGTTGAACATCAAGTGATTTCCGATTTGGATGAAGCCAGCACTTCACCGGCATTCATGACCGCACTGGACTACGATGAAACAGAGGGCAACTGGAAACAGATCTACACCGATGTCAACCGGGATTTTGTCAATACCCGGCGCAACCGGACTTCCACAACTTCCGGCAGTGCCAACCATTTCACCCGGGTCATCCGCGCCGAATTTCTCCGTTGGCAGCCGGAAAAATAAGCCGCACCGCACCGGAATTTTCCAGTTGAAAAATCACTGCGGCAATAAATAAGGGCTGCTGTTCACTTTTGGTATTTGTACAGCAGCCCTGCAGATTTTACGGGAACAGACAAGCTCTGTCAGTCGGCGGTCACTTCAAGGATGGTGACGTTTTCGACCGGCACATCCTGATGCATTCCCCGGGAAGAAGTTTCCACTTGGGCGATAGCATCCACCACGTCCATACCTTCGACAACTTTGCCGAAAACGCAATAGCCGTAATATTGCGGGATCGGAGCTTTGAAGTTCAAAAAGTCGTTATCCACCAGATTGATAAAGAATTGGCTGGTAGCAGAATCCACCACCATTGTCCGCGCCATCGCGATCGTCCCGCGTTTATTGGGCAGTTGATTGGCAGCTTCGTTTTTGATTGGAGCATGAGTCTTTTTCTGAACGAAGTCGGTATCAAATCCGCCGCCCTGGATCATGAATCCGGGAATAACACGGTGAAAAACAGTACCGTTGTAGAATCCCTCGCTGACATAAGAGAGAAAATTTTTCACGGTTTCAGGGGCGGCAGCGGCATCCAACTCCAGTTTGATATCGCCTTTAGTGGTTTTGATTGTAATCATGATTTACCTTTTATAAAACAACTGATTGTTGACTGTTATTGTGAAATTTTTACCGGCATTTGCGTTTCACCGCCCGCCGGAAACTAAAAAATGCGCCGGAATCAGTTCCCGGCGCATAATCTGCACTGCTCCTGAATTACTTGCGCTTGCCGGTATTGAGACCGAGCTGTTCCAGGAAGCTTTTGTAGTTATCTTTTTTGACGACCTGATAACGGGCATCGAATGCCTCATCCAGTTCATCTTCATCCGGTTTGAATTCGACATCGATCTTGTCCTGCGGGATGATCGCTCCGATAATGGTGCCGTTTTCAAACGCTTTAGCCGCATTTCTCATGCCCATGAGGTGAGAAGCACTGTCCGTAAGGAAGTACTTGGGGCCTTTGGCGTTGCGGAGCAGTTTATCAAAGGTGTTGCCGATCTCCATCAGAGAAATATCCACGACGACCACATCATCCGCGCCGAGACCTTCGATGATCTTTTTGAACTCATCGGGATTGACCATACCCATATCGCCGCCGCCGGCCTCGACCCACTCGGCGGAACCGCCGGCAGCCTCAAATGCCGCTTTGATCTTCTGAGCATATTCGCTGGTGGTATCTGACGCCAGCCAGGTGAGTTTCTGACCTTTCAATTCGGAAGCCACTTTGGCCGCAACTGACATCCGGAAGATCTCTCCGCTTCTGTCCGGCGGCGGAAACATGTACATCCAGAAATAGATCCCCAAACCGGCGAGCATCACCAGCGCGCACAAAAAGGCAACCGGCTGGATGGACGGATTGGTCCGCTGGATTTTTGCACAAATAAGGACACCGATAAAACCGATGACCATGACGACGATTCCAAGCCACATCATACTTGTTTTCTCCTGAAATTTTGTTTTTACTGTTGCGCTCACGCGCTGCTTGGTTTATACTTTATACTCGGAAGGTTGAAACTTCAAGTGATTTTTTTAAAATTTTTCATAAATATTCCCATTTGCATTCTCACTTCTGCCGCTGTATATTAACATCCGTACTGTGAGAAAACAAGTATTTGCATCATTTTTTATAAACGGAGGGAAAAAATGTTCAATCCAGGCTGGGTTGACCTGCAGGTCAACGGTCACAACGGCATTGATTACAGCGATCCGGCATTGACCGCCGGAAAATTCATCAAGTCCGCAGAGGAACTTATTGCATCCGGCACTGAAATATTCCTGCCGACCATCATCACCGGTCCGCTGGATAAAATCTGCCGCAACGCTTCTCTGATTATGGAAACCGTTGAGAAATACGGTCTGACCAGGCATATTCCCGGCATCCATTTTGAAGGGCCTTTCATCTCTCCGGTTTCCGGGGCTGTCGGAGCGCACGATCCGGCTTGCACCTGCACTCCGACAACGGAAAATATCGACAGACTGCTCAACGCCGCCGATGGCAAAATCAAAATCGTCACCCTCGGCGCCGATTGCGAAAATGCCGCTGAAGCAGTCACCTATCTCCGGCAGCACCATGTCGCAGTCAGTGTCGGACACCACATGGCCGATTACCATCAGGTCCGTTCAGCCGCTGATGCCGGGGCGCAGCTGCTCACTCATCTGGGCAACGGCTGCCCGAATATGATCGACCGTCACCGCAATCCGGTTTATGCCGGAATGGCCGAAGAAAGGTTGACCGCCATGATCATCACCGACGGCCACCATCTCCCGGCGGAACTGATCAAAATCATCATCCGGGTGAAAGGAGTTGACAAAACCATCGTCACCAGTGATGCTTCGAGTCTGACCGGCTTCCCGCCGGGAGAATACAGTACGCTCGGCAACCGGGCGGTGCTTTATCCGGACGGCAAACTTTTCAATCCGGACAAGCAGTGTCTGGTCGGTTCTGCTTCGACGATGAGCGACTGCATGAAATTTCTGGCTTCGCTGGACTTCCTGACGGCAGATGAATTGGTGCAAGTCGGCAGAAATAACGCTCTGGAACTGCTCCGGAGTACTGAAGCGTAAACATACAAGGAGATAAATATGACGGGCGAAAAATTTTTCACACTCCCGGATAAACGGGAAGCAAAACTTTTCAAACTGCGTCTTCCGGATGGTTTCGGAGCTGATATCACCAATTTCGGCGGCTGTGTCGTTTCGCTTTACACCCGGGATGTTCAAGGCAATTTGCGCGATGTGGTTCTGGGATGGAAAAATCCGGAAGTATACCTCGACAATCCCCGGTATCTGGGAACTTTGGTCGGCCGGGTACCCAACCGTATTTCCGGCGGCAGATTTACCTTTGACGGAAAAATATACCAACTTTTTCTCAACGATAACAATATCTGTTCACTGCATGGCGGATTCGGTTATTCCCACCGGCTCTGGGAGGTGGAAAATGCCACAGCCAGCGAGTTGACTCTCACATTGAAAAGTCCGGACGGAGACGCCGGTTATCCCGGAAACCTTTTCGTCCGGGCCGCTTACCGGCTGTTGCCCAATCACACTCTGGAACTGGAAATTTCCGCCGAAAGTGACCGCCCGACAGCAGCCGACTTCACCACCCACACCTACTTCAATCTCGATGGGGAAAATGCCGGAAACTGTGCCGGACACTCCATTACCGCCAAAGCGGATTTCATTACCGAAACTGACAAATATCTGCAGCCGACCGGCAAACTGATCGATGTCACCGGAACTCCTTATGATCTGCGTAATGGACGGAAATTCCGCGATATCCTCCAAGACCTCCCCGAAGGTTTTGACAATAACTTTGTCCTGAGCCATGCCGATCATAACTATCAGGAAAATGCGGTAATTGTTACCGGGAGCGACTCCAAAATCAAATTAGCGGTACACACCAGCCGTCCCGGAGTGCAGATCTATATGGGATATTGCCTCGATCATGAAATCAACGGCAAAAGTTGTTATGAGCATAACAGCGGCTTCTGTCTGGAAACTCAGGCCTGGCCCGATGCAGTGAATCATCCGGACTTCCCCTCCATCAGGGTGGAACCGGGCAAACCGCATCACAGCATCACCCGGTACGAATTTTCCATCGAAAAATAATCTGACGGAAATTTTTGGACGGTCGCAAAACGGACAGGTCCGGACAAAAACGGACTGTACAGACTGCTCCAAGGGGGTAATGCGGGCAGATCCCAAACCGCGCCCGGCGCAGCGAAGGCGCGCTTATCGCAGCGGCACGTTGCCGCCGGGGGCAGATTCTTATTTTTTACGGTTTGATCCAACCGGCGGATGTTTCTATTCATTGCGGCTCAACCGTTACGCAAGGCCCGCCTTGTGCAACATCGCCTCCATTCAGAAGTGCTGCCTTGTGGCAGCGTAACCGCTGCGCGAAGTTTCGCCGCTTGTGGCGGCGACCGGCGTTCCGCCGCCGGCCCACGTCCGGGTAAGCCCCCGGAGGCTGATTCTTATTTTTTACGGTTTGATCCAACCGGCGGATGTTTCTATTCATTGCGGCTCAACCGTTACGCAAGGCCCGCCTTGCGCAACATCGCCTCCATTCAGAGGTGCTGCCT
>JAGBZM010000047.1 GCA_017628235.1 Lentisphaeria bacterium | reverse complement strand
GGGACGGCCGCTTTGATCCGGTCATCCATAGCGGCCAGCCACATGGTCTGGTTGCCGCCGCCGGAAGCGCCGCAGGCACCGATTCTGTCTTTGATAACGAAGTCGAGTGACTGGAGGAGGTCGACACCGCGCATATTGTCAACGACCTGCAGTCCCATAAGGGTTTCCCCGAATTGGAAAGGTGCGCCGCCGAGGAGGCCGCCGTGACTGGAAAATTTGCCGTGTTCGGGGCAGCGTTCACCGGTGCCGAAAGCATCGACGGCCAGACAGACATAACCGGACTTGGCCAGCAGGTGTCCGCGCTCCTGAATTCTTGGGGCCAGACGTCCGGATTCCCAGTGTCCGTGCATATTTATGACGGCGGGGAAAGGGCCTTTGCCGGAAGGGACATAGAGGTTGCCGGTGACGTACACGCCGGGCCGGGACTGATAGCAGAGCTTCCAGATGGTATAACCGTCATGAGCGATTTTTCCGGTGACTTGGAGATCCAGCGGGAGAGTATGATCGACCCGCACGCCGAGGGCCTGCCAGATTTTTTCCCGCAATTCAGCAGGTTTCCACTCATCTTTATAAAGAGGCAGCTGATGCATGATCCGCCGTCTGGCGGCTTCATTTTTCAATTCGCTTTCGACGAGAGTACCATTGAATCCGCCGTTAAAGACATATGGCAGATCCAGCATTTTGGCCGGTTTTGCAGTCAAAGAACAGATAAACAGTCCGGTTATTGTCAGTAATCCCAATTTTTTCATAGCAGCAACCCCTTTAATAAGTTATTATTGTCACAAATGTTGTGAAAAATCAGACCGTCTGTTTTTACCTGACCGTCCGGCGATGCGCGGCGGCGTAAAAAGATGGTTGTCTCCGTGTGGATCGAGCCCGGAATTGCCGGTTTGATAAATCACAACTTATGAATCAAAAGAAATATTTGTTTACAAGTCCATATTTAAGTTTTACAAAATTTGGAACATCTCCGATAAATTATTACTGCAAAGTTTTGCCGATTATCAATTCGGCAGTAACTTTGGCAATCCGGTTCCGGTTGTTTACGCCGCATTCAAAGTGTTCCACGATCAGATCGATTGCCCGTGAAGCGACTTTTTCGGCCATCGGATCGATCCGTGTCAAATCCGGTATTGCGGATTCCCGGTCAAATCCGGCAATCATGAAGTCTTCCGGAATTCTTTTGCCCACCACTGCGGCAAACTGCTGCAACTTGGCTGCTGTACGGGAATTATGGCAGAAAAATGCTCCGATATCACCGGCTTGCAGTAACTCTGAAAGAGCCGCAAAATCTTTGATAGAGGTGATCGGCGTAGTCTCAATATCGTTCTTCCGGGCGATTTTGATCATCGTTTCCTCCCGGAATTGGGCCAGGTAGGTGAATGGATAATCGTGATAGGCCGTCGTATTGGCGATGATCCCCAGTTTTCTGATTCCCCGGCGGCGCAGTATCCGGCAGATATCATTCATTGCCGGTTCGATATCGGGTATCGATGAGCCGATATGGGGAAATTCACTGAATCCGGAAATGCAGACCTGCGGGATCTCTTTGCGTTCCATGATCCGGCGCAGTATCCGCCCCCGGTCGGTACTGTTAAGCATGGTTCCCAGATGCACCAGTCCATAGAGGCGGTGGATATGTTCTTCCAGAAAAGCATCGATTTCGCTGTCACTTGCTTCCGGACCGGGCGGCTGCAGGATCATGCATGAGATGTTCAATTCAGAAGCCCGACCGAGCAGGCCTTTGAGATATGGCAGAGCCCGCTGATTGTTGTTTTCCACATAAGATGGAAAATCCATCGGCAGCAGGATGCCGACGACCAGGTAGCTGCCGGCTATTTTGCTTCTGGCATCCGATTTCAGTTCCAGAGATTTATCCGGCAGCCGGTGGGCCAGTCCGGTATTTATCAACTCCTGATAAGCCCGGTGGGTGGTCGGACGACTGATTTTCAGCATTTCGGTCAGTTCTCTTTCCGACATGAGAATGGTTTTTTTATTGGTCGGAATGGTCCGCAACTCTTTGAGCAGAGCATTTTTTAACTGAATGTGCAGTGGCTCCGGAGATTTCCGGTCAAGAATTATATTGTTGTAATTGATTTCCCGTTTCATGATTTTGTACCGCTATGCAGCCGGATTGTCCGGTTCAGTTTTTTTATCAGTAATGGTAATATATCAGTTACCAAGTGAAAAAGCAAGTTGTTTTGTTAAAAAAGAGTGAATTATTTTTCATTAACCACCGCCCGGTAACGAAAAATGGGGATGCTGCAAAACTTCTGCAACAACCCCATTATCCATCTGTTTCACCGGCGACGTTCAATAACGGTAAGTCTCATTTTTGAATGGTCCGTCTACACTGACTCCGATGTAATCGGCCTGCTCCCGGGTAAGGATGGTCAATTTTGCTCCGAGTTTTTCCAGATGCAGCCGGGCGACTTCTTCGTCGAGTTTTTTGTCGATCAGATAAACTCCGGGCTTCCGGTCAGGGGCACTGGCGATATCGATCTGGGCCAAGACCTGATTGGTGAAACTGTTGGACATGACAAAGGACGGGTGCCCGGTGGCACAGCCGAGATTGACCAGCCGCCCTTCGGCCAGCAGATAAATGGTGTGGCCATCGGGGAAGGTGTAGGCAGACACCGGGCAGGAACTGTCCTTGATGACTGTTTTTTTGATGCCGGGATAACTTTCCAGCTGGGCAACTTCGATCTCATTATCAAAGTGTCCGATATTGCAAACGATTGCCTGATCTTTCATTTTCGCCATCTGTTCGATGGTGATGATGTGGCAATTACCGGTACAGGTGACATAAATATCTGCCTGTTCCAGAGCATCTTCGACGGTGCAGACCTGATAACCGGCCATACATGCCTGTAAAGCGCAGATGGGGTCGACTTCACTGACCATCACCCGGGCGCGTTCGTTGCGCATGGCTTCGGCACAGCCTTTACCCACATCGCCGTAACCGCAGATCATTACGGTTTTTCCGGAAAGCATCACATCCAAAGCGCGTTTGATACCGTCGGTCAAGCTGTGGCGGCAGCCGTAAATATTGTCGAATTTGCTTTTGGTGACAGAATCATTGACATTGACCGCCGGGAAGAGCAGTTCTCCGCGTTTGGTCATCTGTTCGAGGCGGTGGACTCCGGTAGTGGTTTCTTCGGAAACTCCCTTGACATTGGCCGCGATCCGGCTCCATCGTCCGGGATGTGCGGCCAACTCCTTTTTGAGCAGGGCATTGATGATTTTGAGTTCTTCGACATTGGTTTCTTCATCCAGGATCGCCGGATTTTTTTCTGCCGCCACGCCCCGGTGGATGAGCAACGTGGCATCTCCGCCGTCATCGACGATCTGATCCGGACCGGAACCGTCATCCCAAGTCAGCGCAGCCAGAGTGCATTCCCAATATTCCTGCAAAGATTCACCTTTCCAGGCAAAAACCGGTACTCCGGCGGCGGCAATGGCCGCAGCCGCATGATCCTGAGTGGAAAAAATATTGCAGCTGGCCCACCGGACATCGGCTCCGAGTTCGACCAGGGTTTCGATCAGGACGGCGGTTAGGATGGTCATGTGCAGGCTGCCGGAAATTTTTACTCCGGCCAGCGGTTTGGCCGGGCCGTATTTTTTTCGGGTCGCCATCAAACCGGGCATTTCATGTTCAGCAATGGCGATCTCCTTGCGGCCGAAATCGGCCAGTGAGATATCTTTGACCATGTAACTCATAATTCAACCTCTCTGTTTATAATATGATAAAGTTCGTTCAATTCATTTTCATTGAGCGCGGTTCCGGTTCTGGTGATGACCGCTGCCGCACACAATGAACCGAGGCGGCCGCAGGTTTCCAACTCTGCTCCCCTGCTCAACCCGTAGAGAAATCCGGCTGCATAGTAATCTCCCGCCCCGGTGGTGTCCCGGACGGTCAGATTTTTTTCAGCTCCGATCAACAACTGTCTGCCGTTGTGCAGAATGACCGAACCGTTTTTGCCGAGTTTGATCACCGCCAGCGGCACCTGCCGGGAGATGGAGTCGAAAAGTTCCGGTTCTGTCATTTGCGGATAGAGGGCGGCAAGTTCCTGAATATTGGCAAAGAGCAGATCAGCTTTGCTGCCGAGCAGTTGATGAAAGCGCGGTCTGATTTTGGTGACAAGTTCAAAATTATTCAGATCCAGCGCGATCCGGCAACCGGCCTGCCGGGCTTTTGCCCAGAGTATATCCATCCACGTTTCCTGACACAGATATCCCTCGACCAGCATGAGGCCGAAAGAGGAAAAATCGACAGCAGCAGCTTCGGCCGCCGAAATATTCAGCGAAGCTCCCAGTCCGGAAAGCATAGTCCTTTCCGCATCCGGAGTTATCAGGCTCAGGCAGAAGCCGGTGTCGGCACTGTCGTCACAGATCAATAAGTCCGTACCGGCTCCGGCAGAAATGAGGGAAGTTCTGAAAAATTTTCCGTCATCATCGTTTCCGGTTTTTCCGAAAAGCGAAGCCTGTCCGGAAAGGGCGGAAAAAATTCTGACCGTATTGGCGGCACTGCCGCCTGGAGTCCGGGTGATCCTGCCGGTGAATCCGGCCAGTATAGAATCTTTTTCTTCTGCAGAGATATTGCGGGTGCCGCCTTTGCCTCCGGAAACTTTTTCAGCAATGAAATTTTCGGAGACATCGACTGAATAATCGACCAGCGGCGATCCCACACCCAGCAGCTTGAAACTCATTATCCGGCCGTGACTTTTTCAGCAGACCGGATATTTGGCTGCTGCCGCCTGAAGTTTTTCCGTCTGATCGCACTTTTCCCAGGGGAAAATGTCTCTGCCGAAGTGTCCGTAAGCGGCCGTATCGGCATAACACCAGGAGTCACCGGGATATTTCAAACGGAGTGTCTCAACGATTTTGGCCGGGCGCAGATCGAAAACCTCCCGGACAACTTTTTCCAAGTCAGCATCCGAAGCAAGTTTGCCGGTGCCGTAGGTGTCAACATTGATGCTCAGCGGCTGGGCCACTCCGATGGCATAAGCCACCTGGATCTCGCACTTGTCAGCCAAACCGGCGGCAACGAGGTTTTTGGCAATATAACGGCAGAAATAGGCCGCCGACCGGTCAACTTTGGAGGGGTCTTTGCCGGAAAAAGCTCCGCCGCCGTGAGAACCGACTCCGCCGTAAGTATCCACAATGATCTTGCGGCCGGTCAAGCCGGTATCGCCATTCGGGCCGCCGATCTCAAACCGGCCGGTCGGGTTGACAAAATAAGTGATCTTATCGCTGAGCAATTCTGCAGGGATGACCTTTTTGACCACTTCTCTGACCAGATTTTCCAGATATTCCAGCTCCATTTCCGGGGCGTGCTGGTGCGAAACGACCACCGATTCCACTGCGGCAGGTTTGCCGTCAATGTAACGGATGGAAACCTGACTTTTGGCATCCGGGCGGAGCAGTTTGGCCGCGACCGGATCGGTTTTGCGGATACGGGCAAATTCTTCAACTATTTTATGCGCGTAAATGATGGTGGCCGGCATGTATTCCGGAGTTTCATTGCTGGCGTAACCGAACATCATGCCTTGATCTCCGGCGCCCTGATCCGGACGGCTTACCCCCATGCTGATATCTTCAGACTGTTTGTGAACAGCAACGATCACTTTGGCATCTTCAGCGGAAAATCCGATCCCCGGCTGGTTGTAACCGATATCTTTGACCGCATCCAGAGCCACCTGCTGCCAGTTGACTTTGGCATTGGTGGTGATCTCTCCGGAAATTACGATCAAATTGGTCGTAGTCAGGGATTCGCATGCCACTCTGCTGCCCGGGTCCTGCATCAGACAGGCATCCAGTATCGCATCGGATATCCGGTCGCAAACTTTATCCGGATGTCCTTCTGAAACTGATTCAGAGGTGAATACGTGATTGCTTTTTATCTTACTCATAGTAATACCGTGAAAAATTATTTAATATATTGAACAATATGATCCGGAACCTCCCTGAATTACCAAAGTGCAGTTCCGGAAATGATTACAGCTGTTTCAGCGGCCGGGGATCTGCATCGGCACCGGAACGCCCCGGCGGTTCTGCCGCCAGATGCTTTCACCGGAACCGGAAACCGCCGGTTTGTCTTCTCCGAAAGAGAGAGTTTTCATATTGCTGTCCGGCACGCCGCGACCGGCGAGGTAAGCGCGGATGGCGTTGGCCCGGCGTTCACCGAGTGCGCGGTTGTATTCATCCGTACCCCGACTGTCGCAGTGTCCCTCGATGACCAAACCGAGAGAGGGGTTTTTCAGCAGATAGGCGGCGATTTTATCCAGATTGGCCGTCTCACTGGGAACCAGCACATCCGAGTCATAAGCAAAGTAGATCACCGGCATACCGAGACGGTTCTCCGGATCAACGGCGACCCAGCCGTCGGCATCGGCACTGCCGGGGGCGGAGTTGTCCAGATCCTGCGGATCGCGCCAGCCGCCTTGTCCGGGCAGGGCACCGCCGCCGCCGAGACCGCCGGGATTGTAGCCGCTTCCGCCGGCAGCATTGAGACCCAATCCGCGCGGATCGGGGTTGGCTTCCGGAACAGGGCTGGTGTTATCCTCGTCAACGGCAATGGATTCGCAGCCGGTGAATACTGCTACTGCGGCTGCAGCCAGAAAGATTGAAAGAGTTTTGTACATATTCTGTCTCCTTGTTTATAAAAATTTATGTTGTTTTTATATTCTGATAACGTACCCTGATACAATAATATTTTGTTCCACATACAATATAACATGCAAAAATAAAAAAATCCATCTGTTTTCTATAAAAAAGCTCCTTTTTTTACATTGAAATAATCTGTACAGGGCACTTGATTTAACTGCGCTTTGGAGTTATATTTTACAGAATACCATTTGTATGCTTTGTAAACAGGTCTGTTTTAGGACAAAGGAGGATTTATCATGCAGAACATTCAGTGGGACAAATTGAAGTTTGAATTTATGCCGACCCGCAGCAACATCCGTTTTCATTATGCCGACGGACAGTGGGATGACGGACAGCTTACCGGAGATTACAACATCTCCATGTCAGTGGCAGCCAACGTCCTGCACTACGGTCAGGCGATCTTTGAGGGGATGAAAGCCTTTTGCGGCAAAGACGGCAAAGTGCGGGTTTTCCGTCCTTATGCCAACGCCAAGCGGCTCAACTCTTCTGCGCGGCAGTTGGTCATGCCGGAATTTCCGGAAGAAAAATTTGTCGAAGCCGTCCGGAAGGTGGTCCGGGACAACATCGATTTTGTGCCGCCTTACGGTACCGGCGGATCGTTGTACATCCGGCCGGTGATGTTCGGAACTTCTCCGCAGATCGGGGTCAATGCTTCTCTGGAATATGAATTGGTCATTATGGTCATGCCGGTCGGTCCTTACTATAAGGACGGTATCAAGCCGGTCGATGCCATGATTTCGGTGGATTTCGATCGCGCCGCCCCCAAAGGAACCGGTCATATCAAGGCTGCCGGCAATTATGCTGCCAGTCTGCTTTCCAGCAAGAAGGCCAAAGAACAGCACTTCCCCATCGTGCTTTTCCTCGATCCCGGAACACACACTTATGTGGATGAATTCAGCACCAGCAACTTTCTGGCGATCACCGGGGACGGCAAATATGTGACGACACTTTCGGATTCCATTCTGCCGTCAGTTACCAATGATTCACTGCTTACCGTTGCTGCGGATCTGGGAATGCCCGTTGAACGGCGCAAGGTGCATGTCGATGAATTGGCTGACTTCGCCGAGGTCGCCGCCTGCGGTACGGCGGTGGTGGTTACTCCGGTCGGTAAGATCGTTTACGGTGAAAAGACCATCGATTACGGCTGGACGGAGATCGGCCCGCAGCTGAAAAAACTTTATGACCGGATGACCGGTATCCAGTATGCGGAATATCCGGATACCCACAACTGGCTGGTGGAGTGCTGACGGTAAAAATGAAGATTTTCAAGACACGGTGCGAATTTCAGCGTTACGCGCTGGAGTTGAAACGGAGTGGTAAAAGTATCGCTCTGGTACCGACGATGGGTTTTCTGCACGACGGTCACATGTCGCTGATCGATATAGCCCGTAAAAAGGCGGATGTGGTGATGGTGTCGATTTTTGTCAATCCGACCCAATTTGCGCCGAATGAAGATTTTGACCGTTATCCCCGGGACTTCGACGGAGATGTTGCCAAGTGCATCGATCACGGGGCAGATGTGATCTTTGCCCCCGAACCCGGGGAAATGTATGATCCGGATGCTTCGTGCTGGGTGGAAGAGGTCAATCTTTCCAAGCCTCTGTGCGGACGGAGTCGTCCGACTTTTTACCGGGGGGTGACAACGGTGGTGGCCAAGCTGTTTCTGCTGGCTCAGCCGGATTATGCGGTTTTCGGATTGAAAGATGCCCAGCAGTGTTTTGTTATTCAGAAAATGGTACGGGATCTGGATTTCCCCATCGAGATAATTCCGGCACCGCTGGTGCGGGACAGTGACGGATTGGCATTGAGTTCGCGCAACCGTTATCTTTCGGCGGATGAGAGATCGCGGGCCTTATCGATCCACCGGGCACTGCTTGCGGCCAAAGCGGCAATTTCAGCTGACCGCAATGCGATGGCTGCTGCTCTGGAAAAGGCCAAAGCGGAGATCACTGCTGCGGGTGGGCGGGTAGATTATGTGGATATCCTCGATTGTGCGACAATGGAGTATCCGCTTGCCGGCAGCAGACAGGTTATTGTGGCGGCTGCGGCGTTTTTCGGTTCGACGCGTCTGATCGACAATGAAATATTTGAAATTTGACAGGTGGTGAAGTTATGTACAAACTGATCTATGGTCAAGCCGGATTTGATGAAACGTTGCGAGCGCTTTATGACCGTCCGGCCTTTCCGCCGGAGGCAGAGGAGTCTGCCCGGCAGATCATTGATGAGATCCGCAAGCGCGGTGATGCGGCGGTGGCGGAATTTGCAGAGAAGTTTGACCGGGCCAGGCTGACTCCGGCAGACTTCCAACTGCCGCTGGATGAGGCGCGCAGGATCGCTTCGGCATTGCCCAATGCAGATAAACTGGCGATCCGCAGAGCGTTGAAGCAGGTTCAGCAGTTTGCCAAACTTACCAGACCCCGCAACTGGATGATGGGAGTGCGTCCCGGTGTCAAAGTCGGAGAGAAATTCACTCCGATGGAAAGAGTGGGGGTTTATATACCGGGGGGAACGGCTCCGCTGGTGTCGACAGTGCTGCATACTGCCGGAATAGCCAGTGCCGCCGGGGTGAAAGAGATCGTGGCAATAACTCCGCCGGGAAATACTCATCCGGCAGTGATGTATGCCATGCTGCAGGCCGGAGTAACGGAAATCTGGCGGCTGGGCGGCGTTTACGGAGTTGCGGCTCTGGCCGTCGGTACGGAGACGGTCAGAAAAGTTGAGAAGATCTGCGGTCCGGGCAATGCGTATGTTACGGCTGCCAAAAAATTGCTTTACGGTGAAGTCGGGATCGACCTGGTGGCCGGGCCGTCAGAGATTCTGGTCATCGCGGATAAATATGCCAATCCGGAATTTGTCGCGGCCGATCTGCTCAGTCAGGCCGAACACGGCAGCGGTCTGGAACAGGCGGTGCTGGTGACCACAGATGTTGCCATGCTGGATAAAGTTGAAGCGGCGGTTCTCCGTCAGAGAGATACGTTGAAGCGGCAGGAGACTATTGATAAAGTTCTGGCCAACGGTGTATTTCTGATTGCCGTGCCGGATGAAAAAATTGCGGCACAGGTCGCCGGCAGTTATGCTCCGGAACATTTGGAGATCCAGACGGAAGATCCGGAAAGGGTGGCAAAGATGATCACTGCAGCCGGAGCGATTTTTCTCGGACAGTGGACCCCGGAGTCCTGCGGGGATTTCTGCGCCGGACCGTCCCATGTGCTGCCGACCGCCGGAAGTGCCAAAAAGTTCAACGGTCTGGAAACCGCAAGTTTCTACCGCAGGACCAGTCTGGTGAAGTATTCGCAAACCGCATTGAAGCGGGATGCCGATATCATCGCCCGTTTCGGTGCGATGGAGCAGCTCGATGCTCACGGCCGCGCCGGAACGATCCGGGTGGAGAAGTGAAATAAAAAAATTACCGCCGTTCAGGAAAGATCCTGAACGGCGTTTTTTTGCGAGATACCGCCTCCCGACGTTCTGTCGCCGGCGGTAAATTTTTTACAATAAATTACTGTATCCGGAAATCGTAGAAACGGTTGACACCTTCGCAGGCGATGATTCCGGCAAAGTAATCTTTGGCGGTGAATTCCACCGGCATGGCGCAGCCGAATTCTTTACCATTGCATTTGATGATCATCTGGACTCCTTTTTTGGTATGGCGCAGAGTCACCTGCAGATCATAGACGGTTTTAGGTTTCAGTTCTGTCCGCATATATGCCAATTTATACCATGATGGTTGGCCGTTGATATAGCGGTGATGCCAGACATTGATACCCTGATAAAAGATCACGATTTCGTAATGATCACGCAATTCCGGATTTTTCCCATCGGCACTTCGGCCCAGTTCCGGAGCAATGACGATCAGAGGAGCCATGAGGTGATCGAAGCTCATTTTGCTGGAAATGGTAATGTTGCCGCTGAATTTATCTTTAGTCAGCAGCGCGCAGTAAGCATCCGGACTGCTCAACAATTGTTTTTCTGTCAGATTGTCTGGAACTCTGTTGACAATATGATCATCCTGCTGAATGATCGCGCCATTCATGGCAAAGCGCGGACTTTTGACGAATTGAAACAAATTCTGATCCCATTTGCCTCTGGCAAAAGAGACATTCAGTTTATCTGCAGCAGAACAGGTTAACACCGCAAATAAGAAGAGGTAAAGTGATTTTTTCATAACTTGATACTCCCGGAAATTAAAGATTTTTCACATAGTCAAAATAGCCGGCGGCTTCGAGCAGCTCTTTTCTCCGCTGGAAATCGTGCCATGATTTGTTTTCAGGCATGCTCCATGCGCATTCAGAATAGGCCGAAATGCGCGGGAAAAGTTTAGCCAGCACCCGGTGCTGCGGAACTGTTTCCGTCCAGAGACATGCTTCGGTACCGAGCGTGGCATCTTTGACTTTTTCCGGCCAGATGATGTACGGATCGGTCATATAAACGCCTTTTTCAGACAATTCAAACATCCAGGTTTCCCAGGGTTCATCCATATTGGC
>JAGBZM010000046.1 GCA_017628235.1 Lentisphaeria bacterium | reverse complement strand
ATGTCCCGCCAGGCAACAGCAGCATCAGCCAAGGCAGTGACTGACAATATCCCGACTGCAGCATACCGGAAACACCGACGGATATCTGTCTGCTGCCAAACTGTTCCCAACAGGCAGAGCATAAATATAAATGCTCCGAATACTGCCCGCCCCGGAACATAAGGCGAAAAAATCATACTGTACCCTGCCGACAAAATCAAAAGCAGATAAAAAAACGCCGGATAACGCTGTGAACCGGACATCCGGCGGAATGTGCAGATCAGCAATGATAAAGCTGCCGTCAGGATCACCGGGATCGTGTGAAACAAGTGAGCGTTCTGAATAAATAGATTATGAAAAACCGGAATATCGCCGTATCCTTCATAAACGACCCGCTGATAAACTCCCGGAGCCGCAAACAGAAGTCCGCCGCCGATCAATGCCCCTGCCAATCCGGACAGCATCCACAATGGAATAAAACGATACTTTACCCTGACAAAAACAATTGTCAGAGTGATAACGGATATAATCGAAACAGCCACATTTTCATTGGCATTGCAGGCAACAATTCCGACCGGGAACAGGATTATTCCGTGCCATTTGATATTTGTTCCAGCTTTTCCGTACTCAAGAAAATTCCGGTAGGGCAGTAAAAGTACAAGATAAAAAAATGCTGTCCATAAATATATTATTGCTCCGTTTGCCCAGAACAGTGTCAACCCCGGAGCAGGCGCACAAAGAAAAAATAACGATGAAATTGCCGCCAGCTGCAGTGGCCTGACCCGGTCTTTCCCGCTTATGTGCCGGCAGATCAGATAGATCACCGCTGAGGCCATAATACCATTGACCATGTTGAAAATTACTTTTCCCAGCCAGAAAACCGTATAAATCACAAATGACGGAACAATTCTCCCGGTCCATGACAGAAAACAGCCTTTGACTGACAGGAAAATATCTGCAAATGAACTTATCTGCATATCTGTTTCCGGATTGATATCAAAAAATGACCTGCCCGGCGTATAACAATAGTGATATGCGATGTCATCATACACATAAGGGGTGAAAGATGACAGTAAAAAGAATATGACAGCAACCGCAGTCAGAATTACAGCATTCTGCCAGTGTAAACCGCATGATATTCTGTCTTTGAACTTTGAAACGGAAAAGGATTTTATCATATTTTCATCACCTCTGATTGACAGCAAATGAAAATCCGGGATAATCCAACTTCCGGAACACCGCAAACTGAATTCAAAATCAGAAAAGATAAAAATATGCTGCTGTTTTATTTTGCCTTTTTGGCAACTTGCGTTACGGCATCCGGCCCGTCCGGCGACGTTCCGGGAAAAACCGAACGTCTCCAAACACCCGCTCACTGGTCCGACCAAGAACCTTCTGCATATATGCACAGAAACGTCCGGCAAGATGTGCAGAGACGATCCCACCGGATACATTTCATCTGTATATGCAGCAATACCTTTTATAAACTTGGTCGGTTTGTGAGCGGTTCGCTGAAATATAACGGTTGTCAATTAGCCATGCTGAAAATTACAGCATGGTTATTAATGTACCACATAAAAAATAAAATACAAGAGAGGTAATTGCAAAAGTCAATCAAAAAAAAGATCAAAAAGAGAATTCAAGGCTGCTGCCGTCCCGGTAAAGAGGTTTGGCAGCAGCCTTGCGAAAGGTTCCGGATCACTTGATGATTCCGGATTGATCCTCTTTTTTACTGTGTTTGTAAAGCCACAGCGGAATAAGGACGAATACCACAGTTCCGATCAGCAGAAATGCAATATACCCCAGTACATACGCCGTTCCCTTTTCGCGGACTCCCGGAGTCGGAATAAACCCGGTGATGATGGCAAAAAGCGATGTGAGAAAGGCTATGCCGGAAACTACCCACATCCCGAATTTTCCGCCCGGCACCTTGTAGGCACGCGCCACATCCGGTTTGCTGTAACGCAGTTTGATCGCCGCCGCAAACATCAGCAGATACATCACCATGTACAATTGCGCCGTAAGGGCAGACATCAGCCAGAAGGCCCCGCTGATCGTCGGCAAGAAAAGTACCACCAGAGCCAGCAGCGAAGAAATAACCGCCTGAATTATCAGGATCGTCGTCGGCATCCCCGCTTCATTGCGGTGCTGCCAGCATTTGGGCAGATAACCCTCTTTGGCCACTTCCAGAACCCCTTTGGACGGCCCCAGCACCCAGGTCACCACCATCGTCAAGGCTCCGTAGGAGAGCAGGAAACACATGATCGGAGTCATCCAGGGGATATGGAAAATTTTGAACATCGCAGCGAATGCCTGATCCGCACCGGCGGCCAGACTTATTTCATTCGGAGGAATCACCAGAGCGATGGCCAATGCGCCGAGTACACTCAGCAGAATCACCAGAAAACATGCAGTGAAAATAGCCTTGGGAAATTCCCGTACCGGATTTTTCATCTCCGTAACGTGGATCGCTGACATTTCCATACCGGCCAGAGCGACCATCATC
Source organism: Lentisphaeria bacterium (assembly GCA_017628235.1). Lineage (GTDB taxonomy): Bacteria > Verrucomicrobiota > Lentisphaeria > Victivallales > Victivallaceae > UBA1784. Next base: position 16,667 of record JAGBZM010000046.1, on the reverse strand, counting down.
CCGGACAGCAGCATAAGCTGGTTCCAGTTGCCCAGGTCGGGGATCAATGCATCCCCGCTGAAAGTTATTTGCGGAGTCTTGCCGGCAATGATGTAACCGATGGCCATCAGAATGATCGCTGCACCGGGAATCAGCGTACCGGCCAACGCCCCGGAGCTGCTCAACCAGGCCGACAGCCGCATTCCCCGGAAGTTGAGAAATGTGGCAAGCCACAGCATCACCCAGATCGTGATCAGCACAAACCAGCGGTTCTGCGCCCAGTCCGGATTGAATACATAAGCTATGGATGAGGCAACAAAGGTCAGTACTGCCGGAAACCAGGGGAGATTTTCCACCCACTGCATGAAAACGGCCACAAAGCCCCATTTGGGACCGAATGCCTCTTTCACCCAGAGATAAACCCCGCCGTCTTCGGGCCAGCCGGAAGCAAGTTCCGCCGAGACCAGAGCCGACGGCACAAAAAAGCATATTGAGGCCATAACAAGATAAAATATTACACTGTAACCATATTCTGCTTCCGACGGCAAATTTCGTAACGACAATACTGCTGCCACTGTCAGCAGTGACATAGTACTGACACTCATAAAAGTTTTTTTCATACTTTTATCTCCTGTATTGTTTCATTTTATCATGAAAAATTTTACCTTAACCGCGATTTGCAATTCCCGGATATAAGGTTTGCAAAATTACGGATATTACGGTTTTTTGATGCACAGTGTCCGGAAAACCGTCTTTCCGCCACGCTGCTCTCTGGTGATCCCGTGAATGTCACCTTCATAGCCGGGGAATGCGTTTTCAAACTCTTCTCTGGCAAGCAGATAGTCGGCAATCGATTTTGCCTGTCCCGCCACCGTCTCTCCACCCATCATCACCGGGATGCCGGGAGGATAGGGAACCAGCATCACCGCCACTGTGCGGTTGTCCAATTCCGAAACATCGACCATTTCCACATTGCCGCGCACCACGTTGGCAGCTGCTTCCACCGGAAGCATGGACGGTTCGGGGATAGTTTCAAAAGCCCGGTGCATCAATTCCATGATCTTGTGTTCCCGCAGGTAATTGTGCATATTCCGGCAGTGGGATTTCAATGTTTCGCCACGATAGCGTGCCGGGTAACTGTTGACCAGTTCGGGGAAGACCGCTTCCAGAGGCGTATTGGAATCGTAGAGTTTTTTGAATTCAAAGAGTGCCGCCAGCAGTGAACCTTGTTTGGCGCGGGTGGTACCGAGGGAGTTGAGCAGCAGAAATGAGTAATAATCCGTTTTTTCACACACGATATTGTGTGTGATCAGGAAGTTGCTGACTATCGCGGCCGGAATACCGCCGCCGGCACTCAGTTCGCCTTTATCATCGATACCGGGGGTGAGGATCGTCAGTTTGATGGGGTCAAGCATCACGTAGTCATCTTCGATATTCTCGAATCCGTGCCAGTTGTTCTGCGAATCAAGTACCCAGGGATGCTGATTTTCCAGAAGATAATCCGCCGGACAATCAGCGAAATCCACTGTACGGCCGTTGTACTTTACTGTACGCGGCTGCCACATGCTGAAGAACCAATCGCCGTGACGGTGCATATCCCTTTCCAGAGCAGCCATTTTCCGGCGCAGCTGGATCGCTTCCCGGATGATGTCGCCGAGGATTGTTCTGCCGTTATCATCCATCATGCCGGTGGCCACATCCAGCGAAGCGATCATGCTGTACTGGGGTGAAGTGGAACCGTGCATCATGTATGACTCATTGAATAATACCGGATCGATACTGCGTTCCGCGCCGTTGCGGATATGGAGCATCGAAGCCTGGGAAAAGGCGGTCAGAAGTTTGTGAGTGGATTGCGAACAGAAGACCGGACGCCGGCAATTTTTTTCCGCCATACCGTAATGACCGGTATAGACCGGATGAAAATGAGCATAAGCATACCATGCTTCATCGAAATGGAAATTTTCAATCATTCCGTCTCCGGCATGTTCCGTCAGGATCGCCCGGGCGTGGTAGCAGACCCCGTCATAGGTCGAATTGGTCAGCGCGCTCATTTTGATATGTGCTTTTTTATCTTTGATCAGCGGATGCTCCCCGATCCGTTTGCGGATCGAATCGGTCGAAAATTCCGATGCCCGGACCGGACCGATGATCCCTCTGGCATTGCGGCGGGGAATCATGTACACCGGGGTGGCTCCGGTAATGACCATCGCATAATTGAGCGATTTATGGCAGTTGCGGTCGACCAGAGCAATATCTCCGGGCAATACCTGACTGCGCCAGATGATTTGATTGACGGTACTGGTGCCATTCAGGACATAATAGGTTTGATCGGCACCGAAAACCCGGGCGGAATTGCGTTCAGCATCGCCGGCGGCACCCTCATGATCCAGCAGCGAACCGAGTTCCGGAACGGAAATCGACAGATCACTGCGGAAAGCATTTTCACCGAAAAATTTGAACATCGCCACCCCGGCCGGAGCCCGGAGAAATCCCTGACCGCCCAAATGTCCCGGAGTGTGCCAGGCATATTTGTAACGTTCTGAATATTCCACCAGTTTTCCGAAAAATTCCGGCAGGACACTTTCGGAATAACTTTTGACCCAGTTGGCGATGCGTCCGGCAATGAATTCGATGGTATCAGCTGTTTTCCACAGACAGTCGTTGATTTGCGGCAGGACATCGCCGGGCAGGTTTTCGGTTTCCAGATGGTCAGTCAGGAGAATGACCGGAATTTTGGCATTGCGGTTCCGGATTTGGTCAAGCAGGGCTTCCGGAGCCATTTTTTCGCCGTTTTGCTCAAACTCCAGATCCCAGTCGATGACTGTACAGCCGATATCGGCCCGGCTGGTGAAAATTTCCTGAGCATCCTCATAACTGCTTGCAGTAATAACACTGCATCCGGCTGTTTTTTGCAGTGCTTCGAGCAATTCCCGCAAGCGGTGTCCTTCATTGTTGCCGGCAGAGAGTTCGCCGGAAACGATCAGTACCGGCCAGTCAGCGAGTGTCATTTTCATAATAATTCCTCCTCTGTGCAATAGATCTTTCATACCGTTTCCTGCCGGAACAAATCATTATGGTTGTTCAACAAACAGCAGGAAAATTCCGGTTTGAAAACCGGATCCATGCTACTCCTCTGCCTCTCAATATAATGCATTGGGGTGAAAATCCAATTTGCCGGAGCAAAAAAAAACGGACTGCGGCAATCCTGAAAAGGTTGCTGCAGTCCGGTACGGAACTGAAATTGTTTATGCGTTGTCTTTATCCCGCAGAGCGACACGGCGGATCTTGCCGTTGACAGTTTTGGGCAGTTCAGTCATAAATTCCACGATCCGGGGGTATTTGTACGGTGCGGTATGAGTTTTCACATACTCCTGGATCTCTTTTTTCAGTTCTTCGCTGCCGACTTTATCTTTGACCAGCACGATGCTGGCTTTGATGACCTTGCCCCGGATGGCATCCGGCACACCGGTAACGGCGCATTCCAGTACATAAGGCAATTCCATGATGACACTTTCGACTTCAAATGGTCCCACCCGGTAACCGGAGGTTTTGATGATATCATCAGCTCTGCCGACATACCAGAAGTAACCGTCTTCATCCACCCACGCCTGATCGCCGGTGTGATAAAAACCGTCGTGCCAGACTTTGTGGGTATCAGCTTCATTATCCACATACTGATCAAAGAGTCCCATCGGATGTGAGTGCTGTTCAGCTTTTATGCAGATTTCGCCGGTATCGCCCACTGCGACCGGTTTGCCGTCCGGATCGAGCAGCACGACTTCGTATTGCGGATTGGCTTTGCCCATGCTGCCGGGTCTGGGGGCGACATTGGCTAAAGTTGCGATGGAAAGAGCCGTTTCGGTCTGTCCGAATCCCTCATAGGGCAGCAGGCCGGAAACCCGGGCAAAAGATTCGCTTACTTCCGGCGGCATGGCCTCTCCGGCGGTCGTCACATGCTGCAGAGTGGAGAAATCATACCGGGTCAGATCTTCTTTCACCAGAAAACGGAAGATCGTCGGCGGAGCGCAGAAAGTTGTGATGCCGTACTGTTTGAACATCGGCAGCATATCCGCCGCATGGAAACGGTCAAAGTCATAAGTGAATACCGCTGCTTCACAGAGCCACTGACCGTAGATTTTGCCCCAGAGAGCTTTGCCCCAGCCGGTATCGGCAACGGTGAAGTGGATGCCGTTGGGATCGACTTTGTGCCAGTGCCGTGCGGTCATGATATGACCGATGGGATAGGTGTGGTCATGTTCCACCATTTTGGGATAACCGGTCGTACCCGAACTGAAAAAGATCAACAGCGGATCGGTGGATTTCAAGTTTTCCGGTCTGGCAAATTTGGCCGGGAAATTGCCGTACATGGCATCGTAATTCATCCAGCCGTCACGCTCGCCGTTGACCACCAGCTTCCATTTGAGAGACGGGGTTTTATCAGCGACGGAATCGACCGCATCGCAAACGCCGTCACCGGCGGTACAGACCACGCATTTGACATGAGCTTTGTTGATACGGTATTCGATATCGTGACCGAGCAGCTGGACCGGGGCGGGGATGACCACAGCTCCGAGTTTATGCAGAGCATTCAAAAGATACCAGAATTGATAATGGCGGCGGACAATGAGCATCACCCGGTCGCCTTTGCGGATGCCCAGAGAGTAGAATAAATTGGCGGTTCTGGAAGAGTTTTCCGAAATATTGCCGAAAGTCAGATCTTTGCACTCTTTGGTATTGGAAACCCAGCGCATGGCAAGTTTATCCGGATTTTTCCGGGCCAGATGGTCCAGCACATCAAAGGCGAAGTTGAAGTTTTCCGGGACATCGAAATCCACTTTGCAGAGATTTCCCTCCTCATCCCAGGTCTCTTTCATATACTTCTGATAGAGCAATGTGCCGTTTTCAGCTGCGGGACGCTCACTGCGGGAACGCTTGACCGCGAAAGTTTCCGGTACGGATTCTTCCATATTGGTGTGCATCACGATCGAAAGAAATTTGCAGCTTTTGCCGCCGAGAGCAGTCAGTGCGTGGGAAGAACGTCCGTCAAAGTAGATCGTATCTCCGGTATTCAGCACCTCTTCTTTGTCTTTCAGGACGATCAGAAGAGAACCTTCCAGGATCAGGATGAACTCCTGTCCGGAATGGGTGGAATACTTCAACTCCGGATTTTCGCCCTCGTATGGAGCTGTGATCACAAAAGGTTCACCTACGCGGTTTTTCATATGGATCGCCTGATGCAGATAGGAAAATCCCGGTCGGCGGGCAAGAGAAAATCCTTCGCCGTTGCGGGTGATGGTGTAGGTGTTGAGATTGGAATCTTCGCCGCTGAGAACCGAGGAAATCTCAATATTGAAAAATTCGGCAAGTTTGTAAAAGAACGAAAATGGCGCTTCTGCACTGCCGTTTTCGTAAGAGATGTACTCTTCCGGAGTAATGCCGAGAGCAGACGCCACTTGTTCAACTGAACAATTCGCTTCTGTACGGATTCCGCGAACCCGTGTTCCGATTTGCTTGAGATTTTCCATTTTTTCTTTTCCGTTTATTTTTTACACGAACAGGTGGGGAAAGAATCTTCAAAGTGTCCCATTGACATCTTTGCAAGACCACACGCAATCCGTGTTATTTGGTTGCATGTGATCTTAAATAATAAAGCTGCTAATTCGGCAAATGTTGTTGATCCGGGCAAAAGCAGAGCTGTCCGCAATAATGATTGCAGACTTGAAAAAAGCTGTTGTTTTGCCTTGTTTCATTGCCAAATCCTGTGATAAATCGCATTTAACGGCATTTAATGTAATGCATGTTGAATTGTTTGTCAAGGATTTTTTTGAAAAAAACGGAGATAAAGTTGCCTGCCGGTTTCTGTTTATTTCCCCAATACCGCGATTCCCGGATAATGGCGGTACTTCTCATTGGAATCCATGCCGCAGCCGACAAGGTAACGGTCATCCATGAAAAATCCGGTCCAGTCGGCGTGGCTGATACCATCCGGCCGGGCGATCTCCTTTTCGACCAGCACTGCGGTTTTCACGCTTGCTGCGCCCATTTCCAGGAGGTTGTCCCGGATCACCTTGAGGGTTCTGCCGCTGTCAAGCACTTCATCGACGATGAGAATATTGCGCCCCCGGGGATCAAGTTTCAACGTGGAACGCAGCTTAACCACCCCGGAACTGACATTGCAGCTGTAACTGCCGGCGGCAATCGAATCGATGTAGAAGTCATCCAGCGTTATGGCTTCTGCCAGCTTTGCGGCAAAGAACAATCCGCCATTCATGACCACGACCATCGTCAAAGGAGCTGTACCGCAGGCGCGGGTGATTTCAGAACCCAGTTCCCGGACTCTGCGGTTCACCTCCTCCGGAGTTTTGATTATTTCAATTTTTTCCATAATAAAGTTCCGTACAATGTCCGGATGCTTACGCCGGAATAACGGATTATCTCTGCGGCAGATATCAGAAATCCACTTCAGTATCAAAATAGCAGCAGAGCAGCAACTTTTCCATTTCTTCAACTGTCGGCTGACGCGGGTTGGAACCGGTGCAGGCATCGGCGAGGGCATTTACCGCGATATCGTGCAGCCGGGCGCGGAAAATTTCTTCCGGGATGAATCCGTTTTCCGCCGGCAGGCTGTCCGGGCCGTAGTTTTTGATGCACTGGGGAATATTCAGAGCAGCATTCAGCTTTCTCAACATTTCAATAAGCAGTTTGACTTTTTCCGTATCGCTGCTGCCGCCGAGGGCCAGCGAATCGGCAATTTCGCCGTAACGCTTGCGAGCTTCCGGATTTCCGGCATTGAAAGCGATGACTTTGGGCAGATACATGGCATTGGCGGCCCCGTGAATGATGTGAGCTCCCAAATCAGCGAAAGCGGCTCCGGTTTTGTGGGCCATCGAGTGAACGATGCCCAGCAGTGCATTGGAAAAAGCCATACCGGCCAGACATTGAGCGTCGTGCATATTATCGCGTTTTTCCATATTGCCGTTGTAGCTGTCCGTAAGATCGGTGCTGACAGTTTTGATCGCTGCCAGTGCCAGTGGATCGGTATAAGCGCAATGGGCGGTCGAAACGTATGCTTCGACGGCGTGGGTCATGGCATCCATACCGGTATGGGCGACCAGTTTCGGCGGCATGGTGCGGGCAAGTTCGGGGTCAACGATTGCCACATCGGGGGTTATTTCAAAATCGGCGATGGGGTATTTGATACCTTTGGCATAATCGGTGATAACGGAAAAGGCCGTAACTTCGGTAGCGGTTCCGGAAGTTGAAGAAACGGCGCAGAATCTGGCTTTGGTCCGCAGTTTCGGCAGACCGAAAATTTTGCACATATCCTCAAAAGTGGTTTCCGGGTATTCGTATTTGATCCACATGGCTTTGGCGGCATCGATCGGTGAACCGCCGCCGATGGCGACGATCCAGTCCGGTTGGAAACTGCTCATGGTTTCCGCCCCCTTCATAACCGTTTCTACGGAAGGGTCCGGCTCAATACCTTCAATGATCCTGACCTCCATACCGGCTTCGCGGAGATATGCGACGGCTTTATCGAGGAATCCGAATTTTTTCATGGAATTGCCGCCGACGCAGACAACGGCTCTTTTTCCCTGAAAAGTTTTCAAAGCTTCGAGAGCATTTTTACCGTGATAGATATCTCTGGGGATGGTGAAACGGGGCATAATAAAATCCTTTCCGTAAGAGTTGAAACAGGTGTTGAATAAATATCCTTAATATACATCCGCATGGATATTTTTCAAGATATTCCGGAGTTTTTTTCCCGGCATATTTTTCTCTTGCATTTCATATCACCGGCCGGAGATCACATGGGTATCGATGGTACCGATGCAGCGGGGGCCGGAAGGATCTTTACCGTTTTCAAGTACTCCGGTAATGTATTTCACCGCCATTTCGGCGGCGGCCTGATAATCATGGATGATGATATCCGGCGGATTGGCATATTTCCGGGAAAATTCTGAATCGCCGCCGCCGATGACATAGTAGCGGGTCAGCATATCGATATGGTACTTCTGCCGGAGTCTTTCATTGATGGCAAAGAGCATTTCGTCCGAACCGATTCTGAGACCGTCCGGCCAATCCGGTTCGGCGGCGATCATATCTGCAACATATTCCCCGGCTGAATAGTAATCATATTTCTGCTCAAGCGGCGGCGAAACATAACTTCTGGCATTGAATCCGGCGGCGGCAGCCTGAGAGATGAAAGCATCGGAAAAATGGCCACCGTTGTCATCTCCGGCATCGATACAGCAGACGATATTACGACAATTCTTTTTCCGGAAACACTCCAGTGCCAGCGGGATGGATTTTATACCCCAATTGATTTTTATATAATCGGTAACACCGTTTTTGATCTCATCATTCAAAGAGAGTACCGGCGGGGCGGACTTCAAAACCGGCTGCAGTTTCAGATAACTGGCCGGGTCCTGAAATCCCAGCGAATGGATCAGTATCCCGGCGGGAAAGCAGATGAAATTGCGGATGAATTCGATCTTCTGCTCATCGGAAAGATCGACCAGAAACTGCAGAACCAGGTTGTAACCCCGGGAACCGAACTCCTGTTCCAACCGTTTGAACTGCATGATCTCCGCATAACGGAATGCATCCCCGACTATGCAGAGAATAATATTATTCTCCTGCTTACGCAGGGAGGAGGCAAAGAGATTGGGACGGTAATTGAGCCTTTCAACAGCCTCAAAAACTTTACGTTTGGTTTCCTCCCGGAACTTGTATTTGCTGTGTCCGGAAAGGATCTGAGTCACTGTCGCTTTGGAAACTCCGCAGGCGGCGGCGACATCTCCGATGGTTATTTGCTGTACAGTTGCCATTGCTTTCTGAATATCTTGTTATTGTCTCAGTTGTTGTGAAAAAAACATGCCGTCGCCGGCGGCTTACCGACAATCTCTTGACAAATCATCGGACGTTTTCGCAGTCGAGTGCGATAGTACACTTCTGCTCACTCGCCTTGATTTGCCGGCGACCTTGCCTGGCAATCCATCCGCCGTGTGGATCAATTCGTTTTCGTGTTGTTAACAAATCATAACGTTGGCGATATACCCCTATGCGTTATGTGAAACGTACAATGCCATATTGAATGTTAATTTTACAAAATCCGGGACATTTCAGATATCCTGTTATTGTCCCGGATTTGGAGAAACTTGCATTTATTACGGTAACAAAATATACCACACACATTATGATTTGTCAAACTGCACAATGATGGTTCGATCCATCCGCCGGCAGACAGGCCGCAAAAAATGCAAAAAATTTTATCCGGATGCTTGACAATGGTTGAAAACGGTGATATTTTAACTGTTAAATCGAGAAAGTTGAATAAGGTTGAATACCCGTTTGATGATCGGTTAGAGGTAACTGCGGAAAATCCGGAAACGGGTTCTCCGCCTTTTTAAGAAGCGATAACTAAATCGAAATAATTATTGTCTTGCAAGTGTTTGCAAACTACAAAAACGCATAAAAAAGAAAGGAAAAAAGTTATGCAAAAGAAACCTTATTCACCATCTGCACAGATGGTGAAGCCGTGCGGCTTCACCCTTATTGAGCTGCTTGTGGTCATCGCGATCATCGCGATATTGGCGGCGATATTGCTGCCTGCGCTCAATTCAGCGCGTGAACGCGGCCGCGCCGCCAGCTGTATCAACAATCTCAAGCAGGTCGGCAGCGGTATTGCCATGTACACCGCCGACAATGACGGTGTCATTCCCCTGCGGTACAAAAGTACTTACACCTACGCCAGCATGTTGTGTAAAGAGATCCGGGATATGAGCAGCACACAAACTTTCGGCGGGGATTATCTGCCGGATGCTGATGCTTTGGGTTGTCCGTCAAACACGATAAAACCGGGGGACATGGGGACGTATGCTTATGGTACAGCTTACAGTGCCAGCACTTTGCCCGGCAGTTCCAGCGACAAGATGACCGACCATATGAAGAAAAAGTGTACGATCACTGAATTCGGTTCTAATGACCTCGGTGTAAAAATCAATCCGCGCAAACTCAAGTCTGCTTCATCATTCTGGATAGTTGGTGACAGTCACCGCAAAGGTGTTGGCGGCGGCGGTTCTGTTTCCTACAATGAACAGACTTACAGTGTCAGTTGGAATACTGAAACTTCGATGATCATGATCCACCGGGGCCAGGGCGGCTGTCTGTGGGCGGATGGTCACGCCACGATGGAAGATGCTTCCAGTCTGTCAACTAAATTTTCCTATGATTTGAATGGCAGCAAACGCTGCGATGGCTGGAAAGTCTGGAACGCCGATAAAAACACCCAGACGGAACTGTGAGAAAGGAGTGGATCATGAAACGCTGCAATAAATCTGTCAAAAAAGTCTTTACATTGATTGAACTTCTCGTGGTCGTAGCCATTATCGCCATTCTGGCGGCCATTCTGCTGCCCGCCCTCAATGCGGCCAATGAACGCGGCATGGCGGCCAACTGTATCAACAATCTCAAACAGGTCGGCAACGGTATCGCCATGTATGCCGATGACAATAACGGAATAGTTCCGTTGAGATATGGAGACACTTATTGTACTTATGCTGTTTTTTTGTGTAAAGAAATAAGAGAACTTCACAATAAAACGGAGTTTACTGATCTCGGCGGTGATTATTTGCCGATGGATGCAATGGGGTGTCCCAGTTTGGAAATGAACGAGGCTGATGGCAGGAATGGCGGCATTTCGGCGGCTTACGGTTGTGCTTACTCTTCAAACTCGCAGATTCCCGGCAGTTCCGCTGATCCGGTTATTACTCAAGCTCAGAAAGATTCTTTTGCTATTACCAATGTCAGTGGAGGCGGAGTAAAAGTAGTTCCGTCCAAGTTGAGATCTCCATCGGCATTCTGGATGTTCGGAGACACTTACCGTAAAGACAAGGCTGCCCGGTGGAGTAATATCGACTGGGTTGCCTCTGGAGATGGTAATTCTTCAATGATCATGATTCACCGGGGACAGGGCGGCAGTATGTGGGCCGATGGTCACGCGACAATGGATGATGCTGACACTCTGTATTCCAAACTGCAGTATGAAGTGGACGGAACCAAACGTTTCAGCTCATGGGGAGTGTGGGATGCTGACGGCGAAACCGCGATTTCAAAATAATAATTGATATATAAAGGCAGATAATTGTAATGAAAAAGAATATTTTATCTCTGGCGGCTCTTTTGTCTTTGCCGCTGGCGGCGGAGTTCATTCCTCTGCCGGTGCAGAAAGAAAAAGTTCCCGCCGATGTGAGGGAGAATCCTTATGTGGAAAAGGCTTTTTTGCTTACTCCTGATAAGCAGGAAACTTCCCGCCAATTCGTCCTCTTTTCCCGGCCGCTGACCGATCCGGTCTGGGCCGAAACCCGCCCGCAGGCGTATGAAAGAGTCGGTGAATTGACCGGCTGGGGAGCAAGAAAGCAGTTCGTTTCGCTCAACTTCGCGCTCTATCCTTTGAGTGAATTGAAGGACCTTTCCATTGAAATAGAGAGCAATTCCGTCAAACCGGAAGTGCGCGTAGTGCGTTACTGGAAAATCATCTATCCCTTTTACCATTCGTTTTCCAGCAATCCCAAAGACAAGCAGTACCGCCGGATGCCGGAGTTTCTCGCCGCCTGCAACGGTATGGCAAGTGTCACCGCCAATGAGCCGCAGCGTTTTGTGCTGACCTTTGAGCTTCCCGCTGACGGTACGGAGAAAATCGAGGGCAATGTGGTGATCAAACATGCCGGTTTGAGCGAAGCTGTCCGGCTGCCATATTCGGTGAAAGTACTGCCCTTTGAACTGAAACGCGATCCCAATAAGCACTATTTCGCCTATCATTGGTCGCTCATCGGTGATAAAGATGATTTTTATGTCCGCAACCGGGGCAATAAAAAACTGATCCATGACACTCTGGTCGAAGAGTACAAACGGATGCTGGAATACGGCTTCACCCGGCCGCCGCACATGCGGTTGACTTTTGCCAAAGACCGTTTTTACATTCCGGATTACGACATCCATATCCCGGCGCTTAAAGAGGCCGGATTTGATATCAATCAGGGGATCCTGCTCACCGGAGCATCGGTGCATTACTTTTTCAAAAAGCACACCGGCAAGGATTTGGGCAAGCACTCCGATAATGTCGGGGACAACCTGCCGGAAGCGATTTTTACCGATATCGGCAATGCGCTGGATAAGTTCCTGGCCCACGCCAAAGAGAATAATTATCCGCCGTTTTTCTACAACCCGATAGATGAACCTGATCCCAACGCCCGGATGCTGGTCAAACGGGTGTATGAGATATTCAAAAAACGGGGGCTTACCACCATGCTCACCTCCCCGCCGGAGAGTTACAAGCAGATATCCGATGTGATCGATATTTATAATTACGGTAAATTTTACGTGCCGTATAAAGCAGTTATCGCAGATAAGGACAAAGAGTACTGGTGCTACCCCAATGACAATGCTTACCAGATCAAAGATCCCAATGTGATGTGTCACGGCGGCCGGATGACTTACGGTCTGGGCTTCTGGAAAAGCGGATTCACCAGCATTCTGCCCTACCTCTGGCGGGAGGGCCGCCCCAACCGGATCTGTTATGCCGGCGGCAATCTCACCTGGGAAGACGGCACTTTGCTTATGACGATGTACTGGGAGTGCTTCCGTCAGGGTGAAGATGATTTGTGTTACATCTACACTTTGCAGGATGATATCGTCAAGCGCGAGGGCAGCAAAGTTCCCGGAGCGCAAAAAATTCTGGCCGATGCCAAAGCTCTTTTGCAGCGGATCTGGAACGCGACCTGCCCGCAGGGAGCTTATCTGCGGGAAAATCTCCTGCCTCACGCTGAATTGAATGCTTACCGCGCTCTGGTCGCCAATGAGATAATGAAAGTGCGCCAGATCCCTGAATGCAACAGCAATGCCGCACCGTCGGTCATCGTTGATCCCGATGGCAAGTGGGTAAATCCGGGAGTGATGCCGCAGTCAGATAATGTTATGACTCTGCCGCTGACCAAGTGGAGATCTCTGGATAAAGAGGGGACCATCTCCAACCAGCAGGGCAACAGTCTTACTTATACGATCAAAATTGACCACAATGCCGGTTCCGGCTCCCATTCCAAATATCCGGTCGGCTGGCCGCGACTTTATACAGACTTCGGCATGGGCCGTCCGGGAGTTGATTTGAGCAAATACAACCATCTGGAATTTGATCTGACCGTTTCCAGTGACCGGGATGTGGAAAGCGATTACCGCTGGCCCATTTCGATGGAGTTGCGTAATTATGATTGGAACACCAGCGGAAATTTCCGTATCAGTCATGTGCTTGAACCGGATGTGAAACACCGGATGGTCATTCCGCTCAACGGTATTTTGCCGCAGCCGAAGCGGGGATTCCGGAATGCCGCCCACATGCAGTTCTTTGTCAGCGAAGCAAACTACCCGCATGGTGCAACGTTGAAAATGAAGTTCGAAAATATCCGTTTCGTCGGATATAAATCACCGACTGTCAACAAGGTCAGCATTCCGGCGGTCGTGGAACTCCCCTGCAATGGATTTTCCATCCCGGTGGAGTTGGTCGGCTATAAAGGTAAAGCATGCACTTTCACCGGTGAATTGCGCGATGCTGACGGCAAAATCGCCGATACAGTAAGCGGCAAAGTCAAAGACGGATTCGCCGCGTGCGGTTTCTCCGGAAAAAATTTGAAAAAAGGTGTGTATAAAAGTATATTAAAAATAGTTTGTGACGGCAAAGTCGTTTCCGAAGTATCCGGAAATATTGAGGTTATCGACGGTCCGGGTGCAAAATAAATCAGAGAAAGGAAAAAAGAAAAAATGTTTAAGAAAATGATGTTGGCTCTCGGAGCAGTGGTTTTGAGCAGTGCAGTATATGCGGCAGACTATCCGCTGACCAACTGGGAAAGTACTGATAAAGAAGGTGTTATTTCAAACTTGCAGGCTAATAACTTCCTTTATACCATTACTGCTGATTATAAGAATTCCGGCAGCAACCGTACTCCGGAAATCGGCTGGATCCGGGCCAAAAATACCCCGAATGGCCGTATCGGCGTGGATATGGTCAAGTACAATCAGTTTGAATTTGATGTAAAAGTCGACAGCGAACTTGCCGGCACGATGTTTCAGCTCTACTTCGGTGTGACCTGTGCCACCGGCAAGAAGGGGGAAGTTTGCATCTCTCAGAAATTTGAACCAGGAAAAAGCTATCAGGTCATTATTCCGGCTAAAGTTTTCACCCGGCTGGATGATGCATCACTTAAAAATGTTCAGAGCCTGCAGTTTGTGGTTTATGAAAAACACATGCCTGACGCCACTGAATTGAAACTGCAATTCAACAATCTTCGTCTGACTTCCGGCAGCGACGGAATGATCAAGATCAAAGTCAATGAGTGAAAAAGTTATAAATTTCCATCCGTCAGCATCCTGCGGCAGAGAATTTGCCGCATTGCTGGCGGAGTGCCGTCAAGCGGACTGTCCGGTGAAAATCATTTTTGACCGGGCGGTTTACCATTTTGACAAGAGTGATTGCCGCGAAGTATGCCAGCAGGTGAGCAATACGCTGGTTTATGACGGCATTGAGCATTGCCGTCACGCCGGGATATGGTTTGATTCTCTGCATGATCTGACCGTCTGCGGCAACGGCGCGCAGTTGATATTCAATGGCGATCTGACTCCGGTTATCATCTCCGGCTGCAGCAATATCCGCCTGGAAGATTTCTCCATCGACTTTGTCCGGCGGCGGGTGTCGGAGATGACTTTGCAGAGTATCGACGGCTGCCGGGCGGTTTTTTCGGTACATCCGGATTGTCCGTACCGGATCACTGAAGATTATCTCAACTGGGTAAATCCGGATGGACATTTGGAAGACCGGGAGAGTTTTCAGGTCGTTCAGTGTGCTGCTCCCGGTAATATTCGCAACCTGCGTACCTTTGTCAACCCCATCCGGGAGGCACTTTCCTGCCGGGAAATCGCGGCCGGGACGGTCGAATTCACCTACCCGGAACCATTGGCCGCCGAAGTCGGCAGCGTGTGGCAATTCCGTGATCCGACCCGTAACGAAGTGGGTATTTTTCTCAATCAGTGCCGCAATACGGTACTGGATAAAATGCATTTGAAATTCACTCCGGGGCTGGGGATCGTCGCCCAGATGTGCGAAAATATCGATATCCTCCGGCACACTCACGCACCGGGAACCGGAAGCGGACTGGTGTGCAGTGCTTTTGCCGACTGCATCCAGATATCTTCCTGCCGGGGACAGGTGAATATCACCGGCGGTTTTTTCTCCGGCGCGCAGGATGATCCGATCAATATTCACGGTACTTATCTGAAGTTGATCTCCGCCTCCGGTAAGCGTCTGCAATTACGTTTCGGCCATCAGGAGACCTGGGGGTGGCTGCCGTTTGCTCCGGGCGATGAGATCGCAGTGGTCAACAATAGTACTCTGGAACGCGGAGAAAAAAGGAGAATCATCCGGGCCATCCGGCAGAGTCTGCTGGATGTCGAATTGGAAATCGATGAACCGCTGACCGGCGGGTACCCGGAGGATACTGCGGTGATCGAGAATCTTTCCGCATATCCGGATGTGCTGGTGGCGGATAATATTTTTGAATGTTATCCCACGCGGGGACTGCTGCTCTCATCTGCCGGAAAGTGTGTGGTGAAAAACAACTGTTTCCGGCATACTTCGCCCTCGGCGGGGATTCTGATCGCCGGGGATGCGGGCAGTTGGTTCGAGTCCGGCGGAGTTACCGATGTGCTGATTTCCGGCAATACTTTTGAGCACTGCACCAATTCCGTGATCGCCATCCGCCCGGAAAATAAAAAAAGCGGTTCGGTCCATTCCGGGATAAAAATTTCCGGCAACCGGTTCATCAACTGTTCCGGGGCGTTGCTGGAGCATCGCGGCAGTCTGGAGATCATCCATGACATTCCGGCTGACCGGATCACGGATAAAAACTGATTCCCGCCGGAACGGCTGATCGGTCTGTCTTTGTTTCCGGCGGCAGCAAGATGAACAGCTGCGTCAACACGGAAGTCCGTAAGATCTTGCAGCGGTAATTTTTTGAATAAATGATCCGGAGTGGCGGTTTTATATCTTTTTTGCGGACAGGGGGACGGATGCGTTCATTCCCCGACACGGAAGTTCATCTCCGTCCGGAATAAACGGCAGATCGGGTTGATACCATACCGCCGGTATTGGCGGTGTATACGGTTTTACCGGAGCAGGACGGCTGAACAAGGCAATGATTTTCTTCAACATGAGGCAAAATCCTTTCATTGATGGTTTGTATTTTATTTCTGTTCATAATATATTATAGGCAAGTGGACATTTTATGTCCTGTCTTGTTATGAGCATAAAATTTTTTGAATTTTTTCCCGGAGATATGAGCCATGCCGATGCAGAAATCACAACTTCACCGCCTGATGCGGATCGCCGCTTTGCTGAAAGAAAATCGCTATCCGAACTCGGAAACACTGGTAAAAGAGTTTCGCCGCATTGCCGTTGAGGAAGAGTTGGAAATCGACTGCGGAAAAAAGACCATTCTGCGGGATATGAAAGTTTTGGAGCATGAATTTAATTGTCCGCTTGCCTTTGACCGCGCCAGAAACGGCTACTATCTCAAACATCACGGCTGGGATTTCATCGCTCCGGCACTCTTGGACGAAAACGAAATGCTCGCCGCCGTCAT
>JAGBZM010000045.1 GCA_017628235.1 Lentisphaeria bacterium | reverse complement strand
GAGCTGCGTTACAACCGGATCGAAAATTTTTCCGCCTATCCGATTTTGGGTGATTCATCGAAAACAGATATCGGCGGGGCAAATCAAGGGCAACCTTATGGGTTGATAGATATTGCAGCTGCCCCGAACAATAAATATTTTGCCATTCCCAAACATAATAATAATTTCGCATTCAGTTTCCTTGACGGTCATGCCGCGTTGAATACAATTGATGAGTATCGTGATGTTATCGGAGGAGCATTTGATGCCAGATTCAAAAACAGTAAAGGCACAATTTATGACAGTACCAAAAATACCAATGTCCGTTATTTACGTGCCGACGGCGGTGAAGTAATGGATCTGGGGGGTGGTCCGTTTGGCAAACAGAAAGAAGATTTTTAATATTTTTCAATAAGAAGGAACAAAAAATGATAAGAAAAATGAGTTTGATGATTTTACTTGCATCTCTGCTGTTTCCGGCATTGGATGCAGCGATTCTCAAGCCCGGGGAAAAGGTGACGGTCGCTCTTCCGTCCGGAAAGGTTGCCGCCGGAGAACGGGTGATCGTGGATTTCACGGCCCGCTATCACCGGCCGCAGCGGATCGGGCGGGATTGGTACATGCATATTTCGGTCAACGGCAAAACGCTGGATGCTTTTATGCTGCCGTCAGGTTCCGGAGTGTTGCGGGCGGTCAACCGGACGGTTGCAACGTTTCACGGGACTGACTATGATTATGTTTACAAGGACCGCTGGAGTGTGGCATCTAACAACTCCTCCGATGAGATCGAACACATTTACTGTCCGGATGATTATGAACAGCTTTACCGTTATACTCTGGATGTGACCGATGCACTGCAGGATGGGGAAAACACTCTGGTTATTCTCAATGACGCTCCCGGTCCCGGGAAAAATGAGAAGAATCACCAGCCATTCATACTGCATTTGAGCGAGGTCAATCAGGCAAAAGTGCGTACTGCAACTCTGCCTGACCCGGTGGAACGGAGTTTTGAAAGTGCCGCAGAATTGGGAAATCACGATCTGGCCCGGGGCAGTGCAGAGAAAAAACTTTCCGTAAAACTTCCTGCCAAACCCGGTTTTGTCCGGGTACTCCGCTGCCGTGCCCGCTTGAGTTACGGCGGAAGCGGGAGCAATACCAATTTCGGTCTGACGGTAAACGGCCGGCCGGTTTCCAAAGAGAATTCCGCCGGGCAGCACCGGATGCTCAACCGGGGGGCATTTTACCTCGGCGGCAGAGAAGCTGTTTTGTATGATCAGGGATTGATCACGGTAATGCATGGTACGATGTTCCGGTTGCGCGATTCCGGCAATAAAAGTGCCGAAGCACGTAAAGTGGCATGGTATTATGTGGATATTGATGATATGCTTGATGCCGATGGCGGCAAAATCGGTATCCGCAACACGACCGGCGACGGATATTTTAACGAAAAACGCGGTTTTAAGAATGGCAATCCCTTTTTGCGGGTCTACGATCTGGCAGTCGGTTATGTGCCGCAGGAGTGTGCCGATCTTTCACCGGCCAGAAAGACCGAAAGCCGTACTTTTGTCCCCGGAAATAAGAGCTTCCGGAATAAAAATTATGAGTTGACCATCGCTCCGGATGGCGGTTTGCAGATCGGGGTCGGCAAACAGAATTTCTTTGTGGAAAACTTCTACAGTTATCCCAAAGCCGGATTTAACGGCTTTGTTTGCAAAGGGGCTGTGCCGGATCGGCCGGAACGCGGTTTTACCGGCAGCATCAGCGGTAAAGACGGGAAATTCACCTATAAATATTCCGGCAGATATTATGCGGTGACCCGTATTGTCGAATGTGCAGACAATGCCATTCATATTACGGAAAAGATCGACAATATTTCCGGAGCTCCGCTGGGAATGCTTTTCGGAGTGGAAGTATTTGCCGCTTCCCGGGCAGATATTGTCCGGAAAAACGGTTGCCAACTCTATGAAAACGATTTGAGCAGTCACCGGTATCCCAATGCGAACAGTTCTGTTTTCTGGGCATTCAGGTCTCCGGCGGCGGGGATCGGTCTGGTTCTGGTGGATGATGTATTCCGGCTGCAGGCCGACTACCGGGCGCAGGTTTCCGGCGGCAAAGTCAGTACTTCGCATCTGGGATTTGATACCGGTAAATCCCAAATCCTGCGGTACAGTATTTACTGTCAGAATTCCGCAGATTACTACGACTTCGTCAATGCGGTGCGGCATGATTGGCAGGTGAATAACAAAACGATTCCCGGCATGATCAGCTGGAATAACAATCATATCCATAAAAAGAATGATATATTTACAAAAATTTATGACAACTTGGGGACCGATATTCTGATCGATGGACAAAAGTGGTTTAATGCCAAAGAGTATCACGAAAAAGAGTTCGATGTGAATAAGGCTTTGGAAATCCATAATGAGTGGAAGAAAATCGGTCATTCCATGCGTCCGGCAGCCAAATATCTGCTGCAATTCCAAATGGTTTTTTCCTGGAGAAACAAGGATAATCATCCGGATTTGATGGGAGATTCCATAGCGGTTGATGAAAATGGTAAACCGATGGAATTTGCCCGGGCGGTTCCAGGCAGCAACCCGAACAGTACTTACCGCAGTGGAGATATCGGCCTTTGGCACGGTTATCACTATCCGGCCATCGGCAATAAATATTATCAATATATCATGGATACTGCCGTTTCTGCAATGGATAACGGATTCAGCGGTATGTATTTTGATACTCCGGAATATGCGGCGGTCAATTACGGCAGATTCACCTTTGACCGCTGGGACGGTGCAACAGTGGATTTGAATAAAGATTTCACCATTGCCAAAAAGTATTGTGACCTCAATCTGCTTTCCGCTGAAGCCAGATATAATATTTTCGATTGTATTACCGCGCGCGGCGGGATCGTGGTACTGAATTCTCCGCCGTTGAATGAGAAAATTCAAAAGATGAATGTTCCGGTTTTGCACTTCTCCGAGGGAGACCGCGAGGATCGTCTGGCTCAGATGCATTTTACTACTCCGCTGATGCTTGGGCAGCACAGCGGCGGGCCGGGAATTGCGGCATACAAGGGTGTGCGTACTTCATGGAAAAGCGAGGAAGATGCAATGGGGGATATGGTATGGAAAGTGAAAAACGGTATCCTCTATGCATCATACTGGCTGCCGCAAGGGGTCGGGGAACTGCATGAGTGGCCCACCCGGGATATGTATCCGATCACGGTGACGGATATTCACGGCGGCTGGATTCGCGGTAAAGAGCGTATCATTACCGTCAACAGCGGTAAATTCGGTTGGGAAAACGAAAAAGTCGCTTCGGCCAGGATCCGCATTTACGGAAAAGACGGCCGCATGGTCAGTGATAATCAGGCAAACAGCGATGCCGCCGGTCAGTTTGAGGTCAAGCTGCCTGAAAACGGCATGGCGATTATCATCCGCTGAAAAAGTTCCGGCTGTATACTCCCCCCTTTGGTCATCGGAAATCCGGTGGCGGAAGGGGTTTTTTACTTGACTTTGTACCGGCGGCGGATTATATTATGCAATGGTGTGTCTGAAAACGTAAAAGAGGGCGGAAAAGTGAAAGAATCATCTTTGATCCGGATGAGTTTTTCCATCGAGGAAGAACTTTTCGGAGAGTTGGAAGCTTTGATCGCTCAAGCCGGCGGCGGAAACCGTTCGGAATTTATCCGGGATATGATCCGTAAGCAGTTGACCAGAAAGTTGTGTGCCAGTAACGGAGAAGTTATCGGTACGATCAGCGTTTTGTGCAGTTTGGAACACGCCGGAGTGGAGAGCAAAGTGACCGGACTGCTCGATAAGACCGCCGGAATAAAAGTGCTTGGCGCAACCAGATTTATGGTGAATGAAAGTTGTTCGACTACTATGGTGACCGTTGTCGGTATCGGCAGGGATATCCGGAATCTGGTTCAAAATATACGACAGATTAAAGGGGTGGGACAGGCTGAGTTTGTAATAACTTCTCCGGTGACCGACGGCAGGCAGAAAAAATAATTTTTTTTTTAAGATGAGTATTACGAATTTGAAAAAAGTAATAATATATGAAGATAAGATAATGAATCTTGGAAATACTATGAAAACTGTAAAAAAAGTTTTGCTTTTCCTTTAAAGAGAAAGTGGGCGTGGGGGAAAGGGAAAACTTTCTTTTCTCGTGAAAAGAAAGTTTTCCTTGTCCCCCGCACACTCATTCACTTTGATAGAATTGCTGGTAGTTATTGCGATTATTGCGATATTGGCATCGATATTGTTGCCGGCACTGCAGAGTGCGCGTGGCAGAGCGCAGTCAATGGCTTGTACATCCAACGGCAAGCAGTTGGGGATGATTTATCTGTTTTATGCGGATGATTATGATGATTATCTGCCGTGTCACGATAATTTGAAAGGCGGATTTACGCCTGGGGGGGAAGAAATCAGCAGAAAAAACTGGTTGGACGGAGTGGTTTTATTCTACTTGAATCAGCAGGATGCTTCCACGGAGCCGGTTGAAGTGCTGCGTTGTCCGCAGGAAAATTCAAAGGAAGACATCACGACCAATTACGGCTTGAATTATCTTATTGCCACCGATAACGGCAAGGCGTTGAAAATATCATCTCTTGTCAATTCCAGCAAGACTGCGATGCTGGTGGAAAATTACGGGCATCTGTGTTACAATTGCAATGTTGTCAATGCCGGTAAGGCGCATGCCACCGGTAATATCAGTCCTAATCTTGCACCGTATTTCCGTCACAACAACCAAGCGGCGGTGGTTTTTGCCGATGGCCATGTTGAGAACAGAAGCAAAGAGCAGATCCCGTCTAAAGAGGGGTATCCGGATGTTGAAGAAGAGGTATTGGAAAACACCTGGTTCAATATGGGAAAAATAGATAAAAGCAAAGAAACGCTGGCAGGATTTTAAGATGAAAAAACCCTTTCTCACGACTGTATCGATATTGTTTTTCATGGTTTGTTACGGCGGATATTCTATGGAATACACCGGAAAAAGGACCCGGCTTTTTCATGATGGGAAAGTGGTTGACTTTTCGCAATGTGCGCTTGAACAGCTGCGGCGTTATCCGGGAAGTGAAATTCAGGATCTGGTCAAACTGGCATATCAGGCGGCCTGGGGCCCGGCACATGGAGTTGCCGACCGGGAACGGGCGTGGAAATATTTTTCCCGGGAATTTGCAATGGCAGAACCGGGCGGGGAGATTCCGCTTTTTGAAGTTATTTCGCCGGATTATTGCCGGGTGAATCTTGGGGCATGGAAAAAGGCCGGATTACCGGGAAAATGGTTGTTCAATATGTTTTGCGCTTCGGCGGAAAATCTGCCTGACAGCCAACGGATTTTTGACAACTATATCCGGCAGCTGGGGAAATTACTGGAGGGGAAAAAAGAGGAACTGGATGATTTTATGAAGCAATACCGGGGTGGAGCTGTTCACCATTCAGTGCATTACCGCCGGGAATACCGTCCGGCTTACCGTCTGGTGAATATCCGTTTTATCACGGCATTGCCGGTATTGCTTGCCGCTGCGAAAATGCCGGAAAAGGAAGTCGCGGTGATTGCCATTGACGGTAAAGCGGCTTCCGGGAAGACCACACTTGCCCGGCAGCTTGCTCTGATCCTTGAGGCGGAGGTCGTGCATATGGATGATTTTTTTCTGCCGATGGAACTGCGTACTGTCTCAAGGCTGTCAGAACCGGGAGGAAATATTCATTACGAAAGATTCAAAACGGAAGTTTTACCGGGATTGAAACAGAAAAAGCCGTTTGCCTATCAGCGTTTTGATTGTTCCAAAATGCGCCCCGGAGAAGTGCGTAATATTGCGGCATCCCGGTGGCGGATTGTTGAGGGAGCTTACAGCCTGCATCCGCTGTTTGGCGATTATGCTGACTTGAAGGTGTTTTTTGATATTTCTCCGACCGAACAGATAAGACGTATCCGCAAACGCAATGGAGAAAAAATGGCTCAAATTTTTGCAGAACGCTGGATACCTATGGAAGAAAAATATATCAGCGTGTTTGCTGTAAAAAACAAAGCAGATCTCATTCTCGGTTCCGGGGATTGATATATTTCCGTTTGAAATTATGCAGAAAAAGTTGGCAGTTCACCGGTCAAGTGGCTCCGGCAGATTGTTCAGATCGACAGATAACTCGTTTTTAAGTACATTCATTATCAGCGTGGTCTGGGTACGCATGACTCCGGGGATTTTTCCCATACGGATGATCAGACCGTTAAGTGCTTCGGTGTCTTTTACCACCGCCCGGACAATATAACTGATATTGCCGGCCACATCGAAAACATCGCAAATATCCGGCAGAGCAGCCAATTGTCTGCCGATGCCGGTAGTGCCGACACTTTCATTAGTCACCACCTGGATCAGTACATTCATATCCCATCCCAGCGCGCGATGGTCGATTCTGGCGGTATAATTTTTGAGGACACCGGTATTTTCCAGCCGGTGCATCCGTTTCAGTACGGCGGACGGAGCGAGATTTACCTGACGGGCGATATCCTGATTACTGATACGGGCATTCCGGCAGAGCAGAGAAACTATTTGACGGTCGATATTGTCCATGATAACTCCTGTCGATAAGTGTTCAAATTATTCCAATATACACCCGCAAAAGGTATTTTACAATGCATGAAAAGAATTTTATTCTGTTTTATCTTTTATGTTGCGAATAATGTTTCTTTGTTTTTGATAAAAAGGATGAAAAATATCAAAAAAGTGCGTTTTTGTTGAATAATTTGTTTGCGGTGGTATATTATTTCCCGGTATCAGAGGGAATTGATTTTCGGGGGAATGTGAATGAGAAGTTTTATCGGGTTGCTGCTTGGCTTGAGTGCAACGGTCTGCTGGGGGAGTTTTTATGTGGTCGGCCGCTGGCTCTTCGGGGAAGGCGAGGGGGAATTGAATGTTTTTTTATTCAATTTTCTGCGTTTCGTCATGGCAGCAGCGGCATTGACTCCACTGCTGCTGGTCAGACGCAACCGGGAACTGGTGAAAAGGGCTTTGGCCCGGGATTTGAAACCTTTTTTGCTGATTACGGTTGTCGGGGTGGTGCTGGAGAGTTATCTGGTATTTTATGCGTTGAATTTCACAACGGCGGCCCGTTGTTCGCTGATGGCGAATTTTTCTCCGGTGGCGACGGTGATTTTTGCATTTTTCCTGCATGGAGAGAAGATCAGCAAGTGGGGAATAACCGGGATGATCGTCGGATTTGCCGGAATCGTTATGGCAGGTATTTCGCAGGGTGGCGACATGTATGCTGCAACGGATTGGCGCACTTTTATCGGTGATGCGATGGCTCTGGCCAGTGGTTTGTGCTGGGCATTTTTTACGGCATACGGAGTTGAAGTGTCAGACCGGTACGGCGGTGCCGTCTGTATGCTGGTATGCTTTTTTCTCGGGGCTTTGCTGATGCTGCCGCTGCAATTTTTTATGGTTACTCCGGCGGAAGCAGTAAACATCCCGCTGCGGGTCTGGGGCGGGATGATCTATACCGGGATGGTGACACTGGCTTTTGCCAACGGCTGCTACTATGCTGCGTTGCGTTATATCCGGGCGGGGGTGCTTGGGGCATTCGGCTACCTGTCGGCGGGGATCACGTTTACGTTGTCGATCATTCTGCTGGGTGAACATTTTTCCGGAATATTCATTATTTCGGTGCTGTTGATCTTAGGCGGAATGTTATTGATGATGTACCGTCCGGGACGGAATTAAATACTGGACTGCCGTTTTTCTGCGGCTTGAAAAATTTTCCGGGAATGCTATATTATGTAAAATTTATACCGGGGAGTGATAAAGAGTTATGATATTCGGGATAGTGTGCGGTTTTACGGCGGCGTTGTTGAATTCATTAGGTTATCTTTTCAGTGCCAGATTTCTGCTTTACCATAAGAATCCGTTGCGGCTGTTGGTGATGGCGACACTGGTCATGCAGCTGATAAGTCTGCCGCTGCTGGTGATTTTTCCTTTTGGAGAGATTGAAAATCCGCTGAAATTTTTTGGTCAGATGCTTTTAAGCTGTATGTTTTTTCTGATCGGTCAGGGGGGCTTTTTTGCGGCATTGCGGTTGTTTGAAGCCAGCAGACTTTCTTCGCTGCTGGGGTTGAAAATAATAGTTCTGTCAGTCGGATTTGTGTTATCCGGCGGTACGCTTAATATCTGGCAGATGGCCGCAGTGTTGATGGCAGCGGCGGCCGCATTGATATTCAACCGGTCCGGTTCCGGGCGCAGTTCATGGAAAGGGTGGCTGCTGTTGCTGATGACCTTGTGTTGTTATTCATCGGTAGATATTCTGGAAACCGATCTGGTGTTGCAGGTGCATGAAACTGTCGGATACAGTAAATTGCACAGTTCGCTGGTGGTGGTGCCGCCGATGTATGTGATGCTGGGGATACTGACCATGCCGGTACTGTTTTTCCTCAAGCCGGATAAAGGACAATTGAAATTGGCCGCGCCGTATGCAGTTTTATGGCTGTTATCGCAAGTGGTGCTTTTCTGCTGTTTTGCGCTGTTGAAGCCGGTTTTCGGCAATGTGATTCTGGCGACACGCGGTATTTTTTCGGTATTGTCCGGGGCATTGCTGCCGTTTTTCGGACTGGCGGCATTGGATTCGCAGATTCCGGTATCGTTATGGATTCGCCGGGGGGTGGCAGCACTGCTGATGCTTGGGGCGATAGCAGTTTATTCACTGGCTTCGATGTAGATTTTTCCGGACTTTTTCCAAAGCTTTGAGAGTGCTGCTGACTCCGGGGAAGTCACGGAAAAGCCAGCATCGGCTGCGGATATGAGGACACGCTTCAAATAGTTGTTCAAAATCAGCTTCATCCTTGACCAGAGCGCGATCGATGCCCAACATCAGCGGCAGCTCCGGCTGTCCGGCGAGCAGGGCGATCCGGTCACGCAGACCGGAGGCGTGCCAGCGGTGGAACAATTCCAGATGGATGAGCGAAGCATCCGTCTTTCCGGCAAACGAAAGGTCGGGAAATATCAGTTCCTGATTTCCGGCATCGATAAATGGTGTATTGCCGACGATTTCCCATTCGTTCTGTTTTTTGGCGAAAGTCCGGTGAAATAGCTTTATTTCTTCAGGGATGTATGATGCCAAAGTCCGGTAATGGGAAACCAGATGGTCCTTGTGAGATAGATTGCAGGTCAGCATCCGGCCTTTTATTTTCAGGACAGCAGATAGTTTCCATTTGGGCAGCAGTACGATCGCCGGGAAAAAATTGGCCAGCTGCATGGCATATTTGGCAGACGGACCGAATATGGAACATGGACCGGATATTTCGATTTGCAGAAGATGCTTTTTCAACATGGTGAACCGGGCGAAAAGGCGGAAAAATTTGATGGCTTTCAACAGCTTGCGTAACATGGAATTTTCCGGTTCCGGAATTTGGACGGTCAAGCGGTCCGCATATAAGAGCAAGCCTTGAGCCAGAGCCAGATTGTAACGGTCGAGCAGTGCCGGGGGAGTGATCGGACGGAAGCCGGAAATTTTTTCAAAATCCGGCAGATCACCGTAAATATCCATATCCGGCGGCACTCCGGCACTGTCGCGCAGCGTTTCTGCGGAAAAATTTCCGGATGCAAGTACCCCGGCGGATTTGAGAAATATCTGCTGCCGGAGAAGCGGATAATCGGCCTCCACCGCTGCGGCAAATTCACAACGGTCAGTCAGAAGTTTATTCAAACCGGCGGCAATTCTGACCGCCGGACTGCTCCGGATGATCGAAGCGGTTATCTCCTCCAGTTCCTGCCGGCTCATGCCGGAATCCGGCGCACTGGAGTATATATTCAGTAACTCCCCGGCGATATCCAGCAGAAAAGGGGCGCGCGGATCGACGAATCCGGGTTTTATATGCGGATGATTTATCCGGTAAAGCAGCTGGTCACTTCTTAACATGCGGGAAACTGAAATTCACTTTTGCTGCCGGAGCAGCGGCCATTTTTTATCCTGTTTCAAGCGGTTGACAACCGCATTGATGGCGGCAGCGGCGGTATTGAAATCCTTTTTTTCAATACTTTTCATAATAGTGGTGTCCGCTTTTTCATTTTTGGGGAACTGCACCTTTTCGGCATACTTCCAGAAGTCGGGATGATTTTCCACATCCTGCAGTTTTATCCGGTAGCGGAATTGCAAAATGGAAGCCAACGGTTTCAAGCCGGATTGTTCCAGTTGTTCTTTTTCTGTTTTGCGGCGGTGAAGTTCGGCTTCCCGTTCCTCCTTTTTGCGGGCTTTGCTTTCATTCAGAAGCATTTGAGTGGCACGCAGCCCGAGATTGATACCGGGCAGAATGTAATCGGCACAGCAGTCGGCAACGGTGAAAAACAGCAGCAGCAAAAATATTTTCCGGTTCATGGTCACGCACTCTTTCATGATTATGATTTCAACTTTACCGAAGTCCGCTTCAATATAGCACCGATTGCCGGAAAAATCAAGTTTTCTGCAGTTGCCGGGGTATCATCTTTCCTGATAAGCATCATGTTCCCGGCGTCTGGCACTGATGGATTCCTCCGAAGTATTGGCACTGACCAATTCATAAAGCATGGCCTGTTCCTTGCCCGGAGCGTGCCGGAGGATACGTCCGAGCCGCTGGACATGTTCTCTGACGCTGCCGCTGCCGGAAACAATGATCCCGACCGAAGCCTGCGGCACATCCACGCCTTCATTGAGGACTTTGCTGGTGACCAGAACCGGATATCTGCCCTGCCGGAAAAGTTCGAGGAATTGCTTTCTTTCAGCGGCTTTGGTGTGATGGGTGAGTACCGGCAGCATAAATTTGCGGCCGATGGTGTAAGCCGCATCATTGTCAGCAGTGAAAATGATGATCTGTTCTCCGGCGTGACGGCGCATGACCGCTTCGATCATATCCAGTTTTGCCGAACCGGCCCGGGCGATGTGACGCTGGGCGAAAAAAGCGTGCAGAGCCTCTTTGCCTCCGGGCATCCGGGCGCAGGCAATCAGAAAGTCGCTCCAGGCATTTTTGCGGTGAAAATCGATCGCGGCCCGCCGGAGAAAAGAGGTGTAAATGTGACGGTGATGCTGATAAGCGGCGGCTTCTCTGCCGGAGAGTTCAACGCGCAGCTGCTTTACCTGATAAGCACTTAAAACTTTTCCGGCAAGTTCCCTTATGCCGATATTGCAGCATATATCTCCCATCATATCGTTAAGGACAGCGGTGTAGTCTTCCGGCAGTTCCGGGGTGGCGGTCAATCCCAGCCGGAAAGGGGCAATGGCCATTGCGGCGCAGAGACGGTTTTCCGGTGATGGCAGATGGTGACATTCATCGGCGATCAGCAGTGCAAAACGGTTGCCGATAAATTCCATATTGAGCAGAGCTGAATCATAGGTGCTGACGGTGATCTCCCGGATGTCGCGGGTCCCGCCGCCGAGCATACCGCATTTTATACCGAAAAAACGTTCAATGGTGCTGCACCACTGGGTGAGCAGATCGATCGTCGGTACCAGGATCAGAGCCGGACGCTTGAGATAATCCATCGCCATGATGGCCAGAATAGTTTTTCCTGCCCCGGTAGGCAAACATACCACGCCCCGGCAGTCAGCCTGTTTCCATGCATTCAAAGCCTTGCTTTGATGGGGGCGGGGAATCAGTTTTCCGGTCAGGGCAAGCTGCGGCAGCAGCGGATAGTTTCTGGCACGGTCGGTAAAGGCAATCTGCGCCTGCCGGAGAGCCAGCACCAGCGGCGCATAATAGCAGGCTTTGGCGCGGAAAGTACCGCTGCGTTCATCCGGCAAGGTGTATTTGGCAATATCCGGCGGCAGGGATTTCACCCCGGAAATATTCAATGTGCCGGATTGGAAATCTAATTCGATCATGGACGGATTACCAGCATGAGATTCTGTGAAACTTTTCTGGCGGCTTTTACCGGTATCCAGCGTGGGGGGATATGGCGTCGGCCCCAGGAATTGGAAACGGCGATCTCATCGGTTTCGTGATTGTATCCGATGATCAGACAGACATGCTCGCCGTAAGTACGGCGCGGGATGGAGATTCTTTTCAATGTGCGTTCCCAACTTTGCGGATCTGGTGATTCAGGGCGGTTCTTCTTGCTGAAGTCATAAAGTTCTGCCAATTCTCTGGTGGAATACATGCACCAGATGATCGGATGGCCTTTGTCGATATGCTGGGCAATATTCTTTATTGAAAGGTCGGAAAATCTGGCCGTATCCAAACCGTATTTCCGGCGGATGGATTTGATCCCCTGATTTATTTTTCCGATGCTTGTGCCGTTTTTCGGATCAGAATCTGCCCTTTGCGCCAAATGATGCATATCCACATTTACACCGTAATAGAGCAGGACCCGGGAAAAAGTTGCCGGAACACAATATCCTTTTGAACCCTGATCGACCATCGGGACATTGGGGATATAGACATCGCCGAAATCATTTTTTTTCAGGTTTTCAGAGAAGTCACGTTTGGCTATGGATCGGGCAGGGCCGGGGGATGCCAACGGCTGGATGTGAAGCATGACAAATTCACTTTTATCGACCTCCAGACAGAACCTGGCATAACGGCATTGCCACACATCCATTTTGGTACGTATCGGGGAAAAATCCGGAGAACTCCGGCGGCTTTTGCCGAGCATGGCATTGATTTTACCGGATATGGTTTTTTTGGCATCTTTGATTTCGGCCTTGGCATTGCGGTCATCTCCGCGATTGGCGAAATAGATGGTTATCAACGTGATTTTACCGGAGTCCGCATCGGTGGAAACATGTATTTCTCTGGCCGGGGCCCCGACTATATTTTTGGAGTAAAAACATGAATACTTTTCGCCGCTGCCGGATAGAGGCAATCTTATTCTCCGGGCGAATTGCGTATAGTCCCAGGTGTTTTTACCTGAAAAAAGCGGCAATCCGATGAGAGTATTCAATGATTGTTCCGTTGCAGCACCGTCCGTTACCGCCGCGAGGCCGATAATCAACAGCAACAGCAGCTTTTTCATATGAAATCACTTCTTTTTCGGCCGCTGGAACCCCGCAGTGGCAAATCCGGCCAGCCCCACCAGCACTCCGAATACCAATGCTGTAATCACTCCGGCACGCGAGCTGATCCCCAGCGTAAGGGCCAGACCGAAACAAACCAATCCGACCAGAGTGGCTTTGTCTTTATCAAAACGGGGCAATTTACTCTCTTCTTCGGCGGCATTGAATTCCACTTCATCCAGTTTTGCCTGCAATTCCGGAGAAAGTTGTTCATCATGTTCACTCATCGTTGTGATCCTTTCGATAGATTATATTTTTTATATCATCCGGGAGAGGAAGTTCAAAAAAGAGTTCCTCTTTGCTTACCGGATGGGTGAAGCGCAGTACTGCCGAATGGAGAGCCTGGCGGGGAAGCAGCAATCTTTTCCGGTCATCTTCCGTAATTTCGCCGGTACGCTGTTTGAGATACATTTTTTCATCAATTCCGTAAAGTTTGTCTCCGGCTACCGGATATCCCAGCGAACAAAGTGTGGCCCGGATCTGATGCATCCTGCCGGTGGCAAGAGTGGCTTCCAGCAGCGATAGATCCCCGGAACAATGCAGATTGCGGAAAGTGGTCATGGCACTTTCAAACGGGGGAGCATCCGGCATCTGCCGGACAAATTTGCGCTTTTTGCGGATGATGGAATTGGCATTGACAAGAAAACCGCCGGCTTCCATCATTTCCGGGAAGCGGCCGTGAACGATCACCCGGTAGCTTTTTTCGGTGATGCTTCCGGAGACGGCTTTGGCCAGTTTCGGTTTTTTTACCGCGATCAGCAGGCCGCTGGTCTCCCGGTCAAGCCGGTTGACGAAGTGGATATTGCCGTATTTTGAACAGAGCAGATGCCACAAGGTGTGTTTGAAAAACGGTCCGGCCGGATGCATGCACAAATTGCCGGGTTTGTTGATCACGAGGATGGAATCATCTTCAAAGACGGTCTGATAATTCAAATCAGCTTCCGGTTCAACAATATCCTGCGGGCGGTATTCGATGCTGTCATGCAGTTGGAGTATGGTTTCCGGATCGGCATTCTGTCCGTTTACAGTTATTTCTCCGCTGCTGATCCGTTCTGTCCACTCTTCGCGGGAACGGTAGGTGAAGCGTCCGGCAAGGTAGTCTGCCAGCGGTAGATTTGCTGCGCTCCAGTCAACGGTACTGCGGATAATGCGCCGGGAGAGATCCATTGTCAGAACTCATCATCCAGAATGGACATTTCGTCTTCGACAAATTCCAGAGCTTTGGCGTATGCATTGGCCCGGTGGCTGATCCGGTTTTTTTCATCCTGAGTCAATTCTGCAAAACTTTTATCGAAACCGTCAGGCTGGAAGATCGGGTCGTAACCGAAGCCGTTTTCGCCGCGCGGGGCAGTCAGGATCGTGCCTTTTACTTCGCCCTCAAAGGTTTCGATAACTTCGCCGTTGGCAGCGATCGCGATGACACAGACAAAACGGGCGCGGCGGTTTTCCACGCCGTCAAGTTCTTTGAGCAGTTTGGCGATCCTTTCGCTGTCGGTGGCGGCATAACGAGATGAGTGGATACCCGGACGGCCGTCCAGAGCTTCGACTTCCAGACCGGAATCATCGGCAAAAGCCGGGACATCGCAGTATTTGCAGGCGGCCAGAGCTTTGATCCGGGCATTTTCTTCAAATGAAGAACCGTTTTCTTCCGGTTCCGGGTAGCCGGGGTAGTCATTGAGAGATTTCAATTCGATATTCTGTCCGTCCAGTAACTGGGCGTATTCGGCAAGTTTATGCTGGTTGCCGGTGGCAGCGACGATATAAGCCATGATGGTTAACTCCGGATTTTTCAAAAAAATTTCATCTTATGCGCCGGAAAGTATTGCATAACGGCGCGGTAACGTTATATTATATAAAATAAAGCATCACGGGAATAAATGCAAATGGATTATTCAATTTTTTCACACTTTCGCGGTACGCTTCTGGTGGGATTTTCCGGCGGCGCGGACAGTACAGCTTTGCTGTTGCTGGCAACCAGAGGGGCAGCTCAAAGCGGCAGTGAAGTTATTGCCGTGCATTTCAATCACCATTTGCGCGGTGCGGAATCGGATCAGGAGGCTGTTGAAGCGGAAAAGTTTGCCGGCCGCCTCGGCGTGAAATTCCTGAAAATCGACCTTGATATTTCTCCCGGAAGCAATCTGGAATCCCGCGCCCGGCAGGCCCGGTTGGAAAAGTGGCGGCAGTTATGTGCCGGTTTTGATGCTCCGCTGGTTCTGCTCGGCCACCATTTGGATGACAATATTGAAAATTTCTTTATCCGTATCGGCCGGGGCAGCAATGTTTCCGGTTTGAAAGGCATGGAGTTCTTTTCCGAAGTTGACGGGGTGAAAATCTGCCGTCCGCTGTTGATTTACACCCGGGATGAGATCGAAAAGTTTTTGCGGGAAAACGGGGTGACATCGTGGGCAGTGGATTCCAGTAATCTGGAGTGCGAATACAGCCGTAATGTCTTACGCAACCGGATATTACCGGAGCTTTACCGGCTTTTTCCGGGCGGCAGAAAAGCTGTTGCGGCCACGCTGGAAAATATCGCATACGATGCGGCGTATCTGGACCAATTGGCAAAAACATGGTATGGGAATGCTGAAAACCGTCTGTCAACGGAGTTCTGGAAAAATGAAGACCGGGCGATGAGTGTCCGGATGCTGAAAATGCTCTGCAGGGAGCTTTTCGGTGATGATTCGCCGCTTTCAATGGCGGCGGTGGAACGCTTTGAAAATATGATCCTGACCGGAAAAAGCGGCATCTGTGTGCTGGATGAGAAACGCAAATTACGGATCGCCGGGGGAGAAATTTATCCGGATGGCGAAACGCCGCCGACGATCAGCTGGAATTGGCAGCGGCAGCCGGATATCCGTTGGGGGAACTGGCATTTCAAGGTAAAAAAAACAGCGCACCTGCCGGAGATCGCTGCTCCGGATCGCGCCTGTTTTTCAGCGGCAGAGCTGCCGGAAATTCTGGAGATCGGTGCCGCCGGAGCCGGGGAGAGGATGCTGCCTTTCGGCAGGAAAAACCAGGTGAAAATCAAGGATCTGCGGACCCGGCGCAAGGTTCCGGCATTTCCGGCCAATCCGGTGTTGCGGATTCCCGGCGGGAATGTCTTGTGGCTGCCGGGGATTCATCACTCCGGAGAACTGCTGATGCGTCCGGATGAGCCGGGAGTGATGATTTCTGCGGAAAAAAGCAAAGATTTTAACTGAAAAACTTGCAAAAACAACGGAACGGTGATATAGTTCATCGGATACAAAGGATTCAAGTAAAACTTGGCAAAGGTAAACCAATAATTTCAAAGGAGAAAAAAATGAGAGCTTTGTCCAAAATTTCAGCCGACTGGTGGGATTACACCACTCTTGACCGTGAGATCCTTGATGCCGCAGCGCGCATCACGATCGATAACCTGAAAAGTTTCGAGCGTCCCGGATTCAAGATCAATCTGTTTGACACCTATCAGGAGTTCTACTGCGCTGAGGCTCTGGAGTACATCAATGTTTGGAAAAAAGCCACTGCCGACAATCCCTGCGGTATCTGCGGCCCGATCGGTCCGACTGAACAGCTTCCGCTGGTTGCCCAGATCGTCAACGAAACCGGTTTGAGCCTGAAAAATGCTCACTTCTGGGGTATGGATGAGTGGGCATTGGAAGGCGACGTGCCTGCCGGTCTGGATTTCCCGCTGGGCTTTGCCAAAGCTGACTGGGATCTCTGCTTCTCCCGTATCCGTCCGGAACTGCGTATGCCCGAAGAAAACCTTCACTTCCCCAACGGCGATATCGCTGCTTATGAGAAGTCCTATGATGAAGTGCGCTGCATGCTCATGCAGGGCGGTCAGGGTGAAACCAAACAC
Organism: Lentisphaeria bacterium; assembly: GCA_017628235.1. GTDB lineage: Bacteria > Verrucomicrobiota > Lentisphaeria > Victivallales > Victivallaceae > UBA1784. The sequence goes on along the minus strand of JAGBZM010000045.1, from coordinate 15,032 downwards.
TGGGCATTCAATGATCCCGTCCGTCGTACCGGTGCCTACAAGGACAACCCGCCGACTCCGGAAGAATACCGTAAACTCGGTACCCGTCTGGTTGAACTCCATCCGATCACGCTGATCCAGAATGCCCGTACTTCCGGCGGCGGTACAGTGCAGAATGTTCCCAGCCGTGCTTTCACTGTCGGTCCGGTTCAGACCTGGAAGAGTGACCGGGTTTCCATCTGGCATCCGGGCCACCATGACAATCCTTTCGGTATGCGTCTGACCACCTTTATGATTTCCCAGAAAATTGCCGACAGCAGTGTGCCGATGTCGTTGTTGAGTGACCATGATGATGTGGTCTTCAACTTCTATCGTCCGGGCTTCGGTGTCTGTGATGTGGAGATGCATTGATCATGGCCAAAAGAGCGATTGCGATTGCCAGCCATCCCGATGATATCGAATTTATGATGGCTGGAACTCTGATCCGGCTCAAAGAGCTGGGTTATGAGATCCACTATATGAATATTGCCGACGGCGCGCTCGGCGGCAATATGCTCAATCACCGTGATTTGGCTGCCCGCCGCCGCGAAGAGGCGATGGCGGCGGCCAAGATGGCCGGTGCGGTTTATCATGAATCAATCACGCATGACCTGGAAGTTTTCTACAATACCGAACAGCTTACCAAAGTGGTTCGGGTGGTGCGGGAAGTCGATCCGGAAATCGTTTTGACTCACGGTCCGTTTGACTATATGGAAGACCACATCAATGCCGGGCGGCTGGCGGTTTCCGCTGCTTTCTGCCGGGGCATGGGCAACTTCCGGGGGGCGGAGGATATCGCGCCGGTGATGACCGATGTGGCGGTTTACCATTCGCTGCCGCTGTCGTTGAAAGATCAGCTCAACCGTCCGGTGACACCGGATATTTTTGTCGATGTCACTTCAACGATTCCCTTGAAACGGCAGATGCTCAATTGCCATCAGACCCAGAAACAGTGGCTCGACGAGAGTCAGGGTATGGATGCCTATCTGGAAGATATGGTGTCCCGGGCCAAAGCGATGGGCGAACTCTGCGGTTTCTGTGACTATGCCGAGGGGTGGGTCCGGCACAATCCCAATGGATTCTGTCCGGATAACTTTGATCCGCTGGCGGTGATTGCGCGTCCGGCGGTAAAATAAAATGATTTCAGATCTGGGTGTGATTATCGCTGCGTCCGGCAGTTCGCAGCGGTATGGCGTCCGGGATAAACTGCTGGAGGAACTCGGCGGTATGCCGGTGTTCCTCCACAGCATTATTAATTTTCTGCCGCTGGTTTCTCCGGGAAATCTGGTGGTGGCTGTGCGTCCGGAAGCTCTTGATGAGTACCGCCGGATCGCCGGTAAGTTTCTGCCGGAAGCGGATATTTCCTGGACTGCCGGGGGAAATACCCGGGTGGAATCGGTGCTTAATGCACTGACAAAATTGCCGCTGACGGCCGGATTGGTGGCAATCCATGATGCGGCCCGTCCGCTGGCAACGGCGCAGTTGTTGTTGAAAGTTGCGGAAAGGGCCGGGGTGTGCGGCGGCGCGATAGCGGCATCCAAAGTTACAGACAGTTTGAAACTGGCCGATGCTGACGGCCGGATATCGGCTCCGGTGGCGAGGGATGCCGTCTGGCATGCGGAAACACCGCAAGTTTTCGATATAGAACATTACCGTCGGGCCTGCAGTATGCTGGATGGAAAAAGTCCGACGGATGACGCGGAGATCATGCGTCTGGCCGGTTATCCGGTGGAATTGGTCGAGTCCGGGATGTGGAACCTCAAATTGACCGCACCGGATGATCTGGTGAAATTGCGTCAAATTTTTCCGGGGAGTTGAAATGGGCAGAAAGAAAATACCGGCCGGGTGTGAAGGTGATTCCGGAGCACTCAACAGTTATTTGCGCCAGCTGGGAAATTATGAGATGCTTTCCCCGGAAGCGCAATCGGCTTTGAACCGGGATTTTGAATCTGCCGCCGGTAAGTTGCGCCGTCAGGTGTGCCGCTTCGGTTTTGCCGTCCGGGAGGTCATTATGATGATCGACCGCAGCAGTGCCGGGGAAACGGAACTTACTGAATTATTTCTGCCATCCGGTTTTAAAAACAACAAAATACCTTCGCCGTCATTCTTTTCCGGCTGGAAAGATGAATTGCTGCAGGTGTTGACCCGGTTATCCGGAGCTGTCGAATCGGGACAACCGGCCGGAGAGTTGCGGCAGGAATTGGAAAATACGATGCTCAAACACGGCATCCAGTCCGGAGTGGCCGAGGAATTTCTCAATATCATCAGCGGTTATGTCCGGATGCTGGACCCCGGTTTTGACTGGGAAAAAAATCTGCCGGTTCCGGAAAAACTGCAATCAGCTGATCCGGACAAGCTCCGTCTGGTCACTGAAAAATTGCTGGTGAGCAAAGAAGAACTGCCCGGAGAATTGACACAATTGTGTCTGATTGCCAGAGAGTATTCACATTTACGCAATAAGATGGTGGAGGCTCACTTGCGCCTGGTGGTCAGTATCGCCCGCAAATTCCGCAACCGGGGGGTGGCATTCAGTGATCTGATCCAGGAGGGCAATTTGGGACTGCTGCGGGCTCTGGAAAGATTTGACTTCAACCTCGGGTACCGGTTCAGTACTTATGCCAGCTGGTGGATCCGGCACAATGTTTTCCGGATCATTGCTGAACAGTCCCGGGTGATCCGGCTGCCGATGCACATGATAAAATTGATTCAGGATATCTACCGGCAGGAACAGAATTTTCTGCAGCTTTACGGCCGGGAACCGGAAAACAGCGAGTTGGCCCGGATCATGGAACTGCCGGAGGCCCGGATCAGTGCGGTGCGCAAAATGGCGATGCAGACGATCAGTTTGCAAAGTCAGATCGGTAATGATGAGGATGGAACAGTACTGGAAGAACTTATTGCCGATGAATCAGTTTACGAACCGGCGCGTGAATTGGCCCGCCGGATTTTATACGACCGTTTCCGGGAGATGCTTTACAGTTTGCCGGAGAGGGAACAGCAAATTATAATCATGCGTTTCGGCCTTTTCGGCAATAAAATACAGCCGCGTGATGAGATCAGCCGTCAGCTGCATCTGACGATCGAGAGGGTGCGGCAGTTGGAAATTAAAATATTGGCGACACTGCGTTCGCCGGATAAATTGAAATTTATAGATGGATGTATTCACCCCGGAGGTTTTTGAATTATGGCATCTGTGTTTATTGATAAGATATGCAAAAGTTTTGTGTCCGGCAGGCCGGTTTTGCAGGAGTTGTCGCTGGAAGTAAATCACGGAGAATTGTTTTTTCTGCTCGGACCTTCCGGGTGCGGCAAATCGACATTGCTGCGGATTCTGGCCGGTCTGGAAAAGCAGGACTCCGGAAGCATAAAGTTTGACGGAGTGGAAATATCCTCTTTGCCGCCGGAAAAGCGTCAGGCGGCGATGATGTTCCAAAATTACGCGCTCTGGCCCCATTTGTCGGTGTTTGAAAATATCGCATTCGGTTTGCGGATCATGGGAATTTCCGGGAAAAAGCTGAAAATGGAGGTGCAGAGCGCGCTGGATGCGGTACAATTATCCGATTGCGCCGACCGGCGGGTGCCGTTATTATCCGGCGGTCAGCAGCAGCGGGTGGCTCTGGCCCGGGCATTGGCTGTGCGGCCGGCAGTGCTGCTGCTGGATGAACCATTATCCAATCTTGACGCCCGGCTGCGGGATACCATGCGCGGAGAGATCGTCCGGATCTGCCGTGAACGCAGCCAGACGGCGATCTACGTGACCCATGACCGGCAGGAAGCTTTGAGTATGGCAGACCGGATGGCGGTATTGAAAGATGGCCGGATCAGTCAGCAGGGGACGCCCCGGGAACTTTATGAGCGTCCGGCCAACTGTTTTTGCGGGGCATTTCTGGGAGATATAAACTTTATAGACGGCCGGATAGCCAATGGCCGGCTGGAAACTTCATTCGGCAGTTTTATCTTGTCCGGCGAGTGTGATGGAGCATCCGCCGGGGCGATCCGGCCGGAACGGATAAAATTTGCAGCTCCGGATCATCCGGAAGCATTCGCTGCCGAACTCGTTGACGGAACATTTTTCGGGGATTGCTCCCAATGGGTCTGCCGGGCCGGAGATACGCTTCTGACGGTCAAAGAGAGCGCTCCGGGGGAACGGAAAATCGGAGAAAAGGTGTTCTTGGCCTTTGATGACGGATTTTTGCTGGCGATGAGGTGAAAAATGTGGATCAGATTGTTGGTTTGCATGGTGCTGCTGGGGACATTGCTGGCATTGCCGTTCTACTTCCGGCATCAGGAGGAACTGCCGGTTTTTTCCGGGGACGCCGATACGGTGGTGGTGATTTGCGCGCACAATAAGACGGTGCGTGATGAGTATGAAAAGGCTTTCGGCAAGTGGTACAAAGAACATTTCGGCCGGGAGGTCAGGATCGATTTCCGTACTCCGGGAGGAACTTCGGATATCACCCGTTACATCGATGACCGGTTTCATGCGGAATTCCGTTATTTTCTGGAGGAAAAAGGGATCCCCTGGCAGAAAGAGTATGGAGACATATTCAATGATCCCAGACAAACATCTCACTGGATACGTCAGGAATTTCTGAATTCAGATGTGGGTATCGGGATCGATGTGTTTGCCGGCGGCGGCACATTTGAACACAGTCGTCTGGCGGGTAACGGTTACGCTGTTGACGGCGGAGTGGCCCGGCGGCATCCGGAATACTTTCTGACGATCCCGGAAAAATTCGGTGGAGACAATATTTACCGTAAGGATGGGAAATATTACGGGGTAGTCATGTCCACATTCGGTATTTTCTGCAATCTCGACCGGGTGAATGAATTATCCTGCAGCCGTCTGCCGGAGAGGTGGAGTGATCTGGGGGACGGCAGGTTTTTCAATCAGGTGGTGCTGGCCGATCCCACCAAATCCGGTTCAGCGAATAAATGTTATGAAATAATCGTTCAGCAGTGTATGGCTGATGCCGGTGATCCGGCACGCGGCTGGGATAACGGATTGAATCTTTTGAAGCGGATCTTTGCCAATGCCCGGACGATCACCGATTCAGCTTCCAAAGTGGTCGGAGATGTAGGCAAAGGCGAAGCCGCCGCAGGTACTGCCATAGACACTTACGGCTTTACCGAAGAGTTGTGGAGCGAAAAATGTTTTGGTCAGTCACGGGTCAGATATATCATGCCCCGGGGCGGTACGGCCGTCGGAGCTGATCCGGTGCAGATATTGCGGGGTGCGCCCAACCGGAAAACGGCAGAGGCATTTGTGGATTTCCTGTTGTCCCCGGAAGGGCAGAAGCTGCATGCATTCCGGGCCGGAACTCCGGGCGGGCCGGAAAAAACGACCCTGAGCCGAGCCCCGGTACGCCGGGAACTGTATTCGGAAGAGAACCGTCCGTATCTGTTTAAGAGTGATTACAATCCTTATGCTCCTGAAAACACCTTTGATTACCGGCCGGAATTGACCGGCAGATATTATTCGCTTTTGCGGCAGGTGATCAAGAGTCTGATGCTCGATCCGCATGTGGAAATGCAGCGGGCCTGGCAGGCGGTGATCGCCGCCGGCGGCCCGGAAAAAGTGCCGCAGGCAATGGCGGAATTCAATAAGCTGCCCTTCGCGTATGCTGCAGCCGGGCAGGCGGCCAAGTCGTTGAAAATAAGCAAGGAAAATCCGGCACCGGCAGTGGCGGCGACTCTGCGGCAGTGGAGCGAAGAGGCCAGAAGCAACTACCGCAGGGCGGAAAAATTGGCAAGGGAGGGCAAGTAAGATGATATTCAGGAGGATTATCCAATATCTGCTGATGCTGATGTTGGCGGTGTTTTTATTGATGTTCCTGATCCTGCCGCTGTTTACGGTGATCGGTGAGGGGTGTGACTGGGAACTGCTGGTGGAGGTTTTCCGGACGCCGGTTTACCGGGAGGGACTTTTGAACAGTCTGGCAGTCGCTTTGGTAACGACATTGCTGGTGGCAGTAATGTCGCTGGGACTGGCACTGCTTTATGACCGTTATGAATTTCCCGGCAAGGAGTATTGTTCGCTGCTGATGCTGCTGCCGATGATCCTGCCGCCGTTTGTCGGTGCGCTGGGCTTTCAGCAGATATTGGGGTATTACGGGGTGGTGAATACCATTTTGGAGCAGTGCGGTTTGTCGCGGATCGATTTTCTGGGAGGCGAGGGCAAATTCTGGTCGGTGTGTGTGATCGAAGCACTGCATTTATATCCGGTTCTCTATCTGAATCTGATCACGGCTCTGGGCAATATCGACCCGGCGATGACTGATGCTGCCGCCAATTTGGGGGCTTCCGGATGGCAGAGATTTTTCCGGATCAGACTGCCGCTGCTGAAAAGCGGTTTTCTGGCCGGCGGCAGTATTGTGCTGGTTTGGAGTTTTACCGAATTGGGTACGCCGTTGATGTTCGGTTACAACCGGGTGACTCCGGTACAGGTTTTCAACGGATTGATGGAATTGGAGAATAATCCGCTGCCTTATTCGCTGGTGGTGGTGATGTTGGCGGTATCGGCACTTATTTATCTGCTGCTGCGGAAACTGCTGGGGGCTCAGGCGGGAAGTGCGGCGGTAAAAGGGACGATGGGTTCCCGTGCAATAAAATTGCGATCATGGCGCAAGCTGCTGCCGGTCGGAGCATTTTTGCTGGTGGCACTGCTCTCCATTCTGCCGCATCTGGCACTGGTGGGGACGGCATTTTCCCGGAGATGGTATAATACGGTGCTGCCGGAAGTTTTCACGTTGACCAATTTTGAAAACGCCTTATCCAATCCGCTGGTCGTGCCGTCGATAGTCAACAGTCTGCGTTATTCTGCATTGGCGATGGTGATTGCGGTGGTTTGCGGTACGCTTGCGGCCCTGATTTCATCGCGGTGGCGTTTACGCGGGGCATGGGCTTTGGATCTGCTGTCGATGCTGCCGCTGGCGATTCCCGGATTGGTGATCGCTTTCGGATTTCTGGGTATGACGTCCAGTTATGCATGGGCTCGGGCCATATTCAATCCGGTGGATAATCCTTTGTGGCTGCTGGCAATAGCGTATGCTGTCCGGCGGATACCGTATGTGGTGCGTGCGGTTACTTCCGGTCTGGAACAGACTCCGGAAGAGTTGGAACAGGCCGCGCGCAATTTCGGGGCAGGGCCGGTGAAAACGCTGACCGGCATCACTTTCCCGCTGATCGGAGCTAATTTGCTGGTGGGCGGATTGTTTGCTTTCAGTTTCTCGATGCTGGAAGTTTCCGATTCACTGATATTGGCACAGAAAAGCATATTTTTCCCAATCACCAAAGCGTTGCTGGAATTGTCGCAAATATTGGGTTCCGGACCGTCTTCAGCTTCGGCATTCGGGGTTTGGGCGATGGCGTTTCTGGCGTTGACGCTGGCTTCGGCTGGGATTCTGCTGGGGCGCAAAATCGGGGCTGTATTTAAATTTTAAGTCGTGGAACTTGATTTTACGCAGCTTTTCATGTAAATTATAAAAAGGATATAAATAAAAATGCATCGGATATTTTGTACAGATATCCCGGAACCGGGAAACCGGGTGATCCCGGAACCCCGGGAGGCTGAACACCTTTATAAGGTTTTTCGGGCAAGAGCCGGGGAGAGTGTGGAGTTGATGGACGGTCGGGGAACTCTGGCACAGGGTGTGGTGGAAAAAGACAAAAGCATTTTGATCCGGGAAAAGCATCTGGTTCCGGAACCGGAAGTCAAATTGCATTTGTGCTGCGCTCTGCCCCGGAAACAGAAACTGGATCAGCTGCTGAAGCAGGCCGTTGAATTGGGGGCATGGAGTATCCGCCCGGTATGCTATGTGCGTTCAGTGGTCAGCGGCGGTCCCCGGGAGAGGTGGGATCTGCTGCTGCGTGAAGCGTGCAAGCAGTCGGGGAATCCGTATTTGCCGGAAATCTTACCGGAGGCAAAACTGCCGGAAGTATTGAAGGATTTGCAACAGGAAAAAATAAAAATATATTATGGATCGATCGCTCCGGCGGCTGCCGGCGGCAGTGCTGCGGTCGGGAAAGCGGTGGTGATCGGTCCGGAAGGGGGCTTCGCCCCGGAGGAGGAAGAGTTAATGAAAAAATTTGAAGCAGAACCTTTGAATCTCGGGCCGCATGTGCTGCGTCTGGAAACAGCGGCAGTTTGTGCGCTGGCGGTGCTGCGGCGTCTGGGGGCGGTCGTGCTGCTGGCTGCCGCAGTGGTGTTAAGCGGATGCGGAGATTCCGGAGCCGGACCGCTGCTGGTCAAAGGCAGAAGTTTGCTGGACAGCGGAGATGCCGGCGGTGCACGCGATTATTTCCGCAAAGCGGCAGCTTTGAATCCGGATGATCCGAATGCATTTCTTGAACTGGCAAAAGTTTGTGATGAAAATCTCAATGAACCGCTGGAAGCGATCTACGCCTATGGGATGTTTCTGGAATTGCTGCCGGCCGGGGCCGATGGCAAGGAGGCCGCAGAAGCAGCGTTGGCCGGTTTGCGGGAACGGGCGGTGGCAATGTGGGCCGGCAGCGGCGACAGCGCACAATTGCAGAGTTTGCAGGCTGAGTGTGAGCAATTGCGTATTGCCAATGCCAATTTGAAGCGGCAGTTGAAAAAACAGCTGGATGACAACAATAAACTCCGGCAGAGTACACGGGCGGGCAGACGGTGATGAAACAGATATTTTTTGCAGTGATGATCGCCGGTCTGGCAGCCGGATGCACGCATACTTCGACTCTGGATTGGGAAAAACCGCTGCCCGGTCAGCGCAGCAGCCGGGGGAATACGGTTTTGTGGAATATGACCGCTACCAACCGGGGAATGTATCTCTTTAATGTGATCCCGCTGTGGTCGGGACGGATCGGAAGTCCGAATCAGCATGAGTACCGGATTTTTCAGAACACTCTGACCCGGGGTAAAATGCGGCAGATGATGGACAAACCGTTGAAAAAACTGGAGGCTGACCGCGTGGAAGATGTACAGATCACTACATCTTCATCGGGGGCATTTTCTTTGTGGATTGTCTGGAATCGGACCATGCGGGCAACCGGTGTTGCGGTAAAAGTAGAGCCGGATAGCAAAAAAACTGCAATCACAGACAATAAATGACTTGAAAAAAGCGTTTGATATGCTATATTTTCCTGTCTGCATATTTTCTTTGCAGATGCGGAGGCTTTTTTGTGTGGTTGATTTAACATAATAATATTATAAAAAAGGAGAGATATAAAATGAGCCGTAAAGTGATTATTGCCGGCAACTGGAAGATGAATAAAAATGCCGCCGAAGGCAAAGCTCTGGTCGATGAGCTTAAAGCGATTTGCAGCAATTGCTGCTGCTGTTGCGAAGCAGATGTGGTGGTTTGCCCGCCCTTTACCACGATCGCTACTGTGGTCGAAGCGGTCAAAGGTACCGCGATCAAAGTCGGCGCGCAGAATATCCATTGGGCGGATAACGGCGCATTTACCGGTGAAATCTCCGGCGATATGCTGAAAAGTGCCGGCGTGGAGTATGTGATTATCGGTCACAGTGAAAGACGCCAGTATTTCGGTGAAACCGATGCTACGGTCAATGCCCGGCTGAAAGCTGCGTTGAAATATGATCTGATCCCGATCGTTTGTGTCGGCGAATTGCTTGATGAACGCGAAAGCGGCAAGACCGAGGAGGTTCTCACCCGGCAGATCCAGGGCGGATTTGAGGGGATTTCCGCTGAAGATATGGCCAAAACCATCGTCGCTTATGAACCGGTTTGGGCGATCGGTACCGGCAAAACTGCCACTCCGGATATCGCGCAGGCAGCTCATGCTCACATCCGTCAGGAGATCGGCAAGATGTTCGGCTGTGAAGTTGCGGAAAAAGTACGTATCCAGTACGGCGGCAGCATGAAAGCATCCAACGCCCGTGAATTGGTCGCTCAGAAAGATATTGACGGCGGTTTGATCGGCGGAGCCGCGTTGAAAGCGGACAGCTTTGCCGAATTGGTCAAAGAGGCTCTGGGCAAGTAATTGTTCAGTAATGGCCGCATCTTGGAAAGCGGCGGCAGAGATGAGAATATCCCCCGGATGGAGAGGCCGGGGGAGAAAAAATAAATTTGAAGAGAGGTAATGATGCCAGTTTTGACAGTGCTTCTTTATGTAATGATCTTCATCGTTGCATTGCTGTTGATCGCCTTGATATTGATCCAGCCGTCGAAATCCGGCGGTATGGGGGCAGCATTCGGCGGTATCGGAGAATCGGTTTTCGGTGGTAAAGCCGGCAGTCATCTGACCAAAAGTACGGTGGTATTGACTGCGGTGTTTTTTGTTATTGCGCTGATTTTGGCGGCGGTGATCGGTTTGAGTTCCGGCGGTGAAGGGGATGCTCTGCAGGAAAAATTGGCCGCGAAAGCTGCTGAAATTCCGGCAGAAACTCAAAAATAAGAGCCGAGGAGAAGCCGCAGATGTCGGGGCGGATATTGGGATTGTTGATAGGATTGCTGCTAACGGTTCCGGTGTGTGCCAAAGATGATTTGATCTCCCGCGTGGATGTGGACATGATGTTGGTAAGTCCCCCCGTGGTGGAGTATCGGAACAGCGGCCCGGTATTTGCGAAAGCAACTTCTGTAAACCGTTGGCTGATGGTGAAAATAGAATTCACCGCCGACCGGAAGTCTCTGTCCGTTCCGCAGTTGAAAAAACGCGGCGGCAAGTATGAACTGCAATTCGGGGGTTTCATCGATGACCTGCAGCTACAGTTGAAAGTGCTGATGGATACCGGTTGGAAGATCGACGGCCAGAGTATTTATGCGATGTACACCGGTGAAACGGAGTTGTATACGGTCAGGTGTGACGGGAAACGTCATGTGGTGACGATGTTTGTGCCCGGGAAGTTTATTGATCGGTACAGTATATTGGCCACCGGCGGTATCCGGCGGGTGAGCAAGGTTGATTTTAAGGCAGAGGTGATCTTCAGTGCGGCGGGCAGACAGCTGGCGCGCAGTTACTGCAGTTCATCCAGCCGGAAAAATTTTGAAGAGTATTGCAAAATGGTTCCGGCGAATATGATTTTTACCGGGGGAGTGCTGCCCCGTTACCGGACGCCCTGGGCGTTGTTGGGGGCGGATGACTTCGATTTGGAGAAGCAGCGGTGAATTTCTCCCGGTTCAATGGGCGGTGCTGAAATAAAAATTATTGAAACGTTTGGAAAGACAGATGGGTAAAGAAAACAGTATTCTGACAGTGGATATCGGAAGCCGCAGCCTGAGAATGGCTGAATTCAGCTTTCAGAATGGCATCATCGTGCTGACCAATTTTTTGAGCCGGCGGATAGAACTGCTGGAAGAAGAAAGTGTGGCCGAGTGTTTTGAGCGCAACTACAATGAGATGCTGCTGGAGGGCGGCTTTACTGCCACTCATGTGCGTCTGGCTTTGCCGTCAAGCAGTTCGTTCCAGCGTTTGAGCAAACTGCCGCCGATGCTGGGCAGCAGTACAACGGTGGCCCGGATCATTGAATTTGAGGCTTCACAGGCGGTGCCGTATTCGATGCATGAGATCGAATGGGGATATCAGTTGCTGCACCATGAATGGGAGGAGACCGTTGAAGAGACCCTTGAGGATGGTACTGTCGAAGAAAATACGGTCAAAAACGAGGAGTATGAAGCTCTCTTTGTGGCAGTGAAAACTGAGGATGTGGTCTGTTACACTGAGGCGATTGAGCGTTCCGGAAAGAAATTGCTCTCCGTAGACTTGGCGTCGTTGAATCTTTTTAATGCGGCGGTCGTTTCCCAGGTAAATGAAAACGAACCGACTCTCCTGCTGGAGATCGGAGCCAAAGGCAGCTGCCTGATGATCGCGGACAACCGGCGGATATTCATGCGTAACATCCCGATCGGCGGCGATACGGTCAATACCCAGATCGCCAGGGAGTTCGGCGTGGCAGATAAAGAGGCGGAAGATTTGAAACGGCGGCATGGATTTATCGCGCTCGGCGGGGCCTACGATGAGCCTGACTCAGCTTTGGCGGCAACGATTTCCAAACTTGCCCGTAATGTGATGACCCGTCTGCACGGTGAGATCAGCCGTTCCATCAATGTCTGGCGGGCGCAGCATAACGGTAATGCGCCGGTACGGATGCTGTTGGCCGGCGGTGGTTCGACAATGCAGTATACTACCGAATTTTTCAATGAAAAACTTCATATTCCGGTAGAATATCTCAACTCATTCGGTTTGATAACCATCGGACCGGGAGTTGATCGGAGCGTGCTGCAGACCCAGGCTTCGATGGCGCAGAGCATGATTGGTATGGCATTGCACAACATCGGCAACTGTCCGGTGGATATTTCCCTGTTGCCGCGCGAGATCAAAAAACAGTATGAACTTGATGCCCGCAAACCTTATTTTTATGCTTCGGCGGCAGCGCTGTTGAGCTGTCTTTTGATCAGTGTTATCGGTATCAGTCAGGTGCGTGACTTTGAGAAAACCCGTGTGGAAAAGGTCAGTGCCGATGTGGTAAAAGCGGAGAAAGAGCTGGCCCGGGTCAAGGAGTTGAAAGGCAGACTTGACACCATGATCGCCAACTATGACCAGTCTGCAAAATTTTTGGATGCGCGTAATAAATTCGGCGTGGTCATGACGGAATTGCAGAAGATGATTCCGGCTGACCGGATGTGGTTGATCGCATTGGAACCTTATGCCAGTGAGGAAGAAAGTTCCAGCGGCAATGGCATGGGGGTCGGGATGGAGGAAACTGCGCGTCCGGAGCGCAGCAGCGATCACAATCAGCGGATGAGTCCGCAGAAATTTAACAAACTCGCTGAGATCAAGCAGCTCCGTTTAGCCGGTTATGTGATGCGTATCGCCCGGCAGGACAACGAGAGTGACCGCGACGTGATCCGGGAATTTGAAAAGGAAGTGCGGAAAAATCCGGAGCTTTTCGAAGGTATCAAATACGAGACAACAGTGGATGGTAACAGTAATTTGACTTACTTTGAAGTTATCCTGACGCTTAAAGAAGCATTGAAAAAATGAGCAGGAGTGTGGAGCTGTGAATAAGAAGATCAAGAAAAATTTGACCATGATCGTTTCGCTGGCCGGAACGGGTGTCGTGGCGTTGGGACTTTTGATTTATGTGATTATACTCTTTTTCGATTGGAGCGCGTCCCGTGATTTAACTGTTCAGACCCGCAATAAGGTGCAGAATCTGGTGAAGAGCAAACCGGCTCCCGGACGGGAAAACGAGGCCCGCATCCAGCAGGATATCGACCTTTTTGAAGAAAAAGGCAAGGGTTTGGTCGACAACTTCAAATCTCCGCTGCGTCCGGCGGTGGATGCTTTTATCGCGGCGTTGCCGGCTCCGAATGCAGCTAAAATGAGCGAAGAGGAGAAAGAACTTTACAAGGTGCCGCACACCGGGATCGAGGGGGATGAGAAAACGGCAGCAGTTCCGCTGCAGATCCGCAAACTTACTTATGAAGAATTCATTACTTTCTTCAATAATCGTTTTGAAAAGTATTGTTCTGACAACAATATTACTGAAGATACGGAAAAATTATCACTTTCCGTACTGGAGCAGTTCAGCTACCAGTGCCGCGAATTGTTCCCGACCGGCAGCTGGAACCATGCTATGGAGAAGTTCCGGGCGGCAGCTGAAAATCTGACTTATGAAGTTATCAATGATGCCACGCAGCTGCCGATCCTGCTTTACGGATTCGGTTTCCCGCGCCGGGTGGATCGGGATATCCGTACGCTGCGGGCCCGCGTGGATGATATTGTGGCGTTGAAAATCCGTCCGCTGGTGGCGGATAAAGAAGATTTTTTTGCCGAGGGCGCATTGGATTTCGTCGGTGGCGGTACAGCGGATAAACATGCCAAACCGGCGGCAAAAGATTATCCGGCAATCTTCTTTCACTGGGATGTTTTCGGTGATATCGTCAAACGTTTGAGTACCGCCAAAGTCAGTACTTTGCAGCAGGTCATTCTGCGTAAAAAGAGTGAAGATGGCGGTAGTACGGAGGGCAATTCGCAGTCCGCTGACAGCGGTGTGAGTCTGTCCGAGGCTTTCGAGCAGGATGGCAACTACAAATTGTATCACTATACCTTGGTCTTTTCCGGTACGATGAATTCGATCCGCGATGCGATCCGGGAGTTTGATAACGCATGGAAGGGCAACAAAGATGGTAAGGGGCACCGGATGTATATTGTGCGCGGGCTTGCGCTTTATGCCGGTGAAAACGGTGCCGGAGAGCTGATGAATTCATCTGTGCGGCAGAATAATGACCGGCAGAATAATGTTCAGCAGGAGAATACCGGCCGCCGCCGCCGCCGACAGGTGCAGAGCGTGGAAGTTGTTGCCAGAGGTGATGAAAATTCCAAGACTCCGGTCTTCCGTCCTTTGAGTGAAGTCTCTGAGAGCGAAGCGCGGAAAAGATATTATGATGTGTTGATGCGCCTGCGTAAAGAAGAGGAAGAAAAGAAAAATCCTCCGGCCAAAGTAGAGGAAAAAAAGGATAATGATCCGGCCGGAACGGAGAGTCTGGATGACTTCGGCATGCGCGGCAACAGTGAAAAGCAGCTTTCCGAAGAGGAGAGGGCCAAAAAATACGATGATTTTGAAAAATCTCTTCCGCTGCATGAGAAATTTGGCTATGCCGCAGTGGTGATCGGAGAGCATGCTGATGATTGTTTAGTCTATCTCGATGTGGACTATGTGGTTTTGGAACAGAATCAATGATGGATTTGCCGGAGGATTGAATCGTGGATTTCATCAAAAAACATTATGAAAAAGTCATTTTGCTGGGACTTTTTGTGGTTTTTATCGGCTTGATGTTTCTGGTACAGTCGGTAATCAGTTCGACCCGGGAAGTCAAGGATAAAGACTTGGCATTGCCCGTCCGCCGTCCGGATTATGTGAATGTGGATGCCGGTGATAAAAAATTTGATACAGCAGAACGCTGGGAGGCCAGCCACTTTAACTGGGAGCGCAAAGCGCACCGGGAAAAAGATGAGATGCCGGTAAGTGATTTCGTCAAAACGTTCCAGTTGGCAGAGTGTCCGCATTG
>JAGBZM010000044.1 GCA_017628235.1 Lentisphaeria bacterium | reverse complement strand
TGTGTTGGGGCTTGTAGAGTTTAAGAAGTATGCTATATTAAATCACCAACAGAAGTAAAGCCATGACCCGTTGGGGCTTGTAGAGTTTAAGAAGTATGCTATATTCTTCTCCCAGTTGTTCAAAATAAGCGTTGGGTTGGGGCTTGTAGAGTTTAAGAAGTATGCTATATTCGGTTCCGGCCGGTCCGATACCGAAGACCAGTTGGGGCTTGTAGAGTTTAAGAAGTATGCTATATTGCATTTGATACAACTGTTTTAATACCAATATTGTCAATATAGTGATGCTTCAAAAAAAATGCTCGCGAAAAATGTTTTGTTGACAGAAAAAAGCATTTTTAAAAGAGCAGCAATTGTTCAGGTTTCCGTTCCACTTCTTCAATGCGCTTGCCGTAAAGAGATACCATATCTCCGAATTGCTTGTCGGTGATCATCAGCAAGCGGACATATCCTCCCGGTGGAACAACTGCTTGAATATAACGGTGATATTTCCGGGAATTTTCTCTTGATGCCAAAAATTTGGCATATACGGAATATTGCAATTGGATAAAACCCTCACTTATAAGATATTTGCGAAAACGGGAGTATTCCCGCTTTCCCTCTTTGGTGATTGTCGGCAAATCAAACATGACCATCAGCCACATGGATTTTATCTCCGAAATCATTTTCAATATCTCAATTTCAATTCACCGCGTTGAAAAGATTCTGCTATTTTGACAGCATTGTGCCGTAATACATCAGATAATGAACAGATTCCGGCAATTGATGGGATGGGCTCCAGCAATGCTTCAATCAATTTTTTTCGTACATCTTTAGTCAGTTCATCAACCGGAAAATTTTCCGGATTCAAATTTACGACAGCTTTGTCTACTATCCAGCGGTACGGTTCCATTATGTCATCTGCCAGACAGTATGGATTATAACGATTATGATGATTTATCCCCAGTGTCGGATGCAGCCCGGCTCCGCAGCATGCTCTGGCTGCCATCGCTCTTAAAACAGCATATCCGTAATTCAACAGCAAATTATTATCACTGCTCTCACGCTCACGCAAAAAAGGTTTGTCAAAAAGATTTTTCCAATAGATGAGTGCTGCTCTGCCTTCCAGATTTTCAGTATCTCCGGAGTTAACTTTTTCACTTAACTTCAATAGGCTGAAGTCATCGCCATGACATGATTTCAACAATAACCCCTGGCTTTTTATTTTTTCTTTGACAATTGTCTGCCATAACCGTTTATTCAGTGGAAGTGATGCTGAAACTTGCGCCCGGAATCTTTCATTTTGAATATAATTTCCATTCAATGGCAACTGCATTGCTGTCGGTAAACGGTCCTTTCCGGAAACAACTACTATTGCTCCGGATTCCGCCAATTGAGACAACACCGCTCCCGTTGCTGTAATTGCCGGATTGGCAAGGATCAGACATTGAATCTCCGCAGTCGGTACCAATGTGGTTTGTCCGTCAGGCAGCCGTATTTTCAATAACTGGTTTTCCAGCGACAGAAATGCCGCCGTCTCGGCGATCTCTATTATCCGGTCAGTCATTTGCCCGCTGCAGCTCCCCGAAAATATTCATATTATATTTTTGCATTTTTCCGTCAAATGCGGCTGAAACAGTTGGCTGAAACCATTGCTTTGATGCTTTTATGTCCTTTTTCATTCTAGCATCATTTATTTTTACACACGAAAATTGAGGTAAAGAAATACCTCTGATTATACATAAGGATTTCTGTCCATCTTTTTCCCAAGTTACGATATCGCCTTTCTGCAGGGAAAATTTGAATTTCATCCCGGGACGGTTCTTTTCAAACGGAGGTAAGCCTTTCTGATGCCGCAATACCGCATCAAGCAAGGAAACGACCTTACCTTCCCATGCGATCTCATTACCGTTTTCATCCAATTTCGCAAAAATTGCCAATATATAGTTTTCGCCATTGGCAACATCACGTCTGCCATCTGCTTTACCGATACTGCGGGTATTTTTATTTTCGCGTACCCGGACTTTTTTGATCGTGTTGACAATATTGCCTTTTTTATCTTTCATCACCGGGAAATTTGCCGGATCTTTGAAAATTTTCAAATCCTTATCTGTCACTTCGGACACATCCTGAATATTCAGTTTATTCAGGATAGTTCTTAAAACGACTTTATCAACGATGTTTGCAAGATCTTTTACTGTCAGAGAGTCCATAGCCACCCGGCTATGTCTTTCACCATTACCGAAATCTTTGCCGTATAAAGTAGCTTTATGCAATTCTCCGCGCATTTTATTGATGACATGATGTGAAACTGCTGCCGTATCCAGTTTGGCTTTTGCCTCCTGATAGAGAGCATTGTCGATAAAATCTGCGTTTTCCCGCATTTTTTTACGTTCTTCAGGAGTCTTGTTTGCTATCCATCTGACTAAATCCGGGGCAGTCAGGGCGATCGTAAGAGCATCTATTGCATGATGCCGATGATCATTCCGGACTTTTTCTCCTTCGCCGAGCAGATAGTTGCCTCCCCACGCCCGACGGATCAGAGCAGTACAGCCGCCGGCAATTGCAAAAATCCGTTGTTTACCGGTATTATCAACGATCCCACCGTATAACAACCCCAGATACTGCATTGCCAATTTGCTGGCATAACGGGTGTCGTTGAGGTTACGGGAGAGAAATTCCTCCGGTTCAAACTTATCCAACTCAAATAATTCCAATTTTCTTTCTGCAAATCCACCCTTGAAATGTTTCACTCTTTCAAGCATCTGTTCATATTTATCACTTCCGGCAAATGCTTCATAAGGAGTGCGGTTGCGTTTGTACAAGCTATTGTATTCTCTGGTACACAACGTTTTATTGGCAAATGAATCATCGAAAGAACGGGAGTATGGAATGATATGTTCAATTTCCATTGTTCCGTCAAAAAGTTCTTTCATCCCGAAACTTGTTCCGGAATACGGACACTCAAAATTACATTCCTGCGCGAGCATCACTTTCAGAATATCGTTGCGAGAAGGATTCTGAATGCCGGTTTCCCGGGCAATTTCCACGGCGATGGCAGCACGTTGTTTTTCCCGTTCATAGTTCAAACGGGTCATTTTTTCACGCTCTTTATTTGTTGCTTTCAAATCACGTGCAAGCTCGATCCGGATCAAATCAGGCTTACCGTACCGCGCAATTATCGCATTGACCAGACGGCGCAATTCAGTCAATACGCGGTGAACTACCGGATTACGCAACTCAGTACCCCAAGAGTCAACCAATGGCAGTAAGTCATATTGGTCTTGAATGGATCGGGGATTTTCAAGTTTCAATAATGTACTCAAATCGATCCCGGCTGCCAACTGTGGCAAAAATTCGCGTAAGGCTTTCAATGAAAATGCACAATAATCGTCAGGCATGGATATGCCGGAAATATCTTCAACTTTTTCTTCCGGCAGTTTCCAATAATTTCGCAGTCTGCTTTGCAAAGTGTCGCTTTTGCGGATCGATGCAAGATCGTTAAAAAACTTTTCACATTCGGTATCGCTCATATTTTCAGCTTTGTCACCGAATGCGCGAAAGAGAATATTTTTTAATTCGTTCCCGTAAATTTCATTTTCTTCATTTGTCAGCGTGAATTTTTCCCCTTTCGCCAAACCAACAGCTTTCTGTAATTTTGCCAGAGTTATTTTTCCGTTTTTCTTGAACAACGGCGAAAAACTGTCTAAAACATTTACTACCGCATTAAATTCAGTATCAGAAAGGGAACGTATGTTTCCTGAAGATTCAATCCGTAAATTGCACACGGTAGTATAAATGCGGAAAAGCTGCGCTTCTGTTTTGGTATAAGGACAACGGCGTAACTCCGGATAACAGCGGCATCGTCCGATCAAATTTTTGCACGATTTCAGCGGACGTTGATAAAATATTGCCCGGTACAACTGTTTTTCAAGTTCTTCCGGAATAATTGCCCGTTGTGCCTTGCATATCTTCCGGAATTCATCAACATACATTGCACGTGAGGTATAACGGGTTCGAATTCTTTCTGTTTCCGGCTCTACAGTGCAAAAATACTCTCCCAGTGTCCGTGAACCGGTGACGGCAATATCTTGTTGCAATTTCCCGATACCGGCGGTCACGATTCCGGAATCTTTGTCTTTCAAGTCCTTTTTGCGGTTGCTCAAGTAACCTCTGCGCTGTGCCAAATGAAATATGGCTCTGGCAACTTCATCCGGAGCTAATGCCCGATCAAGCGCAGACTTCCGGTAAATGTACGGTATCAGATGCGCCATTTGCCGATGCATTGATACTGGAAATGAATCTAACAGACGTTTATCTACTTCGATGAAAAAGTCTGCATCCGGAGCAGCATTCAGCAAGCCGCCTGTTATCATGGTGTCTATAAGCTGTTTTTTTCTCTCACTGCGGCGGTGATACTGTTCCCGTAAAGCACGTTTCTGCCGCCTTTCCGCACAACGAGAAACCCCTTTGCCTGATGAAACATCATCATCCATACCGGCTTGAAAAATCCGGCTGCCCCAATTCAACAAATTCCGCGTTTTACCGGTTTCTTCAATCAAAGCCCAACCAATGGAAGTGATCCCCAAATCCAAACCAAGTGTAATTTGCGCCATTACCGCACCTCAAGTTATTGAAAAAGTTTATGACAGATAAAATATATCAGTATTATTTACTGTTGTCAACTTGAAAATAAAGAAATATGCGGTATATTAATCAGTAACTCTACAAGTCCTGATAAAGCAGGGCTGAAGGCTACTTCCTGCGGGAAGTCCTTTCCGGCGGCTCCAGCAGCCGCTTTTTTTTATAAAACAAAATCACTCCACATATATCCGGTATCGCAAATGCCGGGAAATATTACTTTTCGTGAAGCTTGCGGTAATACAAAGGTGTGCAATTAAAACGGTTGCGGAAACAGCGGATAAAATATGACCCGGATGTATAACCGCAACGCAATGCCAGTTCCCGGCAGGATATGTCACTGTGCTGCAGCAGCTGCACTGCCGTCTCCAGCCGGATATGATTCAAATACTCATTGAAACTCTCTCCCCCACCGTAACGACGGAAAAGTTTGGATAGATAAACTTCTGAAATATGAAAGTGATCCGCCACCTCCGTCCGGGTGCCGATAAAAGCAAAATTGTCCCGCACATAGGAACATATTTTCCAATATAACTCTTCGGAAACTTCCAAACGGCTGCGCCGGTATGTTTCCAAATCAGTTGCCACTGCCCGCAGCAGCAGCGGCAGAATATGTACCGCCATCGCATCCGAATCTCCAGAAATCCCCAACTGCGATAACGCTTCCATCAATGTCCGGGTCGACTGCCGCAGAGAACTGACATGCACATGGGCCATCAGGCCTCCGGCATGTTCCGGTTCAGCTTTCCGCCCGTAAATCAAACGGAGAAATTCCGGATGCAGGATCATCCCGAAATTCTCCGTCCGATACATCTCTGCTGTACTTCCCACATAACACATCCGGGGATAATGCATCACCGTCCCCGGTTCACAGACAAAACGCTGCCAGAGACCATTGCGGTAAAAATATTGGGGCTGTTCACCCGTCAGCGGAATGGAAACTGCCGGGGCCGCGTAAAATGTCAAACGCTGTGAACAATTTTCCGGAGGCATGAAAATTTCCGCCGTCACCATCCGGGTGTAGCGCATTTTCAAAGCTCTGCCAAGTGCCTCTGATATACATTCGTAGTCTGTCATACCGATAAATATATCATCGCAAAGAACTTTTGTCAATCTTCAGTGCACAGAACTTTTTCTGTTTTTACCACTGACTGCGCAGCTGTCTGAATGCCGAAATCAATTCTTCACGCACTTCCGCCGGGTAATCCTGCGCCGGACTGACCGGTGAACCCACTGCAAAACCCATATCCTGTAATATCGCTTTCAAAGGCAGAATGATCCCCGCCCCGCGAATGAATTTACCCAAGGTCGCCACCGTTGAAGCTATCCGGTGCTGGTGAGCTTTAGCCTTGACAATATCTCCGGCTGCAAAAGCTTTGTACAATGCCACAAACTCTTCCGGAATGATATTGTATAATGCCCCTATCCCGCCTTGCGCCCCGGTAACCAGACCGCAAAGCAGAGTTTCATCGGCTCCATTGATCACATTGATATTGCCGTCGTTGAGCTGCAGAAGTTTCCACATTTCATAGTAACTTGCCCCGGTATACTTCAGGCCGACGATATTTTCGGTTTTGATCAATTTTTCCATCAGCGTCACCATGCCGCCGGTCGAATACGCCGGAGTCCGGTAGATCAATACCGGCAGATCAGTCCGGCCGGCAAGTTCACGGTAATACTCTATCGTATCGCTCTCCGGATACTGATAGTAAAGTGACGGCGGAATGGAAGATATGCCGTCGACCCGGCACTTCTGCGCGTGTTCAGTCAATAAAAATGCTTCAGCGGCCCGGATCGCTCCAGTCTGTACGATTATTTTGCCCCGTCCGCGATTGACCCGGACAACGGTTTCCACCATCTGCATCCGGATCTCCGGAGTCAGAACCACTCCCTCGCCGGTTCCGCCGCAAAGATAGAAACCATCGATCCCGGCAGCCAGCTGATATTCCACCAGATCTGCTGCGCAGGAGACATTCAATTTACCATTCTTATCCAGCGGAGTCACCAGCGCGGTCATCACTCCGTTGAAAACCTTGTTATCTTTCATAATAACCTTCCTGCTTATTGATTTCTTGCTTTTTCCGCATCTTCAACCGCTTTTTTCAGCAGCGGCATCATCTTTTCCAGAGCTTTTTCCGTATACAATATCCCTTTGGCCGGATCAGCATCACCGGGATATCCCATCACACCGACTTCAATGGCCGGATCCTGCCGGGTATTGGGTATCTCCTGCGGCAGCCCGCTGAATGTAGTCCGCTGCTGGTAAGCATCCGGATCGATCCGCAATTTTTCCGCTATTTCCGGGCGGTCAACAGCAACTGCCGGCAGCTGCACCAGATCCGGACGGTAATTGAGCATCAATGATGTTTCCAGATCACCGGCATGAAAATCGCCGCCTTTCCGGTCCGCCGGGGCAGGTATCCGGAAAAATTCCCCCCGGCAGATAATCATTATCATCGCATCTTTCATCCCCGGATTGAGCCACTTCAAAATCCGCAGTGCCTCTTTCAAC
Source organism: Lentisphaeria bacterium (assembly GCA_017628235.1). Lineage (GTDB taxonomy): Bacteria > Verrucomicrobiota > Lentisphaeria > Victivallales > Victivallaceae > UBA1784. The sequence goes on along the minus strand of JAGBZM010000044.1, from coordinate 19,043 downwards.
TGCACCAGACTTTCACTGCCGGCATGGCCCGGAGTGATGAATATATTTCTGAATCCCTGATTGACCAGAGCTTCCATGATATCGCACACCATATTGCAGAAATTGGTCGGTTTGACATTGATCGTACCTGCCAGCTGCCCGCCGGAAAAACAGTAATTCAAACACGGTGCGACAATGCAGTCGAGTTTTTCCGCCAGAGCCAATGCGAAATTTTCCGCATTGATATTATCGGTATTCAACGGCAGATGGTAACCGTGCTGTTCTACCACGCCGTAAGGAAAAACAATCGTCTGATTGCTTTTCAGATATTCCCTGACCTCTTTAACGGTCATCTCTCCCATCAACCGGGTTCTCATAATGATCTCTCTCCTCTGTTGTTTATTTACTGCCACGCCCCGGAGATAAAATCCGTCATAGCAATTTCATCGGCCAGTGATACAGCCGTATGTCCCAAAAATTTCTGTTTGCGGTAAACCACCTGCCGGCCATTTCCCCGCAACGCAGCAACCATCTCATCTGAATGTTTCACCGGAATCACCTCATCATGCGTGCTGTGAATGAACATATACGGTATATCCGGCATCCGTCCGGCCTGAAGCAGCGGCGAATGTTCAGTCATGGCAGAATCAAAACCACCGGGTTCACTGTCAAACATGTTGTGCATCGCCGCCGCACCGGACGGCCGCGAAGGAGTACTTGCCGCATAAAAGTCCGCCGGATCACACAATGGAGAAACCACCATGCATCGTGCCGCCGGAAATTTGCCGTAACAGCAATACTGCAATGCCGCATTGCCCCCCATGCTCTGCCCGGAGATCACCAGCGGCACTTTTTCTGACAGACGGTAATGGCTGTAAACTGCCGGGATCAGACGGTCCATAAATTGCAGATCATTGCGGCATAGAAAACTCCAGGGATTGATGTAAGGGTACACGATCAAACCGCCGCGCGCGGAAATTTCCACTTCCCAGGAAGATATCTGATTGGCAGCGGTACGGCACAAACCATTGAGACCGTGAAACCAGATCACCACACCCCGGATATCTGTTTCCAGAAAAAGGTCGTTGAACCATGCGACCTTTTTCAATACTTCCGGAGCAATGCTCATAACTCGATGACCTGCAGATTGCGGAATTCCACTTTACCCGGCCCTTTACCGTTGACCCCGAAAATCATCTGCGCCCTGACCGTCCCCGGACGCAGCTGTCTGCCGGAAATGACCTTCCGGACAACAGTCCATTGTGAAGTCAGCTTCTGATTGCGCACGGCATAAACAAATACTCCGCCGTGTGTATGGATCCGCACCGGGGTATCAGCGGCAAAGGATTTATCCAACGGTTTTTCCAGAGTAATCAGCAGATTTCCGTTCTGTTTTTTTACTCCGTTGACGGTGATGAAAGGTGATATTTCAAAGTTGGGCAAATCGGATTCATCCTCTTTGGCATTAAAGGCCAGACAAAGATAGTTTTTCTTGACTGCATTCAATTCCGGAATACCGGAAACCGTCACACTCCGGCTGCCGGCCGGAGCTTCTGCGGCCAATTTACCAAGCGGAATATTTTTCAATGGCAGACAATTATACGGGAAAATACCTTTTCCATTGGCCGCGATACAGAGCAAACCGGCTTCCAGCTGTGCCTGCGTTCCGGCCTCAGTGAGCCGGAATTCTCCGCATATTGCATACTTTTTATCCGGAGCAACTTCAAAAACCGGATATCCGTAACGTATCGGCAATGGAAGTGCAGCCTGCAGCACCCCGCTTTCCGGAGCAGCTGAAACATATTTGCGCCATTGAGATGCTTTGCTGCCGGCAAAAACCGTCTTCCCTTCCCCGGCCCCGGCCGCAATTGCCAATACCATCGCCATTGAAATAAAACTTTTTTTCATAATCTCCTCCATTGTTTGTCAGATCTGCCATCTTACTGACCGCAATTCATAACTTTCATCCGTTTTAGTATAATATGCGGTCAGGATCTCTCCGTTATTCAACTGCACGCTGGATGGATAACCGCAGTCACCGGACTGAGTTTTGACCAATTCAAATGCGTCGCTCCAGCTTTTACCGTTATTTTCGCTGATCATGGCCCGGACTCCGAAGTTACCTTCGGTACGGTCTCCGAAACTGAAAATCAGACGGCTGTCAGAAAAACGGCAGAGATTGCCGGTCACTTGCCGGGGACGGGTCAACTGCCGGATAAAGTGCCAGGATCTGCCGTCATCGACCGAATCATATTGCAATATTCCCCGATCCTCTGTCCGGACCACTGCGATCCAATGACCGCCGCCGAGGTGGGCGATATCAGTTTCATTACAGCGGTCAGCGATCCGGGCAATGGTTTTCCAACTGACGCCCTGATCACAACTGCGGATAAAACAGCTTTCGACCAGCCCGTTGAGATTCAGATATGCCGCCACGCACAGATCCCCGTTATCTGCTTGAACGATATTGCCGAATGCCACCCATGTCAAGGGCGACAAACCGGGTGTTTCGGCGTAACTTTCCCAGGTTTTCCCCCGGTCGCAGGAGATCATGGATGCCGGTATCAGCAATCTTTCCCGGAAAAGTTTCCATCCGGAACAGAGCATCACCACCCGGTCACCGGATATTCCGGCAGCATGATTGGTGCGGCAGGTTCCCGGCTGGTGGTGAAACACCGTCTGCCGCTGTCCCCAGCTGCGACCGTTATCCGTACTGAAAAGCAAATCCAATTCGCCCTCATTGACTACATGGCTTGCTTCATTGTGAAAGAGCAGCATCAATTCGCCATTATCAAATTTTTTCAGATTCGGCCATGCACAAACATCGGAACAGATCAACTGCGACGGCTGGACTTTCAGATTCATTTTACGATATCTCCTGTCGCGTTTTTGCCGCGAAATACCCATTTGCCGTTTTCAAATCCGGTCAGACCATAACAGGATTTAAGATTTTTTCCTTCGGGGAAAGTGATCTCTGCCACGCCTTCACCCTTGCCGACATTGGCAATGAGCAGGGCGGTTTTCCCGTCATTGGTCTTGAATGTCTGCGCCCGGACATGGCCCTTGATCACTTTCATCTCAAATTCCGGATGTTCCTGATCACTCAAAAGATACGCTTCCAGATCCCGCAACATCTGAGCCTGGCGGCAGACCATTTCCCACCGCTTGAGATATCCGGCATGATCGACCCCCTCGCGCAGCCATTGACGGGAGTAGAAATAAAAGCCTTTGATGCCGGAAAGAGCCATCAAAATCAAATTGCCTCTGATCTGTTCCTCTTTCGGGAAATACCAGGGAACAGTCTTGCTGTAATTGTTCCAGTTGAATATCTGCGGCAAGCTCCAGCAGGAAATGTGTCCATTGACCCCGAAACGCCGGTGCAGAGCATCCATTGATTTGGCGATGATTTCCAGATCGGATTCGGCATTATAGATAGGATAGTTATCCATTGCCATGATATCTGCTCCGCCGATACACTCATTATACGCATCGATCTTGTACTGTGCCTGAATGGTCGGATGGAAAGGATCAAGTTTGGCGAAAAGTTCGCGTTTATAAAGTTCATATTCAGACAGGTCGGTTTCATCGTTGAGATACCACATCAGCATCGCCGGATGTGCGGCATAGGTTTTGACCATGAATTTGATAACTTCTGTCTCTCCCAGAGCGTCGAGCATTTTACTTTTTTTATTCAGCGGTTTGGCACAAAACATGACGGTTTTGCCTGAAGCGTGGAGAATATCCATGAGTTTCAAAGCATTGTCCACATGTTTCTGCGTTATTTCCCCCCACTTTTCATTGCTTTCCTCACCTTCAAATCTGGTCCACCAGATCGAACCGAGGCTGTAAACATTAAAAGGACTTTCGCAGAAAAGTTTAAGATCCTCATTGGTGATGACCCAACCGTATTTTTCCAACGGCGGAGTATAATGATTATCGTAAATAGCCACCGGCAGATATGGTTTGCCGTTACGGATCATCCGGCCTTTTTCATCGATCCATACGCCGTTTTCCGGCATGGGATTACCGGCGGAAATGTTGAATTTTTTACTTATTCCGCTGTAGGTGAAGTGCAGAGTGCTTTCACCCGGCTGCCAATCCGCTTCGATGACGAACCGGTCATTTTCCACCGGCACACTCATTTCAAATTCGGTTGCGCCGGTACATTTGACCTGCACTGCCGGATCTTTTGCAGCGACATCTCCGATAAAAGCACTGGCAAAAACCAGGGCGTGTTTACCGGTTTTCAATCCGTGACGCAGAACCGGATTGAGCAGATCGATCTGCCAAACCGGTTTGAGTTCGCGCAGGATCGGACTGCAGAAAACTGCATATCCCAGTTCATTGGCCGGTTGTTTGAAAGGCATGCCGAGGAAAAAACCAATATAAGTGGTGTCCAATTGTTTCGGGGTGGTGAATTCATACCGGACAGTGCGCCAGGGAAAAGTGCCGGTCTCTTTGTTGCGGCGCATGAATGCTCCGGTCCATTTGCCTTTGTACCGGAATTCCAGACGGACGCCTGCACCCATTTTCAGATGGGAAATTTTCTCTCCTCTTGCCCGGTAGATGATCTCATAGCGGGTATTGGGTTTCAACGGAACTTTAACCGTCTCGTACTTGTAATCAAAAACATCCTTATCTTTCCGCTGAACGATCAATCCGGGAGAACCATTTTCTCCGGCGTTGACTCCAAATTCACGCTCGGCACTTGCGGCCCAGCTGCGGAAAGTGGGATCCGGAAAAAGGTTGTCTCCGGAAGCAGCATATCCCGGCGACATGATAACAGCGGTCAATATTGTGAATAATAATTCTTTTGCTTTCATAGTATTTCATTTATCCTGCAAGTAGTTGAATAATGCCCGCATCAAATCGCGTCCCTTGACACGCGAAGTTTCTGCAGAAGTACCGTTTACATGGCAGCCGAATACCGCCTGCAAACCGAAATTGTCATTGATGAACCTTTCAAAATAACCCTCCGGACGGGTGGTCAGGATAATGGCTTCATCTGCCGGGTTCCAGACGGCGGTGCGTTTTTGAGCAACTTTATCGCAAAGCTCCTGTTCCGAAGCCATAAAGTCTGACAGATCGCTGACAAATCCCCAATTACCGTGAATTTTTCCGGCCAGTACCACCTGTAATTCCCCGGAAAAGAGTTGACGGGAAAAATCTTTGACATTCTGCAACTCTTCCGGACAATAATCCTCCCGGTGAAATCTCAATCCGCCGTAACCATATCCGGCACTGTGATAGGACCCGGCAATGACCCCATCGACTCCGACCATCGGCACGATGAAAAAGCGGAATTTTTTCCGCATGACCGCTGCTTCCGGAGTGTCGCTCAAAAGTTCATTTACAGCCCCCTCCAGCGCAAAACTGCCGGTCATCTCATCGGCATCTTCCCGTGAGATGATGTATACTGCCTTTTTTGCAGCAGGATCACCGGATATCTCCAGCAGCGGCTGAACCACCTCATTGCGGCTGAATCCGATCGAAGAGATCTTCACCGCCGGATTACTGCTGATACTATCCAGAAATTTCAGCATGTCGCTGTACAGATAAACCGGAGCAGAACTGACATACGCACAATCACCGGTAAAGGTGTGAACGATGGTATAAAGATCATCAAAGGTTGAACGGTCATTTTCAAAATGATCGACATCCTGATAATCTATCCCGTTGTAAGTCACTACCGGGGAATAGAGTTTTCCATCCATACGGTAGTGATAGTTTCCACCGTTCCAGTGGGACAATGCCGGTTTGTAATCCCGGCACCGGAAACTGATCACCACCTTTTTGCCCTTGCAGTTGCGGATGCGGAAACGGAATTGATACGTGGTATCCGGACGCAGTTCAATAAAGTAGTAGTTTTCGCCAAGACGAACTGCCCGCCCCAGATTACCACCCTCGAAATCTGCATCGAACTGCAGATTTTCCTCTTCCCGGGAAACATAGATTTTCATGATTCTTATCTCTTAAAACATCTGGATTTGAAAATTGCGGTCTTTGTAGCCGAGGAAATTTTCAGTAGCATCAGCAGCGGTACTGTCGGAGTTGGGCTTGAAATATTTGTCCTTCAGCTCTTCCGGGGCGACCGTCGCGACATTACCGGCAAATGTTGCCAGATTGATCTGACCGTTGTGATAAGCCGTCGGCACTCCCCGGTTGGTATCCACCCATTGGGCTGCATTATTACCGGCAGGAATGATCGGACACTGATACGGGGTTTTCACAGCATCATCATACCGGGTATGATTGTCTATGAAGTTGACCAGCACACTGAAAGAGATGGTTTTGGCATTGGCTCCGGTACCTGATTTCTGATATGCACTGTTTTTCAGATGGATCCCGACCGGATCAACATAGGGCGCAGCGTAAGCTGATGATCTGGTACTGGTAAATCCGACTCCCTGCGGTCCGGAAGGACAACGGTAAAAGACATCGGTCCCGTTCTTGGGTTCTTCAACAAAACCGGCTTCATAAAACTGATCTATCCAGGTGCTGGGCTTTTTCAATCCCATAACAGTTGCCGGGAAAAACTCTTCATGAGCATCCAGATACATCCGGCTGACGGTAGCGGTCTGTTTGAGGTTGTTGATACATGCCGCCGCCCGGCCGCGTTCACGGGCAGAATTGAGGGCAGGTAAAAGAATTGCCGCCAAAATCGCGATGATGGCAATGACCACGAGTAATTCGATCAGAGTAAAGCCGCACAGCTTTACTCTCCGGACGGAGAGTTGATGTTTCATTTGCGTTCTCCCATATTGATTATGTTTTCACTGTGCCGTCCCCCCGGGGCGGCAATACACCACTGCCTTTTATTATACCACAAACCGGTAACTGATACAATAGCTGAAAATGACTAAATGATAGTAAAATGGGATATTATAGTACAAAACGATACTCAAGATGCCCGCAGGAGATATGGTCGTGCTTCATACTTAACTGCAAAGGTATACAACTTTGGGGATACGCCCTTGCCATCCGGGTGGTATATGGACAATAGCAAATTACTACCCGGCCGCCGGCAGAAAAAAACGGATCACGGCAGCTGCTGTGATCCGATCAGGATATCTTTTGTTTTCCGGGAATTACTTTTTCACCGGCACTGCAGGGAAAAGTATTCCGGTACCCAGCAGTATCATCAACAGATAAACGATCCAATTTTCCAGACGTACTGCCGGAGTCAATCCGGGGGTTCTTTCCAGTTTGACCGTAACAATTCCGGCGGCCTGTTCGCGCAGCAATTCCGGCCGCGCCGCCGGAGAACCGATATAAGAGGTGAATATTCCCCGGCGGTTCACCACTCCTGAACCACCGTTATTTCCGCATCGTATCATCGGCAGTCCGGTTTCCACGCAACGCATTACCGCATTGGCCAGATGCTGTTCAGGTTCACTGCTTTGCGGATACCAGACATCATTGGACAATACCGTTAAAACATTCGCTCCTTTCCGGGCAAAAGCGGCACTCAAATAGGAAAATACGCCCTCGTAGCAAACTGCTGTGCCGCTGCGGATATCGGCCGAAATATTCAGCGGATAAATCTCTTTGCCCGCACTTAAATCCCGGCCCATGTCAAATTTTTCGATCCATGATTCCGGCAGCCACGCCCGGAACGGCACATATTCTCCGAAAGGCACCCGGTGAAATTTGTCGTACCTTTCCGCCACCTGACCGCCCGGCGAAATAAGCAGCGCACTGTTGGTCACTCCGCCGTCATAAGTATGATCCAGCGAACCTATCAGCATCTGACAGCCGAGGGTTTTGACCGCATAACGGTAAAATTCCGCCAATTTGTACTCATCGCGCAGACCGATGGGAATGGCACACTCCGGCCAGATGACCGTCTGCGGAGCATATTCACGCATTTTGACCGATAACCGGGTATAGACCCGGATCGAATTTATCACCCCGGCCGGAGAAGCGATCCGCTGTTCGGGTAAATTTCCCTGGATCAATGCACATTTCCACTCCACCGGATCTGCCGGATTTTCCGGAGTACGGATGATCATGATCCCGTAAACCGCTGCCGCCAGCGGATATATCAGCAATATCCCCGCCGTCAGCCACCGTTTCGGAGCAAATATCAAAGCAAAAACCGCCGCATTGGTCAAGGTTATCAGAAGCGTACAACCGTATCGTCCGGTAAGTCGGGCGATCTGCATAAGTACCGGCAATTGCCAGAGTGTCACACTTAAATCGTTCCAGACAAAAAGATAGTACTTGCTCCACTCGATCAGGGTAAAAAGTACCGCCGCCCCGGCCAGATAACGCAACACTGCCCAAAATGGCAGTTCCGTAACTTTTCCTGTCACGCTGCCCCGGCCGAAACACCGTTTGGCCCAGAAACCGGCCAGCAGAGTGTAAAGAGCCGGCCACAAAGATATCACCGGTGCCAACAGCCAGGGAACGGCCGGATGGATCTCCCGGAGAAAACTGTAAGCAAAAAACGACCAGCCCAATCCCCAGCACCAGCCGCACAGCAGCCGCAGCTGCCACCGGGCATATATGCCACAGTAAAAAAGTACCGGCAGAGTCAGAAACACTGCGATATTCCAATTCAGCGGCGGAAGTGCCGCCGCATAGAGCGAACCGGATAAAAATGAAAAAAATACCAGTAATATATTGCGTACTGCCGGAAGCGATAATAAATTTTTCCGGTTTTCTGATCCGGATTTTTTCATGCTTCACCAACCTCCGCGCCGAGTGCCCGCAACTTATCCACCAGATGTTCATACCCCCGGTAGATCACATCCGCCCGGTCGATCCGGCTCTCTCCGCGCGCACACAAAGCGGCAATGACCATCGCCATTCCCGCCCGGATATCCGGACTGGACATGGAAACTCCATGCAGCTGACTCCGGCCGGTGATCACCACCCGGTGCGGATCGCAGACGATCGCATTGGCCCCCATGCTGATCAGGCGGTCAACGAAGTAGATACGGCTTTCAAACATCTTCTCAAAGAACATCGCCGTTCCCTGACTCTGCGTTGCCGCCACAATGGTACAACTCATCATATCCGAAGGATACTGCGGCCAGGTACCGTCGGAGATCTGGGGGATATAGCCGCCGAAGTCGCTCTCGATACGCGGTTCCTGCCCGCCCGGCAGAATGATATGATCCTTGTGCAGAGTCATCTGCCATCCCAGTCTTTCAAATACCCGCCGGAGCATCCAGTAATGCCGGGGAGCCGTTCCGTGAAGAGTCACCGGCACTCCCGCCGCCGCCCCCAGAGCCAGAAAACTGCCTGCTTCGATATGATCTTCGCAGACGGTATGTTCACACCCGGAAAGTCTGTCCACGCCTTCAATGGTCAGCGTATTGCTGCCGGCACCGGAAATTTTTGCCCCCATTGCGTTAAGCATTTCTGCCAGATCAGTGACATGCGGTTCGCAGGCGGCATTATACAACACGGTTGTACCGCGAGCTGTAACAGCGGCGATCAGTATCTGTTCGGTAGCGGTCACGCTGGCTTCATCCAGAAACAGTTCCCGGCCCTGCAAGCCATCGGCGGCAGTAAATCCGTAAGTACGGCAGTCATCCTCCATCACAGCCCCGAGTTTGGTCAAGCCGTAAAAGTGTCCGTCCAGCCGCCGCCGTCCGATAACATCACCGCCGGGAGGATACAGAACCGCTTTACCGCAACGGGCCAGAAGCGGTGCGGCAAAAAGAATACTGGTCCGGTTGCGCGAACAGAGTTCCTGCGGAATAATATGAGTTTTCACATCCCGGCAGCCAAAACGCAAAGTCCCGTTTTCAAAAGTATATTCCGCCCCGAGTGACACCGCGATATCCAGCATCGTATGCACATCCAGAATATCCGGCACATTGTGCAGTACCGATTCGCCGTCTGTCAGCATCAATGCCGCTATCATCGGCAGAACCGCATTTTTATTACCGGAAACTGTCACCTCTCCTCCGGTGAGAGTACCGCCTTTTACAATCAGTGAATTCATCTGTCCCTCCGGATTGAACCGTCTGTTTTTCTTGCCGGGGAATACAGTATCATCCCCCCGGTATATTTTCAAGTGCGCCGGAAAAATTTTACCGTTTTTTTATCGGCAGAACTCCCTCCGGTTTCACCCGAACGGAATATTCAACTGTTCCAATACCGTTTCTCCGGCCGGGGAAAGCTGGGATATCCCGGTTCCCACCAGCCGCACCGGCCGGTTTGCCGCTGAAGTCCGGGCCAGCAGCTGTACTGCTTTATTGCCGATGACCACGCCGTCGCAGCTGGGGGTATCCAGCATCATCGACCGGGTCACGGTCTGAAAATCCGCGTACTTCAACTTGATGAATACCGAAGAACCCACCAGATTTTTGGCGGCAGCCCGACGGCTGACCTTGCGTCCGAGCATCCGCAGCAGCACCCTGATCTCCCGCAAATTGCAGCAATCATACGGCAGAGTCAACTCCCGGCTGATGGATTTGGGGTCTCCCTCCAATTCCACCGGCCGGTCATCCACTCCGCGCACGATACCGTAATAGAATAAACCGGCTTTCCCGAAAAAAGATTTCAATATTTCCGGAGAAAGCTGTTTAAGATCGCGTCCGCAGCGGACATTGACAGTACGGAGTTTCTGTACTCCGACTTTGCCGATGCCGTAAAATTTTTCGATCGGCAATTCATCGATAAAAGCCGGAGCATCCGCCGGGGTAATCATGGTCAGTCCGGCAGGTTTGCGGAAATCCGAAGCGGTCTTGGCCAGAAATTTGTTATACGAAACTCCGGCTGAAGCAGTCAGACCGACTTTATTGAAAATATCCTCCTGCAGCTTTGCCGCTGCTTCCCGGGCCGCCTCCAGAGTCGGACAAATCCCGGTCACATCCAGATATGCTTCATCGATGGACATCGGTTCGACCAGCGGTGTCAACCGGAAAAATTCCTGCCGGATAAGTTTGGAGATCCGTTGGTAACGGCGGTGATCCGGTTCGATAAAAACCGCCTGCGGACACAAACGCAATGCCGTCGAACTCGGCATCGCCGAATGCACTCCGAATTTCCGCGCCTCATAAGAACAGGTCGATACCACACCCCGCCGCTGCGGTGCGCCGCCGACAATCACCGGCCGCCCCCGCAATTCCGGCCGTTCCAACTGTTCAACGGAAGCAAAAAAAGCATCCATATCGACATGTATTATTTTCCGCATAACAGACCATCCAGATACTTCATCGCTCCGTCAACCGTATTGAAGTGACCGGCCAGCTGGGCCTCAAAACACTCATCCAGTATTTTTTTGAATTCCGGTCCCGGTGTGAGATTCCGGATGATCAGATGCCGTCCCATGACCAACGGCTGCGGTGCATGTCCGGAAATTTCCAGTTCCCGGCAGCGGCGGCGGAAAACTTCCACCATTTCCAGACGGCAAATCCGTTCATGATCACTCATGGCGATACCGCGCACATCGGCTTCCGCCAGATCCGCCAGCAGATCTGTCCGTCCGACCCGGCACGCCAGTTTGCGATACGCCTTATCCGAAGCATTCCCGTCTGCCAACTGCCAGGGATGCATATGGCTGACGATCAGTTTTTCTACCTTTTCCCAAAGCTGGGAACTGTTCCAGATGCCGCAGACAAACCGTTCTGCCGCACCGGTCAGTGTATCATGGCCGCGACTGGTGATCCTGCCGCGACTGTCCGTTTCCGTACACCCGGCTTTGCCGAAGTCATGACAGATAGCCGCCAGCATAAACGGCAGAACATCTTCCGGATTTTTACGCAATTCTGCGGCTGCCTGCAGCACCAGCAGAGTATGGTTCCAGACATCGCCCTCCGGATGCCACTGCGGATCTTGCGGACAGCCGATCAGTGCGGCAAGTTCCGGGTAAAATCTCACCCAGCGGCACTCCCGCAGGAAATTCAATGCCGCGACCATATATTTTCCCTGCCGCAGAAGTTTTTCCCATTCCGCAGCGATCCTTTCCCGGGGCAGTTCATTCTGGGACAATCCGGCGCACAGCGTGATGGTACTTTTTTCCGGAACCAATCCGAAGCGTCCGATAAACTGCATGGCACGCAGCACCCGCAGCGGGTCCTCGGCAAATGCCGGAGAGACATGGCGCAGCCGTTTTTCCTGCAGATCTTTCCGTCCGCCGTGCGGATCGATGATCTCCCCGGTCAACGCATCCTGCATGATCGCATTTACCGTAAAATCCCGCCGGGCAGATGCCAGAGAAAAATCCATTGCCGGATCGACTTCAATTACGAATCCGCGATGTCCGGCACCGGTTTTATTCTCCCGCCGGGGAAAGGCCATGTCGATTTCAAAATGCCGCACTTTAAGCACTCCGAAACTCATCCCCACTGCATCAACTTCACACACCGGAGCCACCGCCCGGAGCAGACCGGGAAAATCCAAGCCGTAAATCTCCAGATCATAGTCCTTTACCGGAATGCCGAGCAGAGCATCGCGCACACACCCGCCCACGAGCATGGCACGTCCTCCGGCACGGTTCACCATCCGCGCGATTTCTGTAACTTTATCTCTGTTTTCCATGCGGATAATATAACCTTTCCCGGTAACTTTTGCAAATGCTCCGGAATCTCATTTTTATCAATGAAAAGCATTTGCATTGTCGCTCTTGTGGTGGTATTGTATATTCTGAACATGGATTTTTACCGATAAGGGATTGACGATGAATAAAATTTTCCGGATGACAATGCTTTTCTGCCTTGCCGGCCTGAGCGCATTTGCGGCCGATCCGGTTCCGGCGGTCAGTGTGAAAGAACATCAGGCGGCGATCACCCGCGCTCTGACAGAACACCGGACAGCGGTCCTGACTCTGGATCTGAAAAAAATGCTGACTTTATGTTCCAAAAATTACCGGGAAACCACCCGGGACGGACGGCTTCTTACTTACGGGGACTTTCTGAAAATCGCCAAAGCCTTTGACCTGCTCCGCAGCAGTGACGATCTGGAAACTGTAATGGAAAATGCCATGATCATCCAGAATGAAAAACTCAATGACCGCCGGAAGGAGTACATCTCTTCGCTGAAAAAAACCGCAAAAGCCAGAGAAACCATCGAAAATATGCGGAAAAAACTGGATGAATTGACCGCCGCCGGAGGTGCCGCCGCCCAATATATCCGGGTGTCAGATATCCGGATCGACGGTGAAAAAGCTTTTGCCGTTTGCGAATTGCAGCTGCCGGACGATCCGGAACCGTACCGCTGCTGTTATGAGTTGATCCTGCATCGCGGTCAATGGCTCATTCAGCAGGTCAAATAACCGTATTTTCAGGTTGTAAAACTGCAGATTTTGTGGTATATTATAGTGTCTGACAAAAAATAGGATCACTGGTGATGAAAATGATGAGATATTCCGGAATAATCTGTTTGCTCACGCTGCTGTTTTGCGGTTGCGGCCACACTCCGGTGCGCCATGTATTTCCGGCAGCTCTGCCTCCGGCGACTGCGGAATCAGCTGTTTCTCTGCAGCGCGCAGAAGCCTTCAAAAAAGTTCTGGCTCCGGCCAAAATCAGAGGTGTGGTTCTCTATCCGTCCGCCTTTGAGGGCCGTTTTGATGACCGGACCGTACTTCAGGCTGTCAGCCGCCTCGGTTTCAACCGCATCTACTGCCGCCTGACCAGCGAACAGGAACTTGACGGACGTTTAAGGGAATTTCTGACTGTCGCTGCCGGATACAAAATTCCGGTCGAAATCGTCTTTTCCCAGGAGGACTTTTTCCGCCGCTACCGGGGCAACCGGCTGATCCGCAACTGCTTCATCCAGTATCCGGATATCGCCGGAGCAGTGAAAAAACTGATCGGATACCAGCAGGAACTGCCGGAAAATATCCGTGTTGCCGGAGTTACAGTGATCCTGACACCGCATCTTTTCGACGGAGTGAATGTGGAACGTATCCAGGGGAAATTATACCGCTGGCACGAAAAGCGTTACGGGATCGGGCAGGATAATGATATGCTGATGAAAGAAAGTCTGGAACTGGCCGGAAAAATTTCCCGCCTGCCGCAGCTGCCGCCGCTGACCATCGCCATAGCGGACTTTTACCATGAACACGCCGCCGCCGGAGAATTGTCCTGCGGCAAGGTGGCGGATTTTGCCGCTGTCGCCAAAGTGGCAGTGGTCTGTTCTGCCAATCTGCCAAGCAAGCTGCCGGGAAATATCAGTAATGAATTGGCCGCTATGCCGGATGGAAAAAAGATGCTGGTTTTCGTGCCGCTGGCCCACCATACTTCGGTGGACAGAGGCAAACTGCGCCGGAGAAACTGGAATGATTTTCAGCGTTCGATAAATAATCTTATCCGCAAATCAGCTGTCAGTCCGGCTTTTGACGGAGTGATCGTTTCTCCGCTGTCGGTTATTGAATTTTTGCGTCAGGAGAAGTGATTATGCGTTGTCCGAAATGCGGATGCAGTGATGACAAGGTGATCGATTCACGCAGTGTGAAAGATGGATTCGGAGTTCGCCGCCGCCGCGAATGCATCCAGTGCAACTACCGCTTTACCACTCTGGAAAGTGTCAGCCCCGAAGAATTGAAAGTTATCAAAAAAGACGGTACCCGCGAAGAGTTTGATCTTGCCAAACTCCGCCGGGGCATCGACCATGCCTGTTACAAACGCAACGTTTCCTCGGCTGAAATCGACCGGATGGCCGGAGAAGTAGCTTCCTCGATCCAGCAGGATTTTGATAAAGAAGTTCCCAGTGCCGAAATCGGCAGCCGGGTAATGACGGTTCTGCGGCAGGTCGATGAAGTGGCGTTTGTCCGTTTTGCATCAGTATACCGGAAATTCACCGATGCCTCCGACTTCATCGAAGAGATCAGGGAGCTGAAAAAGTGATCCGTATCCATCTGCTGCCCGGCCGGGAAAAATCGCTTCTCCGCCACCACCCCTGGATATTTGACGGAGCAGTGAAAGAGAAAAATGCTCCGGCAGAACCCGGAGAAACCGTGCTGGTCTGCAACCATCAGGATGAACCGCTGGCTGCCGGTGCGTGGTCCCCGGCTTCCCAGCTGCGTATCCGGGTCTGGAGTTTTGATCCGGAAGCGGTGATTGACCGGGAATTTTTCCGCGCCCGGATCGTACAGGCGGCAGCTTTGCGCAAAGAGTTGGGATTTCTGCGACCCGATGGCGGCTGCCGGCTGATATATTCAGAAAGTGATGGCCTGCCCGGAGTGACAGTTGATCTTTATGCCGGATTTGCCGCAGTGCAGTTTTTGAGTGCCGGTGCAGAACGTTTCCGGCAGGTGATCACAGAACTTCTGCTGGAACAGCCATTCATCCGGGGCGTATTTGAGCGTTCTGATGCCGCTGTCCGGCAGAAAGAGGCTCTCCCGGCCCGAACCGGACACCTCGGCGGCGAAGAACTGCCGGATTCCCTGCAGATCGTGGAAGATGGTTTGACCTTTGAAACCGATCTGTGTGAAGGCCAGAAAACCGGTTTTTACTTTGATTTGCGGACAGCCCGGCAAAAGATCCGGCAGATATCCGGCGGCAAAAAAGTGTTGAATATGTTTTCCTACACCGGCGGTTTTGCCTGTGCAGCCCTGGCCGGTGGCGCAGAAAGCGTACTGAATGCCGATTCATCTGCCCCGGCTCTGGAACAGTGCCGCAAAAATCTCAGTCTCAACGGTTTTTCCGGAAATTATGAAAATATATGCGCCGATGTGTTCCAACTGCTCCGGCAGCTGGAACGCAGCGGAGAAAAATTTGATCTGGTCATCCTCGATCCGCCGAAACTAATCCCGAATAAAGCCGCAGTAATGCGCGGATGCCGCGCTTATCAGGATCTGGCAAGGATCGGATTCAAACTGCTCAATCCCGGCGGAATGCTCGCCAACTTCTCCTGTTCAGGTGCAATGGATATGCCGCTGTTTCAGAAAATCACTGCCGACGCTGCGCTGCAGGCCGGACGCCGTGCCGGAATAATCCACCGTTTTGAACAATCCCCCGATCACCCGACACTGCTGACCGTACCGGAAACGTTCTACCTCAAAGGTCTGCTTTCGATCACCGCTTGAAACTGAGCAGCAGCCGGAAATCATTCACCGCGTCCATTATCCATCACATGCAGCTGCCGCAACTGGCGGTCACTGATCTGCTTTTGCAGTTCCAGAGCGTACGGTTCCAAGTAACTGCCGCCGGATACAGCAAGTCCGCCGCGAATCAATTCATCGATGATCAAAACTGCGATCCGTTCAATAACTTCACCTTTTTCCTCTCCGGTCAAACCGTCACCCGATAAATTTTCCAGCATTCCGGCGACTTCCGGCAGCACCGGCAGCTGCCGCATGGCCCGGAACATCCACTTGTAATAGGGGGCAAAGGTGTGATTCAGAATAAATATCAATGCTCCGGTATGGCGGATAAATTCCGCCAGTGCCAGTGCGGCCGCCCCCTTTTCACCATGTTTCAGACACCGGTAGAAATTATATTGACCGCTTTGGGCCATCATTACGGCATGATATGAGAGTTTCTTCAGCCGGACATCGGTCGGCATACCATATTTTATCTCCTGCCGAATCGCAGAAAATATCCCGGCATCGTCCCGGAACACCTCACCATTGACCGCTTCGGCAAAAGCGTATTCCGGGATCGCCAGCCACTGCCGCCAACTCTCCGGCACACCGCAGATACCAAGATGGCGGCGGTAAAAATCACCAATGACCATTACCCCGTCTTCCACCCCGCCGCCGGCAGAACAAGCGGAAACCGGCAGATCTGACTTCAGCTGCCGGAAAAGCCGGTGACAGCTTCTGCTCAATTCAAAGCCGTACTTCCGGTCACCATCAGCGGTTATCCAGAGCGAAAAGCCGGTTCCGTAGTCATGGTCACTTGAAACATCGTCGTCAAATCCGAAACACTCCGAACCCCGCCCGGCAATACCGACGGCAATTTCCGGTACCGCATGACTGAACTCCCGTGCCAGCATCTCCCGGCCGTATACCTCATACCAGAAGCGCGCTCTTTCAATGCCGTTCATAGATCTCCTCCACCCGGCCGGTCAAATCCTCCGCCGCCTCCGTCCATCCCAGTTCCCGGAATGCCGGGACACACTTCAGACAGGTGTGGGCATAGTAACCATCGCGTACTGCCGACGGATCATCGAAACAGAGCATCGCGCAATGGAGCATCTCACCGGTCAAATCTTCACTCTCCAGGTGACAATACAGCTGCGCCAGATTGACAAAAGTTACCGCCGTATCCATCTTATCACCGCACTTTTGCAAAATATCCAGTGCCATTAAATAAAGATTTTCGGCTTCGGAAAAATCCCCGGCGGCAATGCATGACGAAGCCATATTGTTGAATAATCCGGCAAACCGGCGGTCATTATCCGGCAGATTTTTCCGGTAACAATCCCACGCCCGGCGATAGGCATTCATCGCCTCCTGATTGTCTCCGAATGATTGCAAAGCTGTCGCGCCATTGATATAAACTGTCCCGGCGGCGGCACTCCCGGTTTCCCCGTGCGCCAACATCAGAGAAAATCCGTCGGCCACTGCCTGTCGGCCGCGTTCCGGATCATTCATCATCCGGTAATGCCCCATCAATTCGCTCAACAAGCTCAATTCACTGCGCCAGTCACCGCGCCGGTGTGCTTCCTGCCGCCAGTAACGCAGATGCTCTCCGGCCGCCGACAAATCTCCGGAATTGAAAAATTCATCGCACTTGCCGATGATCTGCGCCAGAGGTAAGCCGGTATCTGCCATCGCTTTGCTGCCCGCCGGAATATTTTCCGGTCACTTGCCGGTGGTTTGCGATTCAGATTTTTCCGCTTTCACCGGAACAAATTTGAGCCGGGACAGTGCCGTATTGGTGGAAGACAAAGTCAGGAAACTGCATCCGAGATATTTATGCCACTGAAACTTCTGCACACTCTCCCGGTTGTCAGTCTGAAACGCCACCTCTTTGAAAAAACTGCGGATCGGAGTGCGGACATCGACCCCGCCGGCAACCTGATAAGAAAATGAATACGGTGTAATGCCGAAAAAGCAGGTCATCCCGCCCTTTTCCGCCTCTTCTGAAACGGTGAAAACATAGTTGCAAATTTTGTATATCCCCGCCCGGCGGATAACGAAATCAAACTTATCCGGAGATTGCGGCTGATTTTTTTCAATGGTGTCAGCAATCGCTTCCGCGATAATGCGGTGGCCCTCGTTATTCGGATGCAGACGGTCGGGATAACAATCATCGCGGCCGTTCATCACCAGCGAAACCGGGGCCAGCAGAGTCGATTCTTTGGCCGCCACTTCCTGAATGATGGCGTTGGCCTGCTCCTGCCACTGCAGACTGGCTCCGGAACGGATTCCGGGAGAAAGAGTCATACAGACAATGACCGTACCCGGCAGCTGCTCTTTGACCGTGCGCACAAAGTGACGGTAACTCCAGCCGTAATCTCCAAGCGATGAACCGGTTGTCACATCGTTGACCCCGTGCTGCAGCACCAGAATATCCGGTTTGACTTTCAAGACATCCTGCAGCCGGAAAGGATAACCGCTGGTGGCCTTTCCCGGCCACATGCTTTCACACAGATTAGAACCGGAAATCGCGATATTGCGTTCCACATAAGCGGTCCGGCCGGCCCGTTCATTGAGCAGTTTGACCGCTACCGTGGAAAAACGGTTCTCCCTCGGTTTGGCTCCTACGCCCAGTGCGATACTGTCTCCGACAAACATCACCTTTTTCACCGCATTGCCGCCGAAACCTGCCGCCGCTGCCAGCACCAACACCAAAATAGCTGTCAATTTTTTCATGATTTTCTCCGGTTATTTATCTTAAGGAAAGGATCAATTCCAGTAATTCATCCAGTTTTTCATGACTCTGCAGAGGATTGAGCAAGGTAAATTTCAAACAGACATTGCCGTTGCAGACTGTCTGTCCGATAACCACGCCCCGGTTGAGCAGCAATTCCCTGCGGATACGTTTATTGAGCGTGTCGGCATCCTCGCTGCTCCCGGCCGGAGGCAGCACCCGGAAGACCACTGAACTGATTTCCGGAATTGTAACTGTTTCCACCTCTGCACTTGCGGACAATCTTTCATAAAAATATGCGGCATTATCGATGCAGCCGGTGATCATATCCGACCAGCCCTTTCT
>JAGBZM010000043.1 GCA_017628235.1 Lentisphaeria bacterium | reverse complement strand
GGTCATGATCCTGTTCCTGAACTGTACAACCGTAACGATAATATAAAATAATACACCGGGATTATTTTGTCAAGCCGCAAATGAAACAATAACAGAAACAAATAATAAAGTCTGAATTAATATTGAAAATGCTCTTGACGGATTGCCATGTCGAAAGTATATTAAGAGATGATATTGTGTTTTAGTATGGAGAAATATAAAGGAAAAACAAAATGTTTGATTCTTTGAGTGACAAACTTCACGGGGTCTTCAAAAAGCTCCGGGGAGCGAGCCGCCTGTCAGAATCCAATATCGCTGAAGCCATGTCCGATATCCGGCTGGCTTTGCTGGAAGCTGACGTCAATGCTGCGGTTGCCGATGAATTCATCAGTGCGGTAAAAGAGTCCTGCATCGGGCAGGAGGTGCTGAAAAGTGTGACCCCCGGACAACAGATCGTCCGGATCGTTCACGATCAATTGGTCGAATTGCTCGGCGGCGGAGACGGTGCGCTCAATCTTTCCCGCCGCCCCGCTGTAATCATGCTTGTCGGTCTGCACGGCAGCGGTAAAACCACTACCGCCGGTAAACTTGCTCTGCATCTGCGCCGCGAGGGCAGGAAAGTTATGCTCGTTGCCGGTGATGTTTACCGTCCGGCCGCCATCGACCAGCTGGCCATGCTCGGTGAACAGGTCAAAGTTCCCGTCCATGTCGAAAGAACCAGTGTCAATGTCGCCGCTATCGCCTGCGATGCCGTCGCCGCTGCCAAACGGGAAAATTATGATTGCGTGATCATCGATACCGCCGGGCGTTTGCAAATCGACGAAACGATGGTTCAGGAACTTATCCGCATCCGGCAGTCGGTAGATCCCGATGAGATATTGCTGGTCGCTGATGCCGCACTGGGTCAGGAAGCTGTTTCTGTCGGTGAACACTTCCACCGGGCTTTGGGGCTTACCGGTTTCATCCTGACCAAACTTGACGGCGATGCACGCGGCGGTGCAGCTCTTTCCATCCGCAAAGTGACCGGTGTCCCGGTGAAATTTGCCGGTTTCGGTGAAAAACTCGATGCCTTGGAGATCTTTCACCCCGACCGGATGGCCGGACGGATCCTCGGCATGGGCGACGTGGTCTCCCTCGTGGAAAAAGCCGCTGCCGAAATCGATGAGGCCGAAGCGAAAAAACTTCAGGAAAAACTGAAGAAAAATAAGTTTGATTATAATGATTTTCTTGTTCAGCTCAAACAGATCAGCCGGCTGGGCGGCATGGAGGGGATTTTGAAATTCCTTCCCGGCGGCAAACAGCTGAGCAGTGCCCTTTCCGGGGTGGATAAAGGACAGTTTGCCCGGATGGAGGCGATGGTCTGTTCCATGACCAAGGCTGAACGCGCCAATCCTGATCTGATCGATTTTTCCCGGCGCAAACGTATCGCCCGGGGCTGCGGTCTGCCCACCGAAGCGGTCAGTTCTTTTGTAAAACAGTTTGAGATGATGCGTAAAATGATGCGCCCCGGCGGTATGCTCGGTAAAATGGCCGCCAGCGGGGTCATGCCTGAATTCTCCCCCGGCGGCGCCCTGATCAGTGCCCCGGCGGCTATCAGCCGGAAAGAGCAGGAACGCAAGAAAAAACTGGCAAAACTGGCCAAAAAAGAGCGCGCCAAACAGCGTAAACGCAAACATTGACAGATAATTTATATAAGAGGTGAAAACATGTTGGGAACTTTGGTCGTCGTTATAATCGCATCCGTTGCCGGATACTTTTCTTATGAAGCCTGGGGAATGGGGTGGGGAATAACCTGTGCCGTCTTTGCGCTTATCGTTGCGTGGGCAATCCTCGGATTGCTGCTCCGTTTGCTTATCAATAAACGGCAGATGATGATCCAGAATATCATGCAGATCGCTCAGAATAAGGTGAATCGTCAGCTGGAAATGTTCAACCGGCGGCCGCCGTCAAGCGTGAATGCTGCCAGACAGATCCTGGAAAAAATCCAGTTCGAGGCGATTCGCAAGTCGCTGGCGGAAATGGAGGGATTCAAAAAGTTCTATCTCTGGAACCCCATGCTGTACAAACAGATCAATGCCATGAAAATGCAGCTGCACTATCAGTTGAGAGAGTACAGCAAAGTCGATGCCCTGCTGCCGAAGTCACTGCTGCTTGATCCGCAGAGTTTGAGCATCAAACTGGCCCGGATGTACAAAAACAATGACCCGAAACTGGATAAATTCTACAAGATGAAGTGTTGGCGGTTCAAGGGCGAAAACGGAGCATTTCTCGCTTCGGTATACGCATGGATAAAGATCCGGCAGGAGGATACAGACAAGGCTCTGGAAGCTCTGCAGCGCGCCCGGAAAACCAGCGACCACCCGGTCCTGCTGGAAAATATCGACCGCCTGACCAATGGCAAAATCAAACATTTCAGCAACTCCGGCTTTGGAGACAACTGGTATGCTCTGGCCCTGGAAGAGCCGAAAATGAAAAATCAGCGTCAGCAGGGACGCCCGTTTTGATCCGGTGAAACATGGAATCGGAATTTGATCGTAAAGTTGCACTTCTGATGGCCCGTGATCCCCGTTTTGCGGGGGAGGCGTACTATTTTATTTCCGAAGCGGTCGCTTTTACTGTTTCCAAATTGAAATCCCGGCGGCATGTGTCCGCTGTCGAATTGCTTGACGGTATCCGGCAATTTGCCGTGACCAAATACGGTGCGGTCGCCGCGGAGGTGATGAAACATTGGGGGATGGTGAAAGAGGATGATGCCGGAGAAGTGGTCTATCTGCTCATCGGAGCCGGGCTGCTCCGCGCTTCCGAGAGTGATTCCCCGGATGACTTCCGGACCGGGAAGTTATTGATCCCGGCCGCCCCGGTGATCCGGTGTGTCCGCCGCAAATCCGATAAACTTCCTTTTATTGATTGAGGCGGAAATGGGGATTTTAAGCAGAACACAGTGTACAGAGTTGGATAATGGTGTCCGGCTCTGTTATTTTTACCGTCCGGGAGTTCCGGTGGAAATACAGGTGCATATCGCTTCCGGGAGCATGCACGAAGGAAAATTTCTGGGATGCGGATTATCCCATTTTCTGGAACATATGGCATTTCAGGGATGTGCCGGTTTCCCGGAAAGAACGATCGCCGATCTGGTCAATCAATTCGGCGGTGATCTCAATGCGTATACCGGATATGACCGGACCTGTTACCGGATGCAGCTGCCCCGGGAATATTGGCGCAAAGCTCTGGAAATGCTTTCGGCAATGGTACGGTTTCCGGAATTGCCGGAGGAGCGTTTCGCTGCAGAGAGAGAGGTGATCCTGCGTGAGTGTGAGAGGGGCATGGATAATCCGGAACGGCAGCTGCATGAAAAATTCATGCGGACGATGTTTCTGGAACATCCTTTGCGTTATCCGGTCATCGGTTTCCGGGATATGATTTCCGGAGTTACCAGAGAGATGGCGGTGGAGTATCATCGCAACCGTTACATGCCGCACCGGTGTGTGGTAGTGGCGGTGGGAGATTTGTCTGCCGGAGAATTTTTTGCAGAGTCCGCAGAGAGGTTCGGAGACTGGCAACGGGGAAATCTGGTTCCGGATCTGTTTCCGGATGAGGAACCTCCGGCATCCATGCGTAAAGCGCAATTGATCTATCCCGACCCGTTGGAAAGAGTCTGCTGCGGGGTGCGCGCTCCGGGCTTCGGGGCGGCGGAATTGCCTGCTCTGGAACTGCTTTTCGGAGTACTCGGTACCGGAGATACTTCGTATTTGAATAAAGAATTGATCTTTGACCGGCAGCTCGGCGTCAGTGTCAGAAGTTTCTGTTATACGCTGGGCAAGGTCTCTGTCGCCGGGATCTGCGGCAAAACAGCTCCGGGGAAAATGGGGCGGTTTCAGAGTGCATTGGCCGGTGAATTGGAAAAGGTTGCCGCCGGAAAGATTTCGCCGGAACATCTGGAACGGGAAAAAGGGCAGCAGTTCGCTGATCATTTGCGCGAATTGCGCGACCCGGTGAATATCGCCGGGGAGATCGCCGGAGGAATGCTGTATGATAATGCTCCGGATGCAGGGGATTCATATTTGAAAAATCTGCAGTTGTCCGGGATCGATGAAGTGAAAAAAGTCGCGGAGCAATACTTGAATACCACGCATTGGGTGTGGGTGGAGCAGAAAAGAAAGAGTGTGCCGGTGCGAATCTCCGCTGCGGCCGGTACAACGGCACTGGAGAAGTTCCATAATCAGCGCGGAGTGCCGGTCATATTCGCTCCGGATCATCAACTGCCGTTGTGCAATGGTTTTATTGTGATGCCCGGCGGCGCGTTTTTTGAACCGGCTTCTGCCCGGGGCATATCGCAGATAGTCGCTGCTTCATTGTTTTCCGGAGCCGGAAAATACAGCGAAAACCGCCTGCTGGAGAAACTCGATGCTTGCGGTGTGGAATGGGAGGTTTCCGGCGGTGCCAATTCCATAACCGTAGAATTTTCCGCACCGGCCAATAAAATGAACCGGGCAGTCAGGCTGATAGCGTCGGTGTTGAGTGAACCGCACTTCGAAAACAGGGCCGTTGAAAGAGAGATCGCCCGTTATCTGGAAGTTCTCAAAGAGCGTGCCAATTCTCCGGTGAAAGCGGCTTTTGATCAGGCTTCGCGTCTGATGTACGGCACGCATCCGTATGCGTGGGCGCGCAACGGACGGGCAGAGGATATTGCCGGATTGACCGGAGAAAAGGTTGCCGGTTTTTACCACCGCTGCCGGAAGCAGGCCAATTGTGTGATCGGTTTCGGAGGGGACTGCCGGAGAAGCGAGGTGGAAAAGTGGAGTGAACTTTTTGATCTCGGCGGCGGTAAGTGTGAATGTCTGTCCGGCCCGGAACGGGTGATTTTTCCGGAAAATCTGCAGCACTCGGAGTTGATCCTGGACCGGGAACAAACTGTCGTCCTGCGGATGATACCGGGAATCGCCAGTGCGGAAAACGGAGAGTTGGAGTTGCTGGAGATACTGCATCAGGCGGAGAATGGGCTGGCGGCGCAGTTGTTTAAAAAGGTACGGGAAGAACATGCATTGAGTTATTCGGTCGGGATGAGCTTTTCCGCCGGGTTTCACGATGGAGTTATCGGATTTTATGCGATGACTGCCCCCGGAGCCGAAAATAAAGTACTGGAATTGCTCAACGGGGAGATCTCCCGGCTCGGCGGCCGGGGGTTGAGTGCCGGAGAATTTGAAGCTGCGAAAAAAGGAGTGCTTTTTGATCTGGACAGATGTTTTGAAGCACCGGAAACACTGCTGCGTACGGCGGTTATGGATGGTTATTACGGCCGGGAACCCGGAGAATTGACCGGACGCAGAAAGCAGATCGAAGCATTGACTTTGGAGGAATTCAATTTTTGTATCCGCAAATATTTTTCAGCTCCATCCGGAGTTGAGGTGCTGGTGCAGAATAAAAAACAGATGAAAAATTCTGCCGGCTCTTGCAGTATGGCGGATTGAAAGATATATTATGGTCACGGACAATCATGGAGAGTGTAATATGAGTTCTTGTCAACAGCTTTTTGATGCCGGAGCGATGATGGATGGTGTCCGGCTGCTCGGCCGCCGGATCGCCGCGCACTTCGCCGGGACCGACCGGAAAATCGCGCTGGTCGGTATCCATCAGCTCGGGGTGAAATTGGCCGGATTGCTTCACGCAGAATTGAAAAATCAGGGGTATGATGCCGACTTGGGGATGCTGGATATTACCATGTACCGCGATGATATCGGTACCCGCAGCATGCTGCCGCGAATTCACGAAACGGTGATCCCTTTTGATGTGAATGAAAAAGAGATCGTGCTGGTCGATGATGTTTTGTCCACCGGCAGAACGATCCGGGCGGCTCTGGATGCCCTGACTGATTACGGCCGTCCCGGGGTTATCCGGTTGGCGGTGCTGGTCGATCGCGGCGAACCGGAATTTCCGATCCGGGCGGATTTCGCGGCTTTTAAAGTGGATTTGCCGGCCGAAAGAAAAGTGCTGGTGAATTTTGAAGCCGTCCCCGGGATGGAGGCCGGAATTTTTGATGTCAAATGGCAAAATAAACAATAGAAACGGGAAATATTATGCAGTGGAAAAGAAAAGACTTGCTCGGTCTGTATGACCTGAGTGCCGAGGAGATCACCTTTATCCTCGATACTGCGGCCGAGTTCAAAAAAGTTTCCGAACGGCGGGTAAAAAAGGTTCCGGCTCTGCGCGGAATGACGGTGGTCAACTTCTTTGTGGAACCCAGTACCCGTACCCGGGTGTCGTTTGAACTTGCCGAACAGCGGTTGAGCGCGGATATCGTAAATATGCAGGCGCAGGCCAGCAGTTTGCTCAAAGGCGAAACATTGCTGGATACGGTGAAAAATATCGAAGCATTGCAGGTCGATCTTGTGGTTATGCGCCACAGTGCCACCGGAGCGCAGAATTTTATTGCCGACCGCTTGAAGTGCGGAGTCATCAATGCCGGAGACGGAGCCCATGAACATCCCACGCAGGGATTGCTGGATCTCTTTACCATCCGGGAGAAACTGGGCGGTTTCAAGGGATTGAATGTTTCCATTATCGGTGACATCCTGCACAGCCGGGTGGCGCGGAGCAATATCTGGGGATTATTGAAACTCGGAGCCAATGTTACTGTTGCCGGTCCGTCAACTCTGGTTCCCAGGGACTTTGAGGAGATCGGGGTGCGGGTCTGTCACAATCTGAAAGATGCCGTCGCCAATGCCGATGTGATAAATCTGCTGCGTATTCAGCATGAAAGACAGAATAACGGCTTTTTCCCCGGCATCGGAGAATATGCTTCGCATTTCGGAGTGAAAACCGCTACACTGGAGTGGATGAAACCGGATTGTATGATTATGCATCCGGGGCCGATCAACCGGGATGTGGAGTTGGCCGGAGAGGTTGCTGACGGTGAAAATTCGGTGATTTTGGAACAGGTGACCAATGGACTTGCCGTGCGTATGGCAGTATTGTTTTTAGTAGCGGGGTGCCGGAAATGAGTGAATTGCTTTTGAAAAATGCGCGGATCATCGATCCGGCGCGCAATATTGATAAAATCGGAAATATCGCGGTTGCCGACGGCGTGATCGTGGAGGAGTCGGCTCTGAAAGATCCGGAAGTCATCGAACTTGCCGGAAAGGTTCTTTCCCCCGGATTCATCGATGTCCATGTTCATCTGCGTCAACCCGGAAATACCACTGCGGAAACCATTGCCAGCGGCAGTGCCGCTGCTGCTGCCGGCGGATTTACTTCCATTGTCGCCATGCCCAATACCAATCCCAGTGCCGACACTGCCGGTGCGATCGAATATTTGCGGCGCATTGCAGCAGAGCAGGCAGTGGTCAAAGTGCTGCCGTGCGGCAATATGACCAAAGGCGGCAAAGGCGAGGAGATGGCCGGTATCGGAGCATTGAAAAACGCCGGAGTGGTGGCATTGAGCGATGACGGCAAATGTATTCAGGATCACGGTTTGATGCGTCATGTGGTGGAATATGCAAAAAGCTTCAATCTGCCGATCATGGATCATTGTGAAGAAACCACGCTGGCTGCCGGCGGTGTGATGAATGAGGGCAAGTGGTCGGTTCTTTTGGGAATGAATGGTATTCCCGGAGCTTCCGAAGAGTTGATCATTGCCCGTAATATTCTCTTTGCCCGGCAGATAAACTGGAAAATTCACATGCAGCACGTCAGTACCCGCGAGAGTGTGGATATGCTGCGCCGGGCGCGGGCCAAAGGCATTCCGGTCACCGGAGAAGCCACCCCGCATCACCTGACTTTGAATGATGAATGCATCAAAAAGTTTGATACCAACTATAAAATGAATCCGCCTCTGCGTTCTGAAGATGACCGTCTGGCTCTGATCGAAGGCGTGGCAGACGGTACGATCACCGTGATCGCGACCGATCATGCACCGCATACCCAGACGGCCAAGCTGGTGGAATTTGATCATGCGCCTTTCGGGATCATCGGTCTGGAAACGGCGTTGCCGATCTGTTTTACGCAGCTGGTTGCGTCCGGGATCATTCTGCTTCCGCAGTTGATTGCCAAAATGACCACCGGTCCGGCGGAGGTGCTGGGGATCGAAAATTACTCCCTTGCTCCCGGCCGTCCGGCGGATATTACGGTATTCGATCCGGAAGCGGAGTATACCATTGATAAAAACACCTTCCGTTCCAAATCCCGCAATACGCCGTTTGACGGCATGAAAGTGCGGGGCAAGATCAATTTGACCGTTGTTGACGGAAAAATCGTATTCCGCGAAGGATGTTGAAAAGTTATGAATTGTGATCTGATCCAGCGGATGATATCCATCCGGGAGGAGTTGCACCGGATACCGGAAATTGCCGGGAAAGAGGTGAAAACAGCGGCGGTGATCCGGCGGGAATTGGCCAAAATTCCCGGCATCCGGATATTGAAACCGTTTCTTGAAACCGATACGGTGGCCTTTATCGACGGCAAAGCTCCCGGAAAAAATGTTACGCTGCGCGCGGATATAGATGCTCTGGCTGTAACCGAAGAAACCGGTGCGGAATTTGCTTCCGGTATTCCAGGTATGATGCATGCCTGCGGTCATGATGTGCATACCGCGATCCTGCTTGGTGCTGCTGAAGTACTCGCCGCCAGACGCGGGGAATTTGCCGGAAGCATACGGTTGGTTTTTCAACCGGGTGAGGAGAGCAAGGCGATGGCGCGGGATCTGATTGCGGCCGGGGCATTGCTGGAACCGGTTCCGGATTTTTCAGCGGCTCTCCATGTCGAACCCGGTCTGCCGGCTGGAACGGTTGGGGTGAAAAACGGATGCATGGCAAGTTCGTGTATTCACTTTAAAGTTGAATTTACCGGACGCGGCGGTCACGGCAGTCTGCCGCATTTGTCGCGTAATCCGGTGCTGGCAGCTGTTTCAGCGGTCAATGAATTGCAGTATGTGGTGACTAATTGGATCGATGTACAGAAACCGGCGGTTATCAGCATTTGCAACATCAATGGCGGGCAGATGGATAATGTTATTCCGGAAAGCTGCACATTCGGTGGTACGTTGCGCAGTCTGGACAATGAAACGGCCGGTGAATTGCGTGATGCCCTGCAGAGTATCTGTCAGGGTGCTGCTGCATTGCACCGGGTCAGATGCGATATCCGCTTCAGCGGTGATTATCCGGCGGTAATAAATACGGACAGTGGGGTAAAAATAGCGTGTCAGGCTGCGGAAGCTGCCGGATTGCCGGTGCATAATTTGAGTGAATCGGCAATGAGTTCCGAAGATTTCTCCTGTTTTATGCTCAGCAGCCGGGACGGTGTATTCATCCGGTTGGGGGCCGGCGAGGATCAGCCGCCGCTGCATAATGTGAAGTTTCTGCCGCCGCCGGAAGTTGTCGATGCCGGGATCAGATATATGACTTCGGTTGCATTGACGGCATTGGGAAGTCAAGAGTGAATTGCTATATCCATGTGCCGTTTTGTGCATCCAAATGCGGCTACTGTGCTTTTTATTCCGAAGCGGTTCCGGCAGGGACGTTGATCGAAGCCTATTTGGATCATCTGGAAAAGACGGTCATTCCGGAAAGGGTGTCCACGTTGTATATCGGCGGCGGGACCCCGACTTATCTGAATGTCCGGCAGTTGGAGCGTTTTATCGGCATTCTGCGGGAAAAATTTACCTTTGAAGCAGATGCGGAATTATCCATTGAGGCCAATCCGGAATCATTGACCGAAGAGAAAGTCGGTTTGCTGCGGGGATTTTTCAACCGGATCAGTCTGGGGATCCAGAGTTTCGATGGGCAATTGCGGCGGCGGATCGGCCGGAAGTGCAGTGACGAGGCATTGGAAAAAGCGATCCGGCTGATCCGGGAAGCTGATTTTTTGCACTGGAATTGTGATTTGATCTACTCTTTACCGGATGAGAGCCGGTCAGACTGGGAGAGGGATCTGCACAGTGCCGCTGAAACCGGGGCGGATCACATTTCCTGTTATTCACTGACTCCGGAAAGGAGCGCGATTCTGGGACAGACATTTGAAGTCGACGATGAAAGGGAAGTGAAAATGTATCATGCGGCAGAAAAAATTCTGTCGCAATATGGCATAAAACGTTATGAGATATCCAATTATGCCCGGGATAATGCCCGCTGCCGTCACAATATGAATGTCTGGCGCGGCGGTATTTTGCGCGGTTACGGTCCCGGCGCGGCTGATTTTGACGGAGTTGACCGGCACACGGAGATCGAATCGGTGACCGGGTGGCTCAAGGGTGAAGCGTGCAGTTGCGATCACATTCCGGCTGAAGCAAGATTGAATGAAATATTTGCGGTGAATTTACGGACAATTGACGGCTGGACACCGGATTTATGGCAGATGGTGCCGGGGGCGGATGATTGGGAGAAGCGGCAGATAATTGCGGCAAAAGCGGCTTCAACTTATCCCGGCTGCTTGCAAATTTCCGCTTCCGGGATTAAATTATCTGCGGACGGATTGTTGTTCTGGAACGAAATAGCCGCAGAATTATTATGAGGATGTGAAAAAATGAAAAAGAGTCAGTTGCCGGAAAAGGCGAAAGAGTTGTTGGAAAACGGTTCAGTGATAATCTCCGGGGCAGACATTGCCGACGGGGTGGCGGAACGTATTCAGGTCTACTTCGCTGATGCCGGAGAAGCGGTGATGGATATTATTTCCAAAGATGATCTGGTTCAGAATTTCCCGGATGAGGGGGTGTATGCGCTTTGCACATCTGCCGACGGGAAAGGAGGTGAATTCCGCCGGGTGGAGATGTTTGAGGGGGCGGAAGATATGTATTTCCGTACCGATGGCACCCATGAGGAATGTGATGAATTTGCCGGAGTGCCGACCGTGAGTTTTATGGAAACTGTGGAGAATATTTGTTCGCTTAAACTGAAAAAGGCGTGAGAGATAATGGGTATTGAACCGACACCATATATTCCGGTAAAGCGGTATTTGATGGAAATCGCTTTTGACGGCAGCAATTACAGCGGCTGGCAGATCCAGCCGCATTGTCTGGCGGTGCAGCAGGTCATTCAGGAACATTTGACCAAGTTGTATGATAAGCAGCCGATCCATCTGATCGGCAGCAGCCGTACGGATGCGGGGGTGCATGCGCAGAATTTTGCGGCAAGTTTTCTGGTGCCGGAACAACCGGCGATCACGATCGAAAGATTATTCAAAGCTCTGAACCGCCGTCTGCCGCCGGATATAAAGATCCATACGATCAAAGAGGTGCCGTTGACATTTCATTCCCGTTACGACACATTCGGCAAGGCGTATACCTATGTGCTGAATTTGGGAGAAGATTCTCCTTTTGTCGAGCGTTACGCCTGGCATCCCTGGCGGAAAGTCGATGTGGCAAAAGTGAAACTTGCTGCTGAAAGGCTGGTGGGGACTCATGATTATTCGAGTTTTGTTGTCGAAAGGCGGGAAATAGAAGATGCGGTACGGACGATTTACCGGATCGAGGTGAATGAGATCGGGCAATTCTGCTGTGTTACTTTTGTCGGTAATGGCTTCTTGTACAAGATGATCCGCTGTTTGATGGGTATGATCGAAGCTGTCGGTGCAGGGGCGGCAACGCCGGAGGATGTGACGCGGATTCTGGAGGCTAAAGATCGTACCGAAGCTCCGGAAACAGCTCCCGGCAACGGGTTGTTTCTGATGAAGGTGTTTTATTCGGAAGAAGAACGGGACAACTATAAATTTCCCGGACTGCCATTTTTGCTGTGATGATTCCCCGATAACTTATCCGCAAAAATAATTGAAATAATACCATAGAACCGGCATGTGTTCTATGGTATGATTTTATCCGGAGATATGTTTTTGCCGGAATGACAGTGTATGATACGAAATGATAGTGGCGGAATTTTTATTTCAGGCATTTCCGGTGTATAATAAATATGCAATGATCTACTCTGGAGTCATTGTCGGATCAATCAATACAGGATGATAAAAACAGAAAGGAAAAATTATGGCAAATTTGTTTACTCCGGGAAATGTAAAATACTCTGCTGATATCAGCAGAGTAAAGCACCGCTTTACTCTTATTGAATTACTTGTTGTCATTGCCATCATCGCCATTTTGGCAGCAATTTTACTGCCGGCATTAAATTCCGCCCGGGAACGCGGCCGGGCGGCAAGTTGTATCAACAACTTGAAACAGTGTATTGGAGCATCGTTGCAGTATGCTGATGATTTTAACGGATATTTGAGAAACAGGCAAGCTGCCAACGGCGCAATTGTTTCCGGTGATTACTCCTGGCGCGGCAGAATGCTGAACGGTCAATATCTGGTCGATGAGGTGGTTCGTTGTCCGAAATTTCCGGCAAAAAATCTCGATGAACAGGTATATGATGCCTACGCAATGTTTTTTCACATGCAGGATGGCAATGCCTGGTACAACAGCAAAAAAGAGGAACACGGCGCATATGATGCATCTGTCGGAATGGATATTTATTTTGTATTGAAAAAGATGAAATCTCCATCGCAGATATTTGCTCACTTTGACAGTCGGAGAGTGACCTCCACCAACAGTGCTACATTACGCTGTATCCCTCTTATCAGTCCGGTGTCATTTACATCTGCCCAGAGCAATAAAGGTGCGATCGCTTTGAATCACGGAGTGTGTAATATCGCATTTTTTGACGGTCATGTGGACAGCATGTCAGATGGTGAACTGGCTGATGAAAAAATTACCGCGATCATTAACAGTGACGGTTTGCCGATGTGATGCCGGATTTCAGGGTGTGATTATGAAAAAAATCATTTTATTTTTTCTGTTATTTTCCGGAGCATTACTGTTTGCGCAGGCGGATTTTTCCGGAAAAATCAAATGGATATGGACGGGACAAGTTTTTAAGAACAACAGTTACGGATATTTTCGTAAAACATTTATTTTGCCAGATGAGGTCAAAGAAGCACAATTACTGATCTGCTCAGATGACAGTTGCCGTTTGTTGGCGGTAAATGGGGTTTCTGCTCCGAGAATGGCAGATCCGGTGCAGCAGGGGGCACCGATCCGGATACATCGTTATGATGTGAAAAAGTTGTTGAGAAAAGGCAGTAATGTTTTGGCATTATGCATATTTAATAATATTTCTGCCGCCGGAGTGATTCTGAGTTTGGAGATCGATTTGAAAAACGGTGAAAAAGTAATTGTAAAGAGTGATAAAAGTTTTCTTGCTTCAGAAGAAGGGGGAGACGGGTTTTCGCAAAACGGTTTTGATGATTCTGCCTGGCACTCTGCGGCGGAATTGGGAGACGCATCATATCCGGTCTGGAAGAAGATAACCCGGGCGGAAGAATTTTTCTTTTCCGATGCTGAAAAAGCCATCCGGGAAAATCTGAAAAACAATGCCGTAAATGACATCCGGAAGCTTAATTACGCCATCCCCGGAGACGGTTTCGGAAAATGCAAGTGGATATGGTATCCGGAAATATCGGTGGCAGTTGAGAAAACTCCGAGGTATTTTGCCCGGGAATTTGAAGTCAGTGAATTGCCTTCTGATGCGGAAATCATGATAATGGCTGATGATGCATGCGAAATTGTTTTGAATGGCAAGCCGGTTTCTGCGGCAAAAACTGTTGTGCAGAGTGAAAAAGCACTCAAAGCCAAATGTTTTGACCTCACCGGTCTGATCCGTAACGGTAGAAACCGGATCCAGATAAAAGTATACAATCCCGCCGGTGATGGCGGATTGATCGCCGAATTGCGGATGAATTATCCCGGCAGAGGAGAGGTGAAAATTGTTACCGACAGTTCATGGAAGTCTGCCAGACAACCGGATGCTCAATGGTTTGATGTCTGGGTGATGGGGGATGCCCGCTGCTGGCCCTGGCAGGATATTTCCACTGCGGCAGAAGTTTTTTTGACTCCGGAAGAAAAGGCGATTTATGAGGCATGGGATCATACCGTTGAGAATATTGATGATATTCTGCAGTTGAATAATGAAGCTGATACAACAGCCAAAGTTGTGACCAATGGTAATCAGACAGCCTTGGAGATCAATGGAAAAATCGTTTCTCCGATCTTATACATCGTCTGGCTGAATGGCAGAATGCGCGGGATGCTGCCGGCCAGGAGCAGCGGCAATGTCACCAAAATGCATCAGGAGGGAATAAATCTTATTCAGTATCCGATCCCGTTGAGAGATTATATGTCCGGAAAAGATAAATGGAATCAGGATTATATCCGCCGGAACAGTTCTGCGATAAAAAAGATTCTGGCGGCTAATCCGGATGCCCGGTTGATCCTTGCGATCAGTATGGAAGCTCCTTTGTGGTATATGAAAGCCAACATGGATGAGTGTGTCGGTTATGTTACCGGCCCCGGACAACCCGGCATAGATACCATCCGCCAGGTATTAGCTGTTTCAATGGCTTCTGATAAATGGCGTAAGGATGCGGCAGCTGCAGTGGAAAAGATGTTGGGGGAATTGAAAAAAGAGTCCTGGTTCAAAAGGGTTGCCGGATTCCGTATCGGTTATGGGGTTTATTCAGAATGGCATTATTATGGTATGAGCCGTCATATGCCGGATACCGGAAAGAGGATGACGGAGAAATTCCGTCAATATCTTGCCGGACGCTATGGCAGTGATGCAGCGTTGCAGAAAGCATGGAATAACGCGGATGTTAAAATCACTGCTGCAGAAGTGCCGGGCCGGAAAGAACGCGGCGGCAAAGACCGTTTTATCCGGGATTTTGTTGATCCGGATGACCGTCAGACAATGGATTATTACGATTGTCAGCAAAAGGTCACTGCAGATTTACTGTTGGCCTGGGCAAAGGAATTCAAGCGTATCGCGCCGGGGAAACTGGTCGGCGCATGGTATGGATATGTTTTTGAAATGGCTTACCCTGCGGATGGACAGACGGTGGAATATGAGAGGGTTTTGAGTTCGCCATATATTGACTTCCTCTCTTCTCCATACGGATACGGTTCTAAAAACCGTCATCCCGGCGGCAGCGGGCATCCGCGTATAATCAGTTCTCCGTTTGTCCGTTACGGGAAACTGGCATTTTTTGAAGATGATTCCCGGACTCATTTGGCAGGTGCTCCGCATAAATTGGATGCCGCCAGCCCCAGGCAATCAGAATCGATTTTGAAACGCAACTTCAGTGTGTGTCTGATCGAACATATCGGATTGCAGTTCAATGATCTTGGCAACCACTGGAATATTCCCGGAGTTTTTACCGATCCGCTGCAGCTGGCTGTTATCAATCGGGTTAACCGGATCTGGGAAAAACTCTATTCGGAGAACCGTCCGGCCGGATGTGCGGATATCGCTGCCGTATATGATCCCCGGGAGATGGTGCGGCATAACCGGATCATGCACCCGGTTTTTATGATAGATGCCCTTTCAGATGAATCATTGCATGCCATGCGTCAGGCCGGCCGTCCGATATCTGTTATGACCCTGGAAGATTATCTGAAAAATTCCAACCGCTTCAAAATGGTGGTCATGCTGAATTGTTTCTCGCCGTCGGATATTGAACGCAGGCAGATCCTGAATAAGATCCGGCGTGACGGGAGTCATCCGGTATGGATCTATGCTCCCGGAATTGCCACTGTCGGTGGTTTATCCGATAAAGCCATGAGTGATTTTACCGGCATAAAATTATCAGCACGTTATGAAAAGCTGCCGCTGGCGGTCAGGATGAGTGACGGCAGCACGATGACTTATTCCCGGAAAATGGTGTTGAAAGAAAATCCCCGGATTTCGGTTGCGGACACCGGCGTGACTGTTTTGGGACGTTATGAAAACGATAATTCCGCAGCTGTTGTCTGCAAAAAAGATGGGGATCGTTACAGTTTTTTCAGCGGTTCACCGATCACGGACGGCAGGGTTTGGAAAATGATTTACGATCTGGCCGGAATCCATCGTTATACAGAACCCGGAGTGGTGGTCTATACCAATGGCACATTACTGATGGTACATACCGGACGTGCCGGGAAATTTACGGTTAATTTGCCGGAAAAGCGTCAGGTGACAGAACTGTTCTCCTCCAAAGTCATCTCTACTGCGACTGATTCATTTGAATTATCTTCTGATGATACGGAAACATGGCTTTTTGAGTTGAAATAGTCATTTGTTCTTTGCTGCATGAACCGACCTCCGGAACGTTGTTATCCAAACCGCGTTCCGGAGGATTTTATTTTGCGGTGTCAGGGCCCCCGTACAGGATTTTATGTGAGCAAAAAGTGTATTGCATACATTGACAGAAAGAAATAATGGTGTTATATTAATGAAATTAATTATAACACAATTACCGGAGGGTATAGGATCTATGAAAAGAGTGCTTTCTGTACAGGATATTTCCTGCGTGGGCAAATGTTCATTGACGGTGGCTCTGCCGATCATTTCAGCGGCCGGATTGGAAACTTCGATACTGCCTACTGCGGTGCTGTCGACCCATACGGCGTTCAAGAACTTCACATTCCGGGATCTTACCGGGGATCTGCAGGCTATCGCTGATCACTGGCTGGCTGAAAAAATCAATTTTGATGGCATCGCCACCGGATATCTGGGGTCATTCCGGCAGATCGAACTGGTGGAGAAACTCTTTGCTGATTTTTATCATGAGGGCATGCTCCGATTCGTTGATCCGGCGATGGGAGACAATGGCAAACTCTATGTCGGATTTGATGAGAATTTTGCCCGGCGCATGGGCGAATTGTGCGGTAAAGCCGATATTATCGTACCTAATTTGACCGAAGCGGCATTCATGCTCGGTGAGGAGTATCCGGACGGCAATTGCAGTATCGATTATATCAAATCCCTGCTCAAACGGTTGACTGCTCTGGGGTGTCCGGTGGCAGCTCTGACCGGAGTTTCTCCGGAAGAGGGCAAATGCGGTGTGATGGCTTATGACAGTCGCAGCGGGGAATATTGTGAATATTACAGTGAAAAGCTGCCGGTATCATTTCATGGTACCGGAGATGTGTTTTCCAGTGCCTGTTTTGCCGCACTGATGCGCGGCCAAAGTCTGGAAAAAGCCTTGAGAACGGCGGTGGAATACACGGTGGAATCCATCCGTCAGACGATCGCTTACCCCGGACATAACTGGTACGGAGTCGATTTTGAGAGTGCAACACCGTTACTGCTTAAACTTCTGGAGGAGTGAAAATGATTTACGAACTTCTTAATAATCTGGGGCAATACAAAATATTGACCGCCGAAGCGATGAAACTTCTGACAACACGTTTGCCGGAACTGGATGCCTCCATGCCCAATGGCAAAGAGGTTTTGATCGAAGACAAACTTTTTATTCTGATCCAGCGGTACAACAGCCGTCCGGCTGATGCCGCCAAATTTGAAACCCACTCCAATTTCATCGACCTGCAGATGCTTCTGGATGGTGAGGAAAAAATCTATTACGCACCGGCAACTGAATTGAGTTGTACATCCGCTTACGATCCGGATGCTGATTATGCACTCTATAAGGCGGATTTGGAGCATTCTGCCGGTTTGACCCTGAAACCCGGAAATTTCGCCATTTTTCTGCCGGAGGAAGCACATCTGCCCGGCTGCGGCAATGGCGGAGCTGTGGTCAAAGCTGTGGTCAAAATCCACAAATCTCTGCTGAATATCTGATTACTCCAAATCGCTTTTCCGGTAATTGATGGATTCAAAGATGTGTTCGTCACAAATCGATTTCATCCCGGCAAGGTCTGCGATGGTGCGGGCGACTTTCAGGATTCTGGTATAGGCGCGCGGACTCAATTTGAAGCGTGTGATTGCATCGCGCAGAAGTTTTTCTCCGGAAGGCTGTAAATTGCAGAATTTCTGCAGAGTTTTCGGAGTTAATTGATTATTGCTGAAAAATCCATATTCGGCATATCTGTCCAATTGGAGTTGTCTGGCGGCGCATACCCGTTGACGGATCGCGGCACTTGATTCGCCGTCCGGAGCTTTGAGCAGTTCTTTATCGGTCAGCTGACGGACGGGAACGCGCAGGTCTATGCGGTCGAGCAGCGGCCCGGAAATGCGTTTGAGATAACGTCGTTTTTCCTCTGTTTTGCATTGACAGCCCAATTCGACCTGTCCCCGTCCGCAAGGGCAGGGGTTCATGGCGGCGCAGAGCATGAATCTGGCCGGGAAACAGCAGCTGCCGGCAGCGCGGGAAACGGTCACCATGCCATCTTCCAGCGGCTGGCGCAGTACTTCAAGTACATTGCGTTTGAATTCAGGTAATTCATCGAGAAAAAGCACCCCGTTGTGGGCCAGACTTATTTCGCCCGGACGCGGATCTTTGCCGCCGCCGATCAGACCGGCATCTGAAATGGTATGGTGCGGTGAACGGAATGGCCGGATATTCATCAGTGGTTCATTGCCGGACAGCAGCCCCAATACACTGTATATCCGGCTGGTTTCCAGCATTTCAGCGGCCGTCATCCGCGGGAGAATACCCGGCAGACGCATGGCGAGCATCGATTTGCCGGTGCCGGGTGAACCATAAAGCAGAATATTGTGATTTCCGGCAGCAGCGATCTCCAGCGCACGCCGGGCGGCCAGCTGCCCTTTTACTTCATCGAAGTCCGGCATCCTCTCTTTACCGGCAATTTCCGGCATTTGAGCTTTGAATGGTGTTCCGTGTCCGCGATTGACCAATTCGGCGGCTTCCGCGAGAGTGTTGACGGCGAAAACCGGCAGCTTGCTTCCGGCAGCCAGAGCTGCTTCTCTGGCATTGGCGGCGGGGACCAGCAACGCTTTGATATGCGGTAATCCGGATAATTTTGCAGCGATGGGCAGAGCGCCTTTGACCGGACGCAGAGAACCGTCCAGAGCCAGTTCTCCCAATGCGGCGATCCGGCCGAGCCGTTCGATATCAAGATTGCCGGTGGTTCCCAACAGGGCCAGCGCGATGCCCAGATCGAAAGCGGCCCCCTCTTTCCGCAAATCAGCCGGAGCCAGATTGACAACGGTAAATCCGCGCGGCGGCATAAAGTTTGAGTTGATAAAAGCTGAGTAGATCCGGTCACGGCTCTCTTTGACAGCGGTATCCGGCAGGCCGACTATGGAAATCGTACTGTCTTTGATGTTGACAGAAGATACTCCGGTCAGATTGACTTCGATCTCGATCGGATATGCATCTACTCCGATGACGGTGGCAGAATAGAGTTTGGCAACCATAGGGACTCCCGGTTATAAATCTCCGGCCTGGATGACTCCGGCCAGCAGAAAAATGGTACTGCCGAAGCGGCGGAACTGCATCCCGGTCAAATTCGGCGGATCGATGAATTCTCCTGCCGCCCCCGGAGTATCCGGAATCTCCCAGATCAGTTTCGCTCCGGAGCAATGGATGCCGAAGCGGCGGTCAGTCAGCAGCTTGCGGAAAAGTCCGGCGGATACCGGATATGGCGGATCGGCAAAGATCAGATCCGGAACCGAAGGCATCTGCCGCGCCCAGACGGAAATATCAAGAATGTCTGATTGGATGATGAATAACTTTTCTTCCGTACACGTTGGCGGCATGACCGCATTCAGTCGGCGGCAATTTTCCCGGATACATCCGGCATGTTCCGGATCTTTCTCCACCATCACCGCCCATTGCGCTCCCCGGCTGACTGCTTCAAGAGCCAATGCTCCGGAACCGGAACAAAGATCAAGAACCTTTTTGCCGTTGATATCCCCCAGACTGTCAAACATCGCTTTTCTGGCCCGGCCGGAGGTCGGACGGATCTCTGAACCCGGCAGATCAGCAAGAATGAGATTACGGGCAAAGCCGGAAATAATATTCATAAAGACCTGTAAGTTTATTTTGTGAAAAAGTCAGCCAACTTCATTAAAATAGCATCACAAAGAGGATATTTCAAAGCAAAAGCCCTTTAAAAGCGTGGATTTCGGTGATATTTTATATAAGTTTAATTTGATTATTGGAGAATATGGTTATGAATGACGAATTGCTCTTTGCCATCGAACTGGCTGATCCCAGTGGAGAATTTGAACCGGCTTCGGAGCTGCTTAATGCGCTGGAGGTGGAATTCAGCAGTTTTTTTGACCGCGAAAATTGTACTGTGCGGCATACGGTTTACTCGCTGACCATGTCTGAAGCTGAAGCATTGCATGAGAGATTGGCCGGGGAATTGGCCGGCTGGCGCGAATTCGGAGTGGAGTTGGAGATGGGAGATATTTTCACTATTGCCAAATCCGAATGGGCCGAAGCGTGGAAAAAGTATTTCAAACCGGTCGAGATCTCGGAAAAACTGCTGATCCGTCCGTCATGGCTGGAAGATGTTCCCCGTCCGGGGCAGAAGCTGCTGCAGATCGATCCGGGTATGAGCTTCGGTACCGGGCAGCATGCTACGACCAATTACTGTTTGAAATGTATCGACCGTTTTGCCGGGAAAAAAAAGCGTCTGCTTGATGCCGGGTGCGGTTCGGGGATCCTTGCTATCGCCGGGGCGCTGCTGGATTATGAGGTGATCGATGCCTTTGACTTCGATCCGGAGGCGGTCAAGGTTGCCGGAGAGAATGCCGCTTTGAATCAGGTTGCCGGAAAGATTGCTTTTTCGACCGGCAATGCTGCTGACTGGCCGGGGCGGCCGGACAAGTACGATCTGGTATGTGCCAATATCCTCGGTCATTTGCTGATAGCTTTCCGTTTCAATATCATCAATTGGGTGGCTCCGGACGGCGTACTGGTACTGTCGGGGATTCTGGATCGGGATTTTGATAAAGTTTGTGCGGCATTCAGTGAGGTCGGCATGACGGAGATCGAGCGTTACCGGGACAAGGATTGGACCAGCGGTATTTTTGCTTTCAATGCGGATGCGATTTGAAAAAAAAGCAAAAAGTTGTATATTAGATAAGTTACAGGAGGATGTTGAACTTACACAATAGGAGTCAATATGAAAAACAGTGAAGTTTCTCCGGTATCGCGCCGGGCAGTGGTTTTGGAATATATCGATGCCCCCGGCAAAACAGTGATATTGGCCGGTTCATTCAACAACTGGCAGCCGGGTAAAAAGATGAGCGATAAAAACAATGACGGTCACTACCGCTGCCGTCTGATGTTGAATCCGGGGGAATATCAGTATAAATTTCTGGTTGACGGCGAGTGGCGTTCAGATCCGGAAAACCCGGATTTTGTGCCTAATGAATTCGGGTCATTGAACAGTGTAATGACGGTTGCCGGCAAGTGATGGCATATTTCAGCTTTCCGGGGTGTGCTTCCGGCAGCCGGATAACTTTATCTTTCAGAGGGAAAATATGGAACTGCAATTATACAATGTCGCTCCCCGGATTCCGGAGGAGTTGAATTTTCTGGAAAAACTTGCCGGCAATATCTGGTGGTGCTGGCATCATAATGCGATCGAATTATTCATGCGGGTCGATCCGAATTTGTGGCGTGAAGTTGGCGGGAATGCCAAAATGTTTCTGCGTATGGTTTCCGGCAAAAGACTGGAGGAACTTGCTCACGATGCCGGATTTATGCGTAATGTCAAGGCGGTGCAGAGTGAGTTTGAGCGTCAGGTCGAGCATGCAATGCTGCCGGAAGAGCGCAATGTAGCCTACTTTTCTCTGGAGTATGGCATCCACGAGAGTATTCCGATTTTTTCCGGTGGTTTGGGCGTGTTGGCCGGGGATCATCTGAAAGCTGCCAGCGATATGAATCTGCCGCTGGTTGCGGTCGGTCTGCTTTACCGGCAGGGATATTTCCGGCAGGTGCTTGACCGGACCGGATTGCAGACGGAACATTATCCGGTTGCAGAATTGCACGATCTGCCGCTTGAGCGCGGCCGTAATTCGCAGGGTGAAGAAGTGACTGTTTCCATGCGCCTGGGAGACCGGGAACTTTTTGCTGCAGTCTGGGTGTTGTGGGTCGGCAATGTACCGCTGCTGCTGCTGGATACGGAGTTGCCGCAGAATCCTCCCGACCTGCGGGAAGTCACCTGGCGTTTGTACGGTGGAGACAAGCGTATGCGTCTGCATCAGGAACTGCTGCTGGGTATCGGCGGAGTAAAGGCTCTGCTGGCAATGGGATATGATCCGGAAGTCTGCCATATGAATGAAGGTCACGCCGGATTCCTCTCTCTGGCCCGTCTGGAACATCTGGTGCAGGATCTCAATTATGATCCCAATGTTGCTTTGGAAGTTGTTTGGAGATCAAATATTTTCACCACCCACACTCCGGTGCCGGCGGGTAACGAGGTTTTTGATATCAATCTGGTCAAACCTTATCTGGCCCCGTTTGCCGCCTCGGCGAAGTTTGATCTGGAAAGAGTGGTGCGCTGGGGCATCCCGATCACTGACCGGGAGCATGCCGGGGAGATGTCGATGACCGTATTCGGGCTGCGTATGGCGGCAAATTACAGCAACGGAGTCAGCCGTCTGCATGGTGAAGTGGCCCGGGATATGTGGAAGCATCTCTGGCCGGAGCGTTCAGATGCGGAAATTCCGATCACTCATATTACCAACGGAGTACATATTTCCTCCTGGATATCGGCCCGGCACAACCGGCTTTTTGAACACTATCTTTCTCCGAAATGGCTGAATAATCCGGATATGGTGCAGCTGGTCGATGATTTGTCCAATATCCCGGATGATGAATTATGGACCACTCACGAGTTGTGCCGTCAGAGTCTGGTACGTTATGCCCGGCGTCTGGTACAGCGCAATTTCCGGTATATGATCGACGGTTCGCTTGGGGTGGATAAGAAACGTCCGGTATTGCAGCCGGACATTCTGACCATCGGTTTTGCCCGCCGTTTTGCCACTTATAAGCGGGGAACGCTTCTGTTGCGGGATCAGGCAAGGCTTCTGGCTCTGCTCAAAGATAAGACCCGTCCGGTGCAGTTCATTTTTGCCGGGAAAGCGCACCCGGCGGACAATGGCGGCAAACAGCTTATCCGTCAGCTTATCGAATTTGCCCAGAAGGAAAATGTGCAGGATAAGCTGCTCTTTCTGGAAAATTACGATATCGGTATGGCGCGCCATCTGGTTCAGGGGGTCGATGTTTGGCTCAACACCCCGCGCCGTCCGCAGGAAGCCAGCGGTACTTCCGGGATGAAAGCGGCGATCAACGGTGTGATCAACTGCAGTATTCTCGACGGCTGGTGGGCCGAAGCGTACAATGGGGAAAATGGCTGGGCCATAGAGGGCAACGACTATTATACTGCGGACGAGGACCGGGACAACTTCGAGAGCCAGCAGCTTTTCAATCTGCTGGAAAATGAGATCATTCCCTGTTTCTATGAACGTCAGGGCGGAGATTTGCCCCGCCGGTGGATCGCCAGAATGAAATCTTCCATTGCCACCGGTCTCGGATTCTTTTCCAGTGCCAGAATGGTGGGGGATTACAACCGCAAATTTTACCTTCCGGCATTACAGGCTTTCCGCAATCTCACCGCCGACAATGCTGCGGAAGCGAAAAAGCTGGTGGAAGATAAGAGGAGTCTGGTGGAAAATTTTGACGGCGGCAGATTGTCGATCAATAATCCGGTGGTCAACGGTTCGCTGAATAATCTGCATATCGGTGACCGGATATCAGTTTCCGTCGAAGTGAATCTGGGTAATCTGCGTCCGGAACAGGTTGAGGTCGATGCTTACAGCGGCAGTGTCAATGCTCACAATGAGATATTGGACAGTTCTTCAACTCCGCTGCAGATGGTTGAGGACCGGGGCGGCGGCAACTATCTTTATGCCGGTACCGTTGAGTGTTGTATCGCCGGACGATTCGGACTTACCGCCCGGATCAAGGCTGCAGGCAATGCCTGGGACAACAGTGTTCCCGGATTTATGTGCTGGCCAAAATAAATATGAATTTCTGACATCCCGGAGCTGAAAATGCGTAAAATCAAAAAATCCAATCCGAGAATTCTGGTGGTCACCCCGGAAATAACTTCGCTGCCGTCAGGCATGAGTGTGATGGGCAGTTATCTCCGGGCCAAGGCTGGAGGGCTGGCCGATGTTTCGGCGGCTCTGGTGGGGGCGTTATACCGGCAGGGGGCGGATGTGCATGTGGCTCTGCCGCATTACCGGCGGATGTTTCATGTGGATGTCGGCAATCTTATAAATGATGAATTGCGTATTTACATGAGCAATCTGCATAACAGCCGCATTCATCTGGCGGAAGACCGGATCTTTTACTATCGGGATTCGGTGTACAGCAGCTATGACGGGGATACATTCATGCAGAGTCTGGCTTTTCAGCGGGAGGTTATCAATAATATCATCCCGCAGGTGAAACCGGATCTGATCCATTGCAATGACTGGATGACCGGTCTGATCCCGGCGGCGGCGCGGCGGATGGGGATTCCATGTCTGTTCACGGTGCATAACATCCATACACAGAAGCGTACACTGGCCCAGATCGAAGATCGGGGGATCGATGCAGCTCCATTCTGGCAGAATTTGTATTATGAGCGTCCGCCGTACAATTATGAGGAGAGCCGGGAGAATAATCCGGTGGATTTTCTGACCAGCGGTATTTTTGCCGCACACTTTATCAATACGGTAAGTCCGGCGTTTATGAAAGAGATCGTGGACGGGCAGCACGATTTTGTGCCGGAGAATGTCCGCCGGGAGATCGCGGGAAAATATTATGCCGGATGTGCGGCGGGGATTTTGAATTCTCCGGATGAGAGCAACAATCCGGTTAGTGATGATTTCCTGGAAGTGAAGTACGACAGCAGCAATGCTTTTACCGCTAAAAAGATCAATAAGATCGCGTTTCAATCCCGTACCGGATTGAAGTGTGATCAGTCTGCGCCGCTTTTTTTCTGGCCGCACCGGCTGGACCCGGTTCAGAAAGGTTGTCAATTGCTGGCGGATCTGGCATATGAGATCATCCACCGTTACTGGGACAGCGGATTGCAGATTGCGATTGTTGCCAACGGAGCTTATCAGAAAGTTTTCCGGGAGATAATCGCGCACCATAACTTTTACGAAAGAATGATGGTATGTGACTTCGATGAAGAACTCTCCCATCTGGGCTTTGCCGCTTCGGACTTCATGTTGATGCCATCCCGTTTTGAACCGTGCGGTCTGCCGCAGATGGCCTGTCAGTATTACGGCAGTTTGCCGGTGGTGCATGATACCGGCGGTCTGCACGATACCGTCGAACATCTTGCCGCCGACGGCAAAAGCGGTAACGGTTTTGTTTTCCGTGATTACGATCACGGCGGTCTGCTCTGGGGGGTGGATGAGGCCATGCGGTTTTACCGGCAGGATGCAGAATGGAAAAATATGGTCATCAGCCGGGTGATGGATGAGGCCGGAGCAAGATTCAACTTTGATGTCACGGCGCAGGCTTATATCGATATTTATGAATCGATGCTGTCGCGTCCGCTGGTGGTGCAGAATTGAAATAAGATGAAGTTTCAGGCGCGGAAAAATATTCCGGAACCGCTGGATTCGGATCACTTTCTTTCCGGTTTTACC
The DNA here is from genome assembly GCA_017628235.1 of Lentisphaeria bacterium. GTDB lineage: Bacteria > Verrucomicrobiota > Lentisphaeria > Victivallales > Victivallaceae > UBA1784. Next base: position 10,367 of record JAGBZM010000043.1, on the reverse strand, counting down.
GGAGAGTTGGCCCGGCGCAGAGCATGGGCTGAATTGTTGGCTGACCGGTTGACCGGGGAAAGCTCTTCACTTGCTTCAGCAATGGATGATTTTGAGTTTTTCGGGTTGCACCGTCATCAGGATGGATGGATATTCCGGGAGTATGCTCCCAATGCTGTTTCTCTGGTGCTGGTGGGGGATTTTTCCGCTTGGCAGCTGGATGAACGTTTTGCGTTGAAACGTTTGGCAGATGGCATCTGGGAAGGGGTTTTCCCGGCAGAAACATTTTCGCACTTGATGCATTACAAGCTTTTTGTCCGTTATCCGGGCGGTGAAGGATGGCGCATTCCGGCTTATGCCCGGTACGTGGTGCAGGATGAGCAGAGCAAACTGTTTTCCGCTGCGGTCTGGGAACCGGAAGAGCCTTATGTTTTCCGCTTTGCTGCGCCGGAGGCCGGAACTCCATTGATCTATGAAAGTCATGTCGGAATAGCGCAGGAACAGCCTGAAATCGGCAGCTACCGGCAGTTCGCGGAGAATATTCTGCCGGAGATCGCCCGCAAGGGGTACAATACGGTACAGCTCATGGGGGTGATGGAACATCCATATTACGGCAGTTTCGGTTATCATGTATCAAGTTTTTTTGCGGTATCCAGCCGTTTCGGAACTCCGGATGATTTCAAGTTTCTGGTGGATGAGGCGCATCGTCTGGGATTGCGGGTGATAATTGATCTGATCCACTCTCATGCGGTGAAAAATGTTGCCGAAGGACTGGCAGAATTCGACGGCAGCCGGACGACCTGGTTCCATGCCGGCAGCCGGGGGGAACATCCGGCATGGGATTCTCTGTGTTTTGATTACGGCAAAGAACATGTTTTACGTTTTCTGTTGTCCAACTGCCGTTTTTTTCTGGAAGAATACCAGATCGATGGTTTCCGGTTTGACGGAGTGACCAGCATGCTTTATACACATCACGGTTTGAATCGTTGTTTTTCCGGTTATGCAGATTATTTTGACGGAAGTACCGATTTGGCGGCAATCAGTTATCTGACATTGGCTAACCGGGTCATACATGAGATCCGGGCGGATGCGGTAACTGTTGCTGAAGATGTTTCCGGTATGCCGGGATTGGCGTCAAAAGAGGGGATCGGCTTTGATTACCGTCTGGCAATGGGGGTGACGGATATGTGGTTCAAGCTGCTGGATATCCCCGATGAGAACTGGGATATGTTTCAGTTGTACGGCGAATTGACCAACCGCCGCCGCGATGAACGGAGTATCAGCTATGTAGAATGCCACGACCAGGCGATCGTCGGTGGGCAGAGTGCATTTTTCCGGATGACGGATGCCGAAATTTACTGCAATATGCATAAAAATGCCGGAAATATGGTCATCGACCGGGCCGTCGCTCTGCATAAGATGATGCGGCTGGCAACGGCAGCTGCGGCCGGACACGGGTATTTGAATTTTATGGGAAATGAATTCGGGCATCCGGAATGGGTGGATATGCCGCGTGAAGGCAACAACTGGAGCATGCAGCACGCCCGGAGACAATGGAGTCTGGAAAAAGATGAAGCATTGCGTTTCGGAGAATTGGCTGCCTTTGACCGGGAAATCCTCCGGATGATCGGCCGGCCGGGATTTTATGATGCGGTGGTGCAGACCGTAAAAATCGACAATGAGAATAAGATCATCGCCTTTGAACGCGGCGGATACTGGTTCTTTTTCAACTTTCATCCGGAAAAATCCTGTGCCGGTTATGAACTGGAAGTGTTGCGCGGCAGTTACGAAACAGTTTTAGACAGTGATGACAGCTGTTTCGGCGGATTTGCCCGCCGGGTTCCGGGGCAGAAATACTTTTCGATGGAGCGCGAGAACGGCGAAGTTATAAGTTTGTATCTGCCCAGCCGGACGGTACTGGTGCTCAAGCGGACATTTCACCGGCAGCATGGGGATATTTGAAGAGATTGCCGGCAACAGCTTTTTTGACAGACGAAAAACTTGCATTTTGTCCGGATAATCGGTATATTATGTATGCAGCATTTTTTATTGAACAGACAAGGGGATCTATTATGTTGGAAAATTTGCACTTGACCCGTCCTTTGGCGGTATTTGATATAGAGAGTACCGGAGTGGTACCGCAGCGTGACCGGATCGTGGAGATCGCGGTGATGAAAATAATGCCGGACGGCAGCAGCCGGACAACGGTGCGGCGGTTGAATCCGGGAATGCCGATCCCGCCCGGGGCGACTGCAATTCACGGAATCACCGATGCGGACGTGGCCGATTGCCCGCAATTTGCTGATATTGCAGATAAACTTCTGTCCTATTTGGACGGCTGTGATCTGGCCGGATATAATATTCAGGGTTTTGATGTGCCGCTTCTGGAAAATGAATTCAAACGGGTGGGGTTGGATCTGGAAACATCCAAGCGCAAAGTGGTCGATGCGTACAATATTTTCTGCAAACTTTATCCGCGTACTCTGACGGCTGCATACAAATTTTTCTGCGGCAAGGATCTGGAGGGCGCACACGGTGCAGCGGCAGATACGGAAGCTACATTTGAGGTGCTGCTCGGTGAATTGGCCAAGCATCCGGAACTTCCCCGGGATGTGGCGGAACTGGCCGATTTTTCCGATATGACTGATCCGGATGCAGTTGATCGCGGACGGCGGTTCAAGTGGAACGGCGATGAAGTGATGGTCAACTTCGGAAAATATGCCGGACGCAGTTTGCGGGATATCGCTGAAAATGAACCCGGATTTCTCCGGTGGATAATCAAGAGCGATTTCCCCGATGATGTACGTTCCATTGCTGAAAAGGCGTTGGTGGGTATCTTCCCGGAGCGCAAATAAAGATGGCCATTTCACCGGGCATGATCCAACTGGCGGCGATGCTGGATGACCGCGATGAAGAATTGGCATTGAATGTGCTTGCCCGGATGTTGGCCAATGAGGAGGAATTGGGGGAACTGCCGGGAATATTGCAGGAGAGTCCGGACCCGCTGATCCGCCGCCGGGCGCATATGCTGCAGAATGCTTTGAGTATGCGCCGGCAGCGACGTGAGGTTTACCGGATGCTTCATCCGCCGGCAAATGAGAGTGTCGATATTTTTGAAACACTGGCGGCACTGCATTTGCTCTGGTTCGATAAAGATCAGGCGGAAGATATCCGGCGTGATATAGATGTTTTTTTGCAAAAAGCCGGGGAGTTCCCGCTGGAGACTCTGACTGACGGTGAAATGTTTATGCGGCGGTGTTGTTTCCTGCCGGAAAATGAAACGACTATCCGGCCGGAGAGTTACTGTATCGGAACGGTTTTGAGTCAGCGGTGCGGTGCCGGTTCGGTATTGATGACCATGTTGCTGGGGCTGCTGGGAAAAGAGAAGTACCGGATCGTCCGGGCGTTGGGGCAATTCGGGATCGCAGACAATTCCGGTAATCTGCTTCTGGGCAATGGCAACTGGCGGATGGTCAAACATCCCGGCGGTGAAGTGGAAGAGTGGAGCGTGCCGGTGATGATGCGGTATATTTGTACGACATTGCACTCCTGTGCGGTCAACAGTGACAGTTACCGCTATGTAATGAGTATAACGCAGGCTTTGACCGGAGATGAGAGTGAACATGTGTTTGATGATTTCCCTTATCCGTTTCTTTCCAATCCGGATGAGTTGAATAAAGGAGGTAATTGCAAAAGTCAAGCAAAAAGAGACCGTTGATGAGATTAAAAAACAGTTTGGGCGGCTGCTGAATAAGTAACCGGCCGGAAACGCGGCTTTTTAAGATCGCAGCGGAATTTTTTAAGAATTTTTGAGAACTTTTGAAATTGCTTCAAAGATATGAAAACCATTATATAATCAATAGTACACGAGGTGAAAAAATGAGTAATATTCCGGCAATAGACTGGCAGAGAGTTGACGTATTGATCGATTTGGCATTATCTGAGGATTTGGGTGACCGGGGGGATACTACGACTCTGGCCTGTGTCCCGGCGGAAGCCCGTTCCCGGGCGGTGCTTTTATGCAAAGAAGATGAAATGGTGCTGGCCGGTATCGGTGTGGCAGAAAGGGTTTTCAAAAAAATCGATCCGGAATTGACTTTCACCGCTTTGAAAAAAGATGGCGATCTGTGTGTGCGCGGAGATAAGATTGCGGAGATCAGCGGTTCAGCCCGGGCGATATTGACCGGGGAAAGAACGGCACTGAATTTCATTCAGCGGTTGTGCGGGGTGGCCACGATGTCTCACATTTACGCGGCGGAATTATCCGGTTCAAATTGCGTGGTGCTGGACACGCGCAAAACCACTCCGGGGTACCGGAATCTGGAAAAGTATGCGGTGGCTGTCGGCGGTGCCGGAAATCACCGGATCGGTTTGTTTGACCGCATCATGATCAAAGATAACCACCGGGAATTGGCCGCATTGGAGGGCGATGGTGCGATCGCCCGCGCGGTGGCCCGCGCCCGGGCTGCTTATCCGGATTTGGAAATCGAGGTGGAAGCCGACACTTTGGACGAGGTCGCTCAGGCGGCAGATTGTCAGGTGGAACATATCATGCTGGACAATATGTCCGATGATGAAATGAAAAAAGCGGTGGCGATAACCGCCGGACGGGCAAAACTGGAAGCTTCCGGAGGCATCACGCTCAAACGTCTGGCTTCGATCGGCCGGATCGGGGTGGATTATGTATCTTCCGGAGCGTTGACTCATTCGGTGCGTTCGATGGATATTTCTCTGGATATCGAGGTGCTGCAATGATCGGATTGCTGTCGGGGAAACTGGTGGAAAAAGATTTCACCGACTGTCTGATCGATGTCGGCGGAGTAGGGTATGAAGTATTGATCCCGCTGTCCACTTTTGACCGGCTGCCGCTGGAAAATGAACCGGTGACGCTTTTCATTCATACGCAGGTGCGGGAGGATGCGATCACACTTTTCGGATTTGCCGGCAAGGAAGAGAAAAAACTTTTTCAGCAGTTGATAAATGTTTCCGGAGTGGGCGGCAAGCTGGCTTTGAATGTATTGAGTGCCATGCCGGCAGCAAATTTCTGTGCGGCAGTGGCTTCAGGAGATGTCAAATCGCTTTCCCGGATAAACGGAGTCGGCAAACGGACTGCAGAAAGATTGATAGTGGAATTGAAAGACAAACTTTCCGGTCTGGATCCGGCGGCAGCTGCACCGGCTTCCGGCAGTGCCGGAGCAGACGCGGCAGCGGCTCTGGAACAGCTCGGTTTCCGTAAAGATGCTGTCAATAAAACGGTCAATGCGCTGCTGGCAGAATTGCCGGAATCAGAGAAAAACACCGAAAATCTGATCCGGGCGGCTCTGCTGCGGTTGAATTTTTGAAGCATGGGAGTCGATCGTTATGCTCAATAATGATGATGAGGCCAAAAAAGCTCTGCTGCTGGGAATCGGACTGGATAATCAGGACGGTCACAAACGGGTGACCCGGGGAGATAATTTTTATCTGGCCGGAGGTTCGGAGGAGACACATGAAAGAATGACCGAAACCGTTATCAAATTCAACGAAAAACTGGCCAGAAAAGGTAAGCATCTGCAGGAATTGTCGAAAGAAGAATTCCGGGATATGATGCGTGAAGCCGAAGGGAAGTGATCTTTTATGATCGCCAAGGTCATTACGGATATATCGCTTGACAGGGAATTTGATTATCTGGTTCCGGAAAATCTGGTTTCTGTCATACGCGTCGGCAGCGCGGTGGCAGTGCCTTTCGGCCGGACTTCCCGCAGCGGTTATGTTCTGGCGTTGGCGGAAAACAGTTTTTATGCTCCGGACAAATTGAAATATATTTCTGGATTGGCTGCCGACCGGCCGGCGATTCCGGAAAATCTGATCAAGCTCGGCAAATGGATATCCTCATATTACTGCGCCACTCAGGAACATGCAGTCAGAACCCTGCTCCCGGCGGCGGTACGCAGTGGAAAAGTCCGGGAAAAAAAACTGAAACTCTACTCCGTTGCCGACCGCGGTGAAGCGGAAAAATATATAATTTCCCATGCAGAGGAGAGTCGTTTGGCCAAACGCGTGAAAGTGCTGCAGATGCTTTTGCGCCGGGGGGAGGGGGCAAAAGCGGAATTTGCCGGTGATGTGGATTTTTCCGTTGCGGCTTTTGAAGCGTTGTGTAAAAGCGGTTTGATCCGGGTACGCGAAAAGGTATTGGATACCGGGTTCGATGACCGGATAGAGACACTGCCGGATTCACCTCTGGAACCGACCGCCGATCAGCAGCAGGCTCTGGAGCAGATATCTGAAATGCTTTCCGGTAAAATCTCTTCACATGTGCAGCTGCTTTACGGCACTACCAACAGCGGTAAAACGGAAGTGTATCTGCAGGCTATAAGTAAAGTGTTGGCAATGGGAAAATCTGCGATAGTACTGGTTCCGGAAATATCTCTTACGCCGCAGACGGTTCGCCGTTTCCGGGCCCGCTTCGGCAGTAAATTGAGTGTATTGCACAGCCGCTTGTCGGATCGTGAACGTTTTGACGAATGGAACCGGATAAATTCCGGCAAGGTGCAGATCGCCATCGGCGCGCGATCCGCGCTTTTTGCGCCGTTTGCCAATCTGGGATTGATCGTGGTCGATGAGGAGCATGACAGCAGTTACAAGCAGTCGGAGTCTCCACGTTATCATGCGCGGGATGTCGCAGTGGTGCGCGGCCAATTGGAAAATGCCTGCGTGGTCCTCGGTTCAGCGACGCCGTCGGCAGAATCCCTTTATAACGCGAAAACTGGTAAATTTCTGTTGTGCCGGATGGCGGCGCAAGTGGATAATAAACCGCCGCCGGTGATCCATGTGGTTGACCGCCGTCTTGACCGGGCACCTGAACCGGGAGTGAGTAATCTGCTTTCTCCAATTTTGATCAATGCGGTGGAAGAACGTCTGGAACGGGGAGAACAGGCGATTTTATTTCTCAATCGCCGGGGATATGCCCGGACTCTCTGCTGTCCGCAGTGCGGTTATGAGGCACGCTGTCCGGAGTGTTCGGTAAATTATAATTATACTTACAGCCGCAGCCGCAGTGTTCTGTCCTGCCATCTGTGCGGCGGAATCGTGCCTGCTCCCCGGGTGTGTCCGGAGTGCGGATTTGAAGATATCCGTTATTTCGGCAGCGGTACTGAAAAGCTGGAAAGCTGTGTCCGGGGTGCATTCCCCGGGGCGCGGGTCGGCCGGATGGATTCTGACTTGATGCGTTCTGCGGATGATTATGAGATAATTCTGGACAAGTTCCGGCGCGGCCGTCTGGATATACTGGTTGGTACGCAGATGATCGCCAAAGGTCTGCACTTCCCCGGAGTTACTCTGGTGGGGGTGGTGAATGCTGATCTGGGATTGTCGATGCCTGATTTCCGGGCGCAGGAGAGAACATTTCAGATGCTGACACAGGTTGCCGGACGGGCGGGACGGGGGGAAAAGCGCGGAGAGGTGATTTTTCAGACTACCAGGGACAGTGATGTGATCCGGTTTGCAGCGGATTTGGATTTTGACGGATTTTCCAAATTTGATCTGGAATTCCGGGAGATGCTCAACTATCCGCCTTTTTCCCGGATGATCGCCATATTTTTCAAGGGCGAAAACGAGAGTGCCGTTGCCGGATTTGCTGCGGAATTTGCCGAAAAACTTTCAGCTTATCAGCATCCGAAAATCCGCATAATCCCACCGGCCCCGGCTCCGGTGGAAAAGATAAAAAATCAGTACCGTTACCTGATGACGATCCGGGGAACCGGATTGAAGACCATCCGTGAAGCGGTACGGGTACTGGCATTGCACAGTCACATCCCTGCCGGGATCACGGTAGCAGTGGATGTCGATCCCCAGAATCTGATGTAATAAGTTTGGTTACTTGACCAGAGATTCCCGTTCCCGTTTGTATTTGGAATCCTGCGGCATCGCCCCTTTGCCGGCATTGATCGCTTCATTGGCTCCGTCTTTGATACTCCGGGCCACTGAATTGAATTTCCGGTCAACCGTTTTCTGATTTTTCTGATAAAAGAACCACGCTCCGGCGGCAAGCAGAAGCAGGATGATGAACCAGATAAAACCTTTTTTCCGCAATTTACGGTCGGTTCTGGCTGAAGTGGCGATCACTTGTGCTGAACGCTGACGTGACTCCTGACCGCGCCGGATGCACTCTTCTGAACAGTAACTCCCGTCAGCGGTACTCAAAATGCACTCGTTACACAACGGTTTACCGCATGCCGCACAAACTGCCGCAGCCTCTTTGTCCGGATGATTGAGACAGACCATTATCCGACCTCCCTGTTTGGTTTTGATTTGAAGCGGTTTTCTGTCGCTTGTACTAACTATATCACCGGAAGAAAAATTTGTCAAATTTTTCCGGAAAAAAAGCATAAAAAAGACGGCAGGGAAATTTCCCTGCCGCCGGAAATTGTCACGATCAACTGTAATTATTTGATCTCATCGGTGTCAATGCCGTACTGCTGGAAGAACATATTTCCAACTTTGCTGTCCACACCTTTATTGACATTTTGGATGACTTTGTCGATCTTGGCCGAACTGTTCTTTGTCATGCCGGTGCTTTTGGGGGTGGAGAATTCCACCGTCGCCACGATGACCAGCTGGGACTGCTTGATCGACTCGTTTTCGGTGCTGAAAAGCAATCCGAGGACCGGGATATCTTTCAGGAACGGCAAGCCGGCTACACTGCGGACAGTTTCCGTCCGGCGCAGACCACCGATGACAAACTCCTGATTGCCGTAGGCTGCCTGGAATTTGGTACTGATATCCGAATCACTGACACGCGGGGAACCGTCGGAGTTCCAGCCGAGCAGGGAGACAGTTTTGCCGTTGAATTCGATCGTAGCAGCGGAGCCGGTGACAACCGGACGCACTTTCAGATCAAAGAGGAATCCATCCTGTGCCATCGGATACTGCAGTTTGCCGTGAATGATGCCGGGGAAGCCTTCGGCACTGGTATCGCCTTTGCTGTACCAGGAGAAAAGCGTACCGAGAGTATTCGTCAAATCTTCACCATAGGTTTTGACATAGTTGGTGACGAATTCAGTAACAAATGCAGTATAGTAATTGTTAATGTAATTTTGCAAAGATGCTCCGCCATCCGATTGAGGATTGGTGATGGAACCATTTGCGACCAATGACATAATTTTTTCTTGGGTAAACTCTTTAGCAGCCATCTTTTCAACTTGAGCTTTGGCAATGGCCAATCCCTGCTGTTGAGCTTGAGTAAGCATATTTTGGACAGTTCCATTGTAATTACCGCTGGCATCAGTTGTATTCGGCTTCCAGATGGGCACTCCGTCGTGATAGTCGATCATACGCGGGGTGAAGCGGATGATAGACAGATCGGAATAGTAGTTGCTTTTCAACAGAGTTTCCGGCAGGATCTTTGCCAGCTGCTGACGGTAGATCGCGTTGGGGTTCGGATCGGTGTAGGCAAATTCGCCCATGCCGTAACCGTTGTCAACGGAGTAGTCATTACGTTCATAGAAGTAACCGTAATTGATCGTAATATTGGAAACTTCACGGTTTTTGGCCAACAGAGTACCGCTGGTGAGAACTTTGGCTTTACCGATACTGGTCAGGAAGTCCAGATAACGGGTGTTCCATTTGGGGTTGAAGTTCCAGTAGCTGGTACGGTTGTGACCGTTGTTGTCCACCCCGCCGTGAAAGAAGCTGGACCAGTTGCGGCGCACTCTGGCACCGGCAGAGAACAGATCCACACCGTCATTATTTTTCCAGCTCTGGAAGTCCACACCGATACGGTCATCGTTTTCAGCATAGATTTCGATGATTTTGTAACCGATACGCACTTCCGGCATGGGCTTGTCGTATTTGGTCAGCATCTCTTTGATGATTTTGCAGGACCAGGGCGGCGCGCAAACCATCAGCATATTCAGTTCGGCATCGACCAGCATGGAATCCGGAGAAATGGCGAACTGGGGATCTTCCTCATTTGAACCGACCACTTTAAGCATATTCATCAGCGTGGCAGCCGGCAGATGTTTGGGGAAATAGACCCAGGCCGAGGTGTTGCTGACCGTCGCCAGATTCTGTTTGTCCAGTTTGGCGATGATCGAATCGATACCTTCACCGTTTTTGGAATCGCTGAAACGGTATTCTTCAGCGGAAACCAGCAGGAACGCAGTTCCGTCGGTGTATTTGAGAGCCGCAACCTGAACCGGACTGGCATTGACCTGTTTTGCGCCGATGGCGGAACGGACATAGCCCCGGGCCACATACGGATCAGCTGATTTGAGTTTGTACGCTTTGGTGATGACGTACGGATCAGCATTGTCCTGAATGAAGCGGACCTGATTGGTATTTTCGTTGATGTTGACCTTCAACTCGGTGTTGACCGCCGGAGATTTGTAGCCGGAAGAAACGTTGTTGTT
>JAGBZM010000042.1 GCA_017628235.1 Lentisphaeria bacterium | reverse complement strand
GGACCGACAACCAGAATGATACCATGCGGGATACGGATAAGTTTCTCAAACTGCTCCAGATGCGCCCGGGACATGCCCAACTGTTCCAAATCAAAACGCACACTCTCTTTATTCAGCAACCGCAAAACGATACTTTCTCCGGTCAAAATCGGAATCGTACTGATACGCATATCCAGCTGCAGTCTACCCAGAGAAACATTGGTCCGGCCGTCCTGCGGCAGACGGCTTTCAGCGATATTCAAGCCGCCCAGCAATTTGATTCTGGAAGCGATCGCCGGAAACTGATTCAACGGCACTGACAAAATTTCAGTCAGAACCCCATCGACCCGGCAGCGCACCGAAACCGCATCTTCCCCCGGTTCGATATGGATATCGCTGGCCCCCAGCTCCAATGCGCGGGTGAATATATCATTGACCAGACGCACTATCCGCGCTTCTCCGGCCAAAGTACGCAAAGTGTTTTCATCCTCGGCACTCTGCTCCTCCTCTGCCTCATCCTCGGCATTCTGCAGTTTGCTCAGCAATCTCTCCAGAAACGGCTTGCGGACAAAGCGCACTGCGATGTCGCAATTCCATATCCGCTTCATCTGGAATATCAATTCTCCGAGTACATAGGCAGAGGACACCAGCAAAGTCACCTGTTCATCGTCAAATTCCAGAGCTACACAGTCGTGGGCATTGAAAAATGCCAGCGAAAAATCTTCCCGCATCTCCGGCAGAACGATCTCATCCTCCTCCAACACCGGCACTTCAAATATTCCGGAATAAAGTTCCACCAGAGCCGCCTCGGTGATCTTCCCCTCGGCCACCGCCTTTTTTTCCACCTCTTTGCCGGACAATCCGGCATATTCCGGGAAACGGCGGTCAAATTCAGCTCTGATCTTCTCCAACGCGGAATTAAGATCTATTTTTTTCCGTTCACTGCTCACAGCCAAAAATCCTTATCCTGAAAGAGAACTCCGCGCTTTTTATCTGCTTCCGGCTTATCCCCCAGAGTGGCATCATACTCATTAAGAGCCTTTACCGCATCATTGTAACGACGGATCAATGCATCGACTTCACTGTGTTCATTGACAATGTAACCGGTGATCAGCACCAGCACTTCGGTACGCTCGACCGAAGCATTGGTTGAACCGAGCAGCCGTTTGAGAAACGGTATTTTGTTGATGATCGGCAGCGAATCCAGCGAATCGTTGATCCTCTCCTGGATCAAACCGCCCAGTACCATCGTCTGACCATTGGCAATAGTCATGCTGGTTTCGATCTCACGCTTGGTGATCACCGGAGATTTCAACTCCGGAGAGATGGTATTGGCTGTCGCCTGCGACATGGTCTGGAGGATATCCAGCGAAATCAGATCGGTACTGGTCACATACGGAGTTACAGTAAGCATCACACCGGTTTCCTTGTAGTCGGTGGAATCTGTCACCCCGCCGTCACTGGCACTGACACTGCCGGTACTGATCGGCACATCCTGACCGACATTGATCTTCGCTTCGGTATGGCTGGAAACCAGAAGTTGCGGACTGGAAATGACTTTCACCTGACCGTTGCCCGCCTGCGCCCGGATGTAACCGAACTGCTTTTGCGGATTGTTTTTGTCTGCCAGAGCAAAAGTGAATCCATCCTGCCGGTCATTGCCGGTACGGATAGTTTTCTGTCCGTTGGCATCCTGGATAAACGGGTTGAGAACGGTATTGGCGGAATTATTGTTGCTGTAATTGGTTCCGAATACCCCTTGAGTGTTGCCGTGACTGGCGGTGCCGGAAAACTCCAGTCCGAACTGGGTGGATTCAGTCAGAGTCACTTCCACCATCAGCACCTGCAGCAGCACCTGGGCCGGAACCACATCCAGCTTATCCAGCAGAGCTTTCACCGAAGCATAAGTACGCGGCGTACAACGCAGTACCAGACGGTTCAAAACTCCGTCGGCAAAGACCCGTACCGTCGAACCGTAGATTTTGGACTCCTGATCGGTCTGGATATTGGTTCCGACATTTACCGCATCCGACCGGCTGGCGGCACGGCTGTTGACCCGGCTGACGGCGCGGGTCACCGGGGAATTGATCGTTTCGGTTTTGGTTCTGCCGGTAGCGGCATCGGTGGTCAACGCCGTTCCCTGCGTTTCAAAGATCACCGCCAGAGCGCGCGCCAGATGGGCGGCCTTGTTATGACGCACTTTGTAGACGAATACATTTTCCTGATCGTCACTGCCGGCAACGTCCAGCAATTTGATCCATTCGGAAACCAGATCCACTGCCTCCTGGGTCGCGGCGGAAATCACGATCAGCCGCATCCGGTCCAATCCGACGATCTGCACCGCGCCGGGAGCAACGTTACGGTCAGTAGTTTTATAGATATTCAAACCGAGCACCGGGAGTATCTCCTGCAATTCATTGGCGATTTTGTTGGGCAGGACATTGTCGCAGGGGATAACCTTCCGGGGCCAACCGGATTTACCGCTTTTATCGAGATATTCGATGATCTGGCGGAGCTTCGGCATATTCTCCGGCGAATCGCACACCATCACCGCATTGGGCCGGGCCAATTCCACACAAACCGCACCGCTGCCGACAAAAGAACGGATCTGTTTGACCACCTCATTGGCGGTGGCATTATGAAGCTGCCGGTAGTATATTTCTGCGGTCACTCCCGGCTTGGAATCCGGCTGGATCGCCAACTTATTCATCGCCATGATCCGCAGCAGCGAACCATCGACTTTCACCCCGGCTCCAGCGAGAAACAACATCCGGTCAAAGGTGTTCCACAACTCCCGACGGGTCATCCGGCTGTTCAAATTCAAAGTGATTGTACCATTAAGCGCACTGTCCGCTGAAAAGTTGAATTCAAGCAGATCTCCGAATGCGGAAAGCACATCCAGCAGCGGGGCACTGTTGAAAACCAGCGACACATCCAGAAGTTCATCGGCATTCAAGGCGATCATATCTTCATAAAATTTCGGTTTTGCCGCTGCAAGTTCAGCCACCGGCACTTCCGGAGCCGCCTCCACGCCCAGTTTTTTCATGTTTTCGGCGGGAATGACCGGCTTGTTTTCCCGAACCGGATTGATTTTTTCCTCAGCCATCGTTTCCCGTTTATCGGCAATTTTTTTCTGCCCGTCTTTGTGCAGAAAAGCGAAACGATCCTTTTCCTCTACCGGTTTTTCCTGCTTCAATCCGGCACATGAACTCAGCAACAGCAATGCCAATACTCCGGCCATGCCCCGGACCGACTGTCTGCGATGATCAAACGTCATTCTTTTTTCTCCTGAAATATTTATAATTTTATAAAATAATGATTTTTCCGTATATTCTACCGCCGGTTGCGGTTTCCTGCCGGTGCATTCTGACGGCTGTTCTGCTGGATCTCACGCATGGTCCGGATCATCTGCGACTGCATGAACATCTGAGCCTGTTGGAATTGCTGCGTGGAATTAAGCCGGCGATTCTGTCTTCTGGCGGTTGCCCGGTTCCGTGACGGGTCCTGAAGTTCCAATTCAAGTTTATCATTTCCCCTGACCAGCACCGCCCGGCTGCGGGTAACTTCCTCAAGCGTATAACCGCTGGCAGTAGTTTGTCCGATGCGGATATACTGCGGAGACGGACCGGCATTGCGTCCGCCCATCTGACTCCATTGGGTAAAACGTCCGCCTTGCGGCTGTCCACTCATACTCGAAGCCAGCCGCTGCGCCTGTGCCAGATATGGATTGAATTGCTGACGGCGGTTGTTGCTTTTGATAATGGCTGCTTTGTTTTCGATGACCCCGACCAGAGTCATATCCGCCTGTCCGACTCTGGTATTGGCCAAAGGACTGCGGATCTGGTTGAATACATCCAGTTCCACGATTTTACCGGAAGCCTCATCCGGAGTTTTCAAAACCGCCCCGGCCGTATTTTTGCGGTCATCATCCGCTTTGGCGGCCTCACTTTTGCTCACGCTGTTCCGGGCCCGGGCCGCTTTTTTGCGCTGATCGGCTGCGATATTCTCGTTTTTCACTTTCAGCGTAAGATTGCTCAATGCAGCAATAACAACCAAACCGGCCAGAATCAGATTGACCGATATCAGTACCTTTTTCATTTTCCTTCCTCCTTTGCCGGGATACCGGCCGGAACAGCAGAATCCTGCTCCTGAACATCAAGCTTCTCCGCACCCTCATCCGGGATATCCTCAACTTCCGGCAAGCGGTCGATCTTCAACTCTTCCGGAGTCAGTTTTCCCTCATACACCAGCACCCGCAATGTTCCCCGGAAATTCAATCTGGTTGCCGGAACATTATTGAATTGCGCCGCCAAATTGGCACTCCCGGCTCCGGTGGAACGGCGATAACGATTGTCCGGACGCAAATCAAGCTGCCGCCACGCCAGTCGCGGCTGGATCTTTGCCAATTCAGCGAGAAAACGGATCACATCCTCCAACTCTCCGGCCCCCTGAATATTGATATCAGCGTAAACAAACTCCTGATTGATCCTGCCGGTCCGCGCCGGTCCGATGCTGTTCAGCTGAAAATGCAGTTTTTCCGACACCCGGCTGATCTTGCGACGCAATGCTGTTTCAACATTGCCGTCGATCGCGGCGATCCAGGCGGCAGCAGCCAGAGACCGGTAATTTTTGCGAACCGTTTTGGCCTCATTGTTTTCGGCATCAAGTTTTTCAAATTCCCGACGGGTCTTATCCAGTTCTTTACGCACCTTTTCGATCTTGCTCTTATTCGGCAGATCCTTGAGATACGATGCTCCGAAGCGTATCAGCAGCACTCCCCATACCACACCGAGGATGATACAGCAAACAACCAGCTGACCTTTTTTATTGCCTTTGATATTCATTTTTTATCCTTTGCATCATAAGGGGTCAGTTTCAAAGTCATCGTGGCCACCGCGCTGCCCGGATTCTGCCGCTGCTGCTGGGTGACTTTCCAGTATTTCAACGACCGGAAAAGAGCATCGAAATCAATATTGCTGTCTTCACACTGCACCACTGCATCAATATCGGTTTCATTCCAGCGGATGCTGGAAACCAGAATATTGGCCGGCAGAGTTTCTGAAAACAGGGCAAATTCAGCGATCGCATCCGGCTCACCGACATTCATGGCTACCAGCCGGGTCATCTCCTTGAGTTCTTTGGAGTTGCGCTTGATCGTCTTTTTCAGCTCGGAAGTTTTGTTTTTCAACGCTTTGGTTTCGGCGGTGATTTTACGGTATTCAGTGACATCCCGGCCGTAAGTCAGAGAAAAACGCCAGACCAGAGAAACCAGCAAAAGCAGCAGCAGTATCCCGGTCACAATCAAATGCCCCCGGAAACGCACCGGGCGGGCACTGTCCGGCAGCACCCGGAAAGCTTCCGGTGAATCATGCATCTGACTGCCGGCGATCACCTCTGCCGCCAGCAAAAGCATTTGGAAATTGCGGAATACAAAATCTTTACTGTCCGGCAGGATAAAGTGCTTACGCAATCTGTTCTCCCACTTTTCACTGTTGATCCGGCACTCTTCGTCCGACGGCATCGGCATCCAGGAATCTTTCATGTAGGCGAATTCCGGTTCGAGTTCCGGCAATATCAGCGAATCATCCTGATCATCGACCGCCATAAAAGGATGGATAAACTCATCGGCACTGATCCCCATTGCCGCTAACCGTGAGGCGAAATCATCCATCGCCCTGCCCGAAAAAACCGCCACATTGACCATCACACCATCGGATTCGGCGGTATGACCTGAAACACAGAATTGACAGCGGTGATCATCTGGAACTCTCAGCATATTACGGGGCAGCTCAAACTCCACTGCCCCCCGCTGGGCAGCTGCATCCATTTTTACCGAAGGGAAGCGGAAAAACGTACTGTTTCCGATCTTGCCGGTCACCGCACGGAACTCACTCAATCCGGCACTTCTGGCAACTTTTTTCCATGCAGCCTGCGGATTGGCAGGGTCAAGCTGTTCTTCCGCAAACTCAATCAGTTTCCAGACCTTGCCTTTGCGTTGAAACCTGCCGCCGCGAATATATCCGTCATCAACCGCCAATACTGAAAAAGAACGGCTGATGTGCAATTTTTTCCAGAACATCTTCATTTTTTCGCACTTTGCTCAAGTTTGATTATTTCCAGCAGCAAGTTTCTTGCTTTTTCCGGTTCCCGGTTGCGGAGAAGATCATATTCTTTCATCTTATCCGGATATTTCCGGCGCAAAGCCCCCATATCCGGCCGGTTGAATGATCTTACCGGATTCACTGCGGCCGGTTCCCGTCGTTCACTGACGCCCCGGAAATTGCCGCCTCCCGGCCGCCGGAATTCGACTCCGGCCCGGCGGGCCAACTCCTGCATTTCCCGCATGGCTTCCATCGGAGCCTCTTTCATTTTCTGCATAACTGCGTCGAATGCGGCCGGATCGTGTTTACGTACTTTGCGCCACTGACTGTCAGCAGCTTCCGGAAGTTCCACTTCCGCTTTTTTGGCCAGTGCCGCCAGAGCTGCTTCATATTTTTCCCGCATAGCTTCGACTTCGGCAAATTCAGCAGGAAACTTTTGAGCGATAACCGCTTCACTTGTCATACGTCCGAAAAAACCGCCGGAACGGCCGCCTTGGGCCCAACGTCCGGAACGGCCGCTGTTACTATTGAATTGACGGCTGCCGCGCTCGTGCCGCTGCTGATCTTCCGCACCGCAAAGCACCATACCGGCGACAGCCAGCAAAGAAAGGACTGTTTTTTTCACTTTTCACCCCACAAATATTCCGGTTGCATACAAGAATGATAACCCGTGTACAACAATAACGGAAAAAAACAGCAAAATATTTCAACAGATTCTGATTTTTTGCATTTTTTACAATTTACCGGAATTTCACAACTGTTCACACTGCCAGTTGTTGGTATATCTGGTCAAAAATTGCGGATCATCTGCCGCCAGTGCCAGTGAACGGATAAAATCATCCGCCTGTTCCGGCCAATGTATCACATCCAGAGTCCCCTTACCCAGCAGCATTCCATGTGCGCCCCAGTAATTGAGCATCAATTCACAGGGGCGGCCGTATTCTGCCATCGCCCGGACAAATGCCATACTGTTCTCAAACGGCACCACCTGATCGCAAACCGTGTGCATCAGAAACGCCGGAGGAGTAACGGCACTTACATTATCTGCCGGAGAAAACGGCTGCCAATTACCGGCATTTTCTTTTCCGAGCAAATTATCCCGCGTACCGTTGTGACTCCAGGGAGCCAGTGAAAGCACTCCGTAGCAGAGGATCATTACATCCGGCATATACGGGAAGTCATCAAACTCATCATTGCAGGTATCATTCACCCGTGAACAAACAGTTCCCAACGATGCTGCCAGATGCGCCCCGGCAGAAAAACCGCATACCGCCAATTGCCCGGACAGCAGCCGGAACTCCTCAGCTTTGCCCCGGATAACTCTCATTGCCCGCATCGCATCACATTGCGGTTCCGGCCAGCGTGACGGTGCAGTACGGTAATCCAATATAAAGGCATGATATCCCAATTCATTGAATTTCCGGCCGACCGGAGAACCTTCACTGGATTCGCAAACTCCGGCATAACCTCCCCCGGGGATAACCAACACCCCCGGATGTGCCTTGACATCGGCAATCAGCATCGGAACGATCGACGGCCGATCGACGGAAGTTCTTACAGATTCATCGGTATACAAATATATCTTTTCCACAGGTCACCTGCCTTCTTTAAGTTTTTCCGGAAAATCCGGAGCTATATTGAGCAATTTCAAAACCCTGCTCATTGTCCTTTGAAACACCGGCGCAGCCACATTGCCGCCGCCATGATCCTTTTTGGGATTCAATCCTTCAAAGGTGATTATCATTACCAACTCCGGACGGCGCGCCGGAACAAACCCGCAAAAACTTGCCCGGTACGGAGCACCGGCATACGAACCATTGACCACCATCTGACTGGTACCGGTTTTTCCGGCCACTTCAAATCCGGGAATACGCGCCCGGCGGCCGGTGCCGTCCGGTGCCGTCACGGAAATCAGCATCTCGGTCAAGGCGGTAAACGTTTCCGGATTTCCAAGCAGCTGGACCGGCTGCGGCCGGGGATAAATTTCAACTTCACCGTTTCCGGCACTCACCCGCCGGTCAAGCAGACGCAACTCCGGCATCTTCCCGCCGTTGGCTATCGCACAATAGCCGCGCAGCAGCTGCAGTGCCGTCACCTGCACTGAATAACCGATCGGAGCCCGGGTCACAGTCACTTTGTCCCGGAATGGAAACCGGGGCAGCCGCCCCCGGGATTCCGAGGTAAAAGGCAATCCGGATTTGACTCCGAACCGGAAATCACGGAACATCTGATAAACCATTTCATCGCCCATCATCAATGCGATTTTTGCCGTTCCGATATTACTGGATTTTTTCAAGACTCCCCCCGGATTCATCTCGCCGTACCCCCGGGGATCATTCAACCGGTGACCGCCGTAGTACCATGATGATGCCTTGCCGCAATCTATGATGCTTTCCGGAGTGATGACTCTTTCATCCAATGCTTTCGCTATGGTAAACGGCTTCATCACCGATCCGGGTTCATAGGCGTTGCCGGCGATGGCATTGGCGAAATTTCCGGTTTTTATGGTCCGGGGATCACCGGGATCAAAATTGGGACGCTGGCTGATCGCCAGGATATCCCCGGTACGCGGGTCGGCGATCGCTGCATAAACGTAACTGGCCTGAGTTTCAGCGAATGCCCGATCCAGTTCATCTTCCAGAATCGCCTGTACCGGTTCTTTCACTGTCAGGTAAATATCATCCCCGTCATGACCGGCCACATCGATCCGGCTTTCACCGTAGGACAGAGCTCTGCCGTCACCGCTGCGCTGAAATGTTTCCGTACTGCCTTCGGCACGCAAATCTTTACCGACAGCCAGTTCCAACCCGCCGCGTTCCGCGTGGATATCCTTTCCCACATTGGCGAAACCGATAACATTGGCCAGCATCCGTCCTTTCGGATAGTAACGGACATAAATATTTTCAAATACAAAACCACCCAAATGCAGTTTTTTTTCCTTCATCAGTTCTTTGAAACGGGCAACCGCATCGGCATCGGCAGCTTTATCGATAACCAGCCGCTGCCGCTTGCGGCGGACGGTTTCTCCTTTGGAATTTTTCACTTCGCGCCAGGGAGCCAATGCCCGGTAAAATTCTCCGGCACTGCCGGGAAAGCATCTGGATAAAAGCCAAGCCACCATACGACGGCGTTTCTCCCGCAGCTGCGGGATCTTTTCCCGGACTCCCGGTTTCAGGGATTTTTCCAGATGGGCAAAGGGTTCTTCCACCACCGAATAAGGAGAACAGACTACATGGACCCGGGGCATATTCCCCACCAGCAGATTACCGTCGGCATCGAAAATCTTGCCCCGCTGTTTCATTTTATCTTTACTGGTGGTATACCAGTTCTGGGCTTTCCGGTACAACTCTTCATGCCGCCGGATCTGGATCACATAAAAACGGCAACTCAAAGCGATGCCCAAAAGCACACATACCGCACAGAGCAGCCAGATTCTTCTTTTTACCGGCGTCAGAGCAGGATTCATCCTTTAACGGCCCCTCCGGAACCGGGAAATATTTTTCCGGGAAGTGTCCATCGCCATCTGTCGCGGCGGCAGCACCGGTGTTGCCAGGCGGGCAAGCTGCTCTCCGGAATAGACCCGGATATACTGCTGCTGATCCTGCCGCAACTCCACCAGCGGCAGCTTGAAGCGGGCGATCTGCCGCATGATGAATTCCCGGGTACTGCAATTGGCGAAACGCATATTCAGGGCCTCGACGTCCCGATTCATCTGGACGATTCTCTCATCCACCCGGGCGATTTCAGCGGAGGCCTGATTGATCTGCTGATCCAACTTTATATATGTGTGAAAAAATGCTCCGATCACCAAAATCACCAGAGCAGCACTGCCCACGCGGGCCAGCAGACCGCACAAAGCATCCACACCCCCCGAATAATCCTGTTTACGCTGCGGCGACGACCTTCTGCCGCCTGTACTTCCCGGCTGGATGTTGAACATTTTACGTTTCCTCGCTTCTTCTTTTTATATCCACTATCCCAACTTCTCCGCCACACGCAATCTTGCGCATGCACTGCGGCTGTTTTCTGCAACTTCATCTTTTCCGGCGGTCACGGCATGCTTGGTCAGCACTTTCATCGCGGCCTCATGTCCGCAGCAGCACACCGGCAATCCCGGAGGACAGATACATTGCGTACTCTCCTTCCGGAAAAAATTTTTCACGATCCGGTCCTCCAGCGAATGAAAACTTATCACCGCCACCTTCCCCGACGGCGCCAACATCGCCAGCGCAGACTTCAAACCGGTCTCCAACTGCTTCAATTCATCATTCACCGCAATCCGCACTGCCTGAAAAACCAATGTCGGATGCGGCAGCTGTCCAGGCTTTGCCCGACCCAGCACCGCGTCAGAAAGAGCCACCAGATCTGAAGTCATGGCAAAGGGCTTTTTCTCCCGCATCTCCACCGCTTTCCGGGCAAGCGCACCGGCCCGTTTTATCTCTCCGTACTCCCGGAAAACCCGGGCCATTTCAGCTTCCCCGGTCCGGTTGAGCCACCGCCCGGCAGTCAATTCACTCCGGCGGTCCATCCGCATATCCAACACCGCATCACTGCGCCAGGAAAAACCTCTTTCCGCCACATCGAGCTGGGGGGATGAAACCCCGATATCCAGCAATACCCCATCGAGCTGATCCCAACCGTGTTCCACCGCAAGAGCTGCCAGATCAGCATAATCGCCCCGCACCAATGTCACCCGGCTGCCGGCAAATTTCAAACGTTCCTTCGCCGCTTTCAACGCCATATCATCCCGGTCGATCCCCAACAGTTCAAGCCGGGGATACTTCGCCAGAAGCAAGGCACTGTGTCCGCCGCCGCCGACAGTGCCGTCCACCAGACGCGCCGGACGCGAAGAATCGAATCGCAGATACTCCAATACCTCCCGGGACAACACCGGAATATGATGAAATGTATTGCCTTCACTCATTTATTGAATACCCCCTGCAGCAATCCGCCAAGCGCATCCAGACCGTCGGTGCCGTCACTGACCTGCTGGATTTCGTTGAGGTATTCATCCGGATTATCCGGCTGTTTCCAATTTTCCGGCGAACAGATCCGGATATGAGTGACCGCCCCGATCAGTTTCAAATTCTTCTTCACTCCGATCGATTCGAGCTTCTCTTTATCCAGTGCCATACGCCCCTGCTTATCACAGCGGCAGCGGCGTGAAGCTGATCCAAGATACGCCAGTGCCATCTGCATTTTCGGATTGGCTATCGCCAGTTTGCCCGCTTTGCTGACAAATTCCATAAAAGTCGCCAACGGCAGCAGCAGCAGTGCCTGATCGCGGGTCGGGATCATCACCAGCTCAGTCTCCTGATCCTTATTCCGCCAGTCACTCGGCAGCGAAACCCGCCCCTGTGCATCAAGCACATGGTCGTAATTCCCGACAAAAAGACCGGGAAAAAAATTTCCTGTTGTCATCGACTGCATACCTATTTGCTCCTTTTTATTCCTTTCGATACCTATTTTACCACACAAACACCTTTTTTTCAACTGTTTTTTAAAAAATTTTTCCTTTTTTTTTGAAATTTTCCGGAATTTGTCAAAAAAAACAGATTTTTCTGGAAATTGATGCAATGTTGGTGTATATTAATCAGATTACAGGAAATATCGTTTTCAACCGTAACAAAAAGGGAAAGTATCATGAAAATTCTGGTAGTCAATGCCGGCAGCAGCTCGATGAAATTCACGCTGTTTGAAATGGACAATGAAGCAGTTCTCGCCAAAGGCGTTTTTGAGCGTCTCGGCAGCAGCAACCCCAATC
>JAGBZM010000041.1 GCA_017628235.1 Lentisphaeria bacterium | reverse complement strand
TATATCACATCTTCTGAGAAATGCAACCCGGCAACGGTTAGAACTTCCCCCTAAAACAGATATAATATGACTGAATTTCTATTGGAATTGGAAGATGCGAACTCCCCAAATGATCTCAAAAAGATTATCAGGATATACAACAAATATAAATAATTTTTGTAATGCTTGATTTTTATGCTTTATCAATTATATTATATTGGAATATGAAATAAAAACGAGTTTCATAATGAAAAAAGTTACGCCTTATTTTGCAATGTTTGTCTGGGTGATCGCAACTTTTATTTCCGGTTGCAGACATAGCGAGCCATCCGGAGTGATCGTCAAAGATGCTTTGGGGTTTTATCATATTAATGGTAAGCCGGAATCGCTTGACTTGAAAATGGCAGACGGAGTAATTGTTTTTTCACGCAAAAATGGTTTTCATATCGGAACTGCATCTCCAGGAAAAGATTTTTACTGGAGTGATAACAAGGAAAATTTTCATCTTTCGTACCAAGGTACATTGTGTTTCGATTTTAACAAAGATTTTATTTTTGACTTCTTTTTAAAAAGGGAAAATATTTCATTGTTTTCGGTCACAAACGCATCGAAGTGAAAAAGCCGGATTTCCAAGCCATGCGAGCAGTAGATTTGGATGGTGCAAATTATCATTGAAACGGCAGCAATTGGATAAAACAGCAGTAAACGGTGTCTCGCCAAGAAGAGCCGTCAAGGTATATCGAAAATCCTCCAAGTGGTACTTGAAGGCTTTCGGCGGAATCTTTTTCAAAATTCTCCGATACCGTTCAAAACGGCTTCCTCCCCCGAATCAAGGCATAAGAAAACCCTCTTGAGATCACTCTCAAGAGGGTTAATATTTGGTACACCAATCCTCCGTCACCGAAGGCTGTGGAGGATAAAAAGGGATTTGACATCACAATGTGATGTGCGTGATCCGTCTTCATTGCATTACGCCGTGACAAGGCAAAGCACAGGGCACCCCCACAAGGGTTCGCAAAACGGCGGATGCCGGTTTTGCATATTTTGAGCAAATGCTCAAAATACAAAATCCCGCATGGGGGGACAAAAGGAAAGAGCAGTAATTTTCATTACTGCTCTTTAATATTTGGTACACCCAAAGGGATTTGAACCCCTAACCTTCTGGTCCGTAGCCAGACGCTCTATCCACTTGAGCTATGGGTGCATGCGTTCTTTATAAACGATGCTATAATATACATGGGGAAACGCACTTTGTCAAGCCGCCATCCCCACAAAATCCAAAAGATTTTTATCGTTTGGAGAACTGGAACCGGCGACGGGCTCCCGGCTGACCGGATTTCTTACGTTCCTTGACCCGGGCATCGCGAGTAACCATACCAGCCTTTTTCAGCACCGCACGCAACTCTTCATCATAGTTGATCAGAGCGCGGGTAATGCCGTGACGCAGCGCACCGGCCTGTCCGGCCATACCGCCGCCATCAAGATTGGCCGCAATATCAAACTTACCAACAGTTTCGCTGACCGCGAATACCTGATTGACAAAACCACAGAGCGATTCACTGTTAAAGTATTCCACCATCGGTTTGCCATTGACCACAACATTACCGCTGCCGGTAGTCAAACGGACGCGGGCGACCGCACATTTGCGGCGGCCGGTAGCCAGAACAACATCACTTTTTTTCATGATTTACTTCTCCAGATTGACTTTGACAGGTTTCTGCGCGGCATGCGGATGATCGGCACCGGCATAAACTTTGAGTTTCGCAAACTGCGCGCGGCCGAGACGGCCGTGCGGCATCATGCCCCAAACCGCATCTTTGATCAGACGTTCAGGATTGGATTCACGAACTTTGTCAGCGGTGGTTTCGGTTCTGCCGCTGCGGTAACCGGAGTAGTCAACATAAACTTTGCGTTCATTTTTGTGTCCGGTAAAGACCGCTTTGGAAGCGTTGATGACAATGACGAATGCTCCGGTATCGATGTGCGGAGTATAGGTCGGTTTATCTTTGCCGCGCAGAGCGTTGGCGATGCGAACCGCCAAACGGCCGACGGGCAATTCAGAAGCGTCGAAAAGCAAGCACTCCGGCTTGATTTCCCCGACTTTAGCCAAATAAGTTTTCATTTTTCAATCTACCTGATAAAAAATCTTTTCAGTCAGAACTTGTGCGTACACCCGATAAAAGAACCGCAAACCACTGCCTGTTTTCGCACATCGGCAAGAACGCCGGCCCACTGCCTCCAGCTGCCGCCGTCTCTGCGGGAAGTTCATACTTCACTCCCCCCCGCAAGTTGTCTGCCGTACTCTCCGGTACGCGTCAACATCCTCACCGGTATTTTTGCGGCGGCGCGATGATCGGGTGCGCCCCGGTAAAAGTTTCCGGCATATCGGAATTTACTTAAAATAGCACCAGTTGTGCCATTTTGCAAATTTTTATTGAAAAATAAACGGTTTTTTCTCTGTTTTACGCTGTTTCAGCCCCGCATCCGTCAAATATTGGCGGCAATAACATCGATTATTTCGGGAACTTCCACCATCCGTCCGGTTCCGGCGGCACCGCAGGCCACTGCTCCGGAAGCCGGTCCGGCAAAAATCACTCCGCGCGCCTCAAGCAGACGGCAATTTGCCTCACAGGCGGCGTGCGCCCACATTTTCGGATTCATCGCCGGGGCGATCACCGTTTTGCCGGCAAATGTCGCGGCAAATGTTGACAGAGCATCATTGGCAATGCCATTGGCTGCCTTGGCAATAAAATTCGCCGTTGCCGGAACTACCGCAAAGAGATCTGCTTCATCCGCCAGCTCCACATGGCGCGGCCGCCACTGCGACTCATCCTCCCAGAGCGTGGTTATCACCGGTCTCCGGGAGAGCGTACGGAAAGTGACCGGGGTAACAAAACGGCAGGCATTTTCCGTCATAATGACCTGCACTTCAAATTTTCTGGCCAGCTTGCTGCAGAGATCGGCAGCCTTGTAAGCAGCGATGCTGCCGGTCACACCAAGCACGATCAACTTCCTGTTTTTCACTGAAAAAGTTCCTCCCGGATATTGGCTGTCCGCAGCCGGATGGACTTCAAAACAGTAATCAATTCGGCAGCGGCCTTTTCCAATTCATCGTTAAACACGATATAATCATAAATGCGGAAACTGCTCAACTCATTTTTTGCTCCGGCCAGGCGGAGTGCCAACTGTTCCGCGTTTTCGGTGTTGCGTCCGGAGAGTCTTTCGCGCAAACTCGCCAGCGACGGCGGAGCGATCAGGATGAATACCGCAGCATTGCGGATGACCGGATCACTCTCTGCGGCCTGCCGGATCTGCCTGGCCCCCTGCACATCAATATCCAGAAGCACCTCCTCGCCCCGGGTAATGCGGTTGAGAACTTCGCTTTTCAATGTGCCGTAACGGTGTTTGAATACTCCGGCATGTTCCAGAAATTCCCCTTGCCGCAGGCGTTCGGAAAATTCCTCTTCACTCAAAAAATAATATGCCTGCCCATCCACCTCTCCGGCCCGGGGCTGTCTGGTGGTGCAGGACACTGAAAAACGCAAGTCCGGCAATTCCGCCATTGCCAGTTTGACCAGGGTTGATTTTCCGACCCCGCTGGGCCCGGAAATAACGATCAGATTACCATTTTTTTTCATTTATACTCTCCGGCGCACTTCTCCTGCCAGCCCGGGAAGTTCCATTTTCCCGGAAAGTTGCGGCATTGCTGCGGTTTGACTTTTTCGATCAGGCACAGCGACAATCCATCGCTGTCCACTGCCAGATACTCACACTCTCCATTCTCTTTTTCACACAGAGAAAGATGTTTGCGATCAGGGGTGATAACGGTATGATTTTCCAGAAAGTCGGCCAGCGGGATATTCAGAAATCCGGCAATGACATCGACTTCCGCATCGGTCAATTTGACTGCTCCCGGCCAGCGGCAGCACGCCCCGCAACGGGAACAGACAAACTTTTTCATCGCTGTTCAGCGGTCAAAAGAATCAAAATTCAGATCATCCTCCCGGATATCCACCAGGAAGAAACCGAGGGCAAAATCCACCCACTCCACCGGATGGAGATAGACTCCGGCATCAATGATAAATCCCAGCGAACCGCCGATCGCCCAGAAATCACGCGGCCCGTCAAAGTAGTCATACACCCGCATTTCAGGAGTCGGCACTCCGGCACGGCACTCCACATACTTATCCACCAGCAGAGACCCCTCCCGCAGTGCATACTCCTCTTCACCGACCACGATAAATGACCAGTACCAACCCTCCTCGACACCGATACCGTACTGACGGTTGTGATCCTTGTAAAGCTTGTAGGTCGAAGCACTGAATCCGGCACCGATATCCACCAGCCGGGTCCCCATCAACCGCACTTCCGCCACCGGACCGACACCGAGAGTCACACTGAAAAGATCCAGTGCATCAAGCAGACGGTTGGGCAGGTAAAGAGCCAGTTTTTCACCCCAGTTGGTATTACGGTCGGGCACCATCCCGGCGGCGTTGACTCCGGAAAAGCACAGACAGAACGTCAGAATCATCAAAAGTTTTTTCATTTTCAAAGAAATCTCCTGTTTTGTTTTCAGTTTATCAAACTCATCGGACATTATACATCCACTTAATTTAGCTTGCGTATGGATTTTTTCAAGTGCCTTTACCGTTTTTTAACGATTCTTTTTTGTTTTCTTCCTGATAAAAGCGGTTTTTCGCAAGCAAACGATTGACAACAGTATGGTTCGGAGCTATATTAAATAGATATATCAAGGTTATTTTTTATTATTTTAAATATGGAATCCGCAGGAGCAAAACAATGAAATTCAAAAACGTTTCCAATCAGGTCGATTTCCCGGCGATGGAACAGGAGATCCTGAAATTATGGGAAGAAAATGATACTTTCAAAAAGTCCCTCGAACAGCGCAAGGGAAATGGGGAATTTGTCTTTTACGACGGCCCGCCTTTCGCCACCGGCTTGCCCCACTACGGACATCTGCTGGCCGGAACCATCAAGGATGTGGTACCCCGTTATCAGACCATGCGCGGCAAACATGTGGAAAGACGTTTCGGCTGGGACACTCACGGTCTGCCCATTGAAGCACTTGCGCAGGATGCACTGAATATCAACGGAGCCCATGAAATCCGCGAATTCGGAGTGGACAAATTCAATGAACAGTGCCGTTCAATGGTTCTCCGGTATGTCGGAGAATGGCGCAGAACCGTCACCCGCATGGGCCGCTGGGTGGATTTCGACAACGACTACAAGACGATGAATCCGCAATTCATGGAATCCATCTGGTGGGTATTCAAACAGTTGTGGAACCAGAACCGGGTATACAAAAGCTACCGGATCATGCCTTACTCCTGGAAACTCTCCACTCCGCTGTCCAACTTTGAAGCCGGCAGCAACTACAAAGATGTTCAGGATCCGGCCGTTACCGTCCGGGCCAAAGTGACCTCCGGAGCCGATGCCGCCTGGGGAGAAACCTACCTGCTCATCTGGACCACCACCCCCTGGACCCTGCCGGAAAACCTTGCCATCTGTGCCGGAGCGCAGATCGATTACTGTGTAGTGCGGGATCTGACTGATCCGGCCAAAGCCTGCTATGTCATGGCTCAGGCACGGATATCCACCCTTTTCCGCAAGGAGGAGGATTTTGAGATCGTTGCCCGGCTCAAAGGCAGCGACCTGAAAGGATGGACTTATGAACCGCTTTTCCCCTACTTCAAAGAATTCGCTTCTGAAGGTGCATTCCGGGTGCTTAACGATGATTATGTGACCATCAATGACGGTGTCGGTCTGGTACATATCGCCCCGGCTTACGGCGAAGATGACTTCCGGGTCAGCCGGGAAGCGGGGATCATGGTCATCGCCGATCCGCTGGATGCCTCCTGCAACTTTACGGACAAGATCCCCGAATACGCCGGTAAATTCTGCAAAGATTGTGACAAAGAAATCATCCGCCGTTTGAAAGATGAGGGCAAACTTGTCCATCAGGCGACGATCACCCACAGTTATCCATTCTGCGACCGTACCGATACCCCGCTGATCTACCGCGCCATCGAAGCGTGGTATGTCCGAGTGGAAGATCTGCATGAAAAACTTGCTTCTGCCAATGAACCGGTACGCTGGCAGCCGGATTATGTGGGCGGTAAACGCTTCGGCAACTGGCTGCTCAATGCCCGTGACTGGAATATCAGCCGCAACCGTTTCTGGGGTTCATGCATCCCCGTCTGGATCAACGACAATGATCCGGAAGACCGCATCTGCGTTGGCAGTGTGGCCGAATTGGAGGAACTTTCCGGAGAAAAAGTCACCGATCTGCACAAACACTTCATCGACAATATCGTAATCCGTAAAGACGGCAAGACCTATCACCGCACGCCGGAAGTGCTTGACTGCTGGTTTGAATCCGGAGCCATGCCCTACGCCCAGGTCCACTATCCGTTTGAAAACAAAGAACATTTTGAAAAGAATTTCCCGGCCGACTTCATTGCCGAAGGTCTCGATCAGACCCGGGGCTGGTTCTACACCCTGATGGTTCTGGGAGTCTGCCTTTTCGGTAAATCCCCTTATCGCAATGTGGTGGTCAACGGACTGATCCTCGCCGAAGACGGCCAGAAAATGTCCAAACGCAAAAAGAACTATCCCGATCCCAATGATGTCATCGACCGGTGCGGAGCTGACGCGCTGCGTCTCTTTATGCTCGGCAGTCAGGTGGTACGGGCCGAAGACCTCAAATTCTCCGAAAACGGGGTCAAAGAAATTCTGCGCGGAGTGATGATCCCGATGTGGAACGCACTTTCATTTTTCACCACTTACGCCAATGTTGACGGATATGATCCGGGCGATGGTGATGTCAGACCTCCGGTTGCCCCGGCCAATGTGCTTGACCGCTGGATCTTGAGTTCTCTCTCCCGGATGGTCAGCGAGATCCGTACGGAAATGGACAACTACAATCTGCAGAAAGCAGCCAACCGTTTTGCAAAATTCATCGATGACCTGACCAATTGGTACATCCGCCGCAGCCGCCGCCGCTTCTGGAAAAGCGATTCAGATACGGATAAACTGGAAGCTTACCGGACCCTGCACTATGTACTGCTGGTATTTGCCAAAACCGCCGCACCTTTCATCCCCTTCACCACTGAAGCGATCTATCAGGCGATCAAAACTCCGGGCATGCCCGATTCAGTTCACCTGTGCGATTATCCCGAACCGGATGACTGCCGCGACGAATATCTGGAAAAACAGATGGCTCTGACCATGCTGGCGGTCTCTCAGGGCCGTTTCCTGCGGACGGCCAACAATCTTAAAGTCCGGCAGCCGCTGGCCCGGGCGATCCTCGCCCTCGGCGATGCTGAAGAACGCGAAATGCTCTCCGGTACCGCCAAAATCATCGCCGAAGAACTCAATGTGAAGTCGGTTGATTTCTGTGATGATGAAGAAGAGCTGGTGAAACGTTCCTGCAAAGCCAACTTCAAAGCTCTCGGCGCCAGGTTGGGCAAAGAGATGAAACTGGCCGCCGCCAAGATCGCCCAACTCAATGCCGCTGAAATTTCCGCCATTCTTGCCGGCAAACCGATGAGCATCACCCTTTCCGACGGTTCACAGGCCGCGATCGGAGCCGATGACCTTATCATTCAGCGCGAGGAGCGTCCCGGATTGGTCGCCGCCAGCGAAAGCGGTGTCACCATCGCTCTGGAAACCGCCCTCTCTCCGGAATTGGAAGCTGAAGGGATGGCCCGCGAGCTGGTTAGCAAGCTGCAAAACCTCCGCAAAGAAAGCGGTTTTGAAGTAACTGACCGTATCGAAGTGACCTATCAGGCTGATGAAAAAATCTGTGCCATGCTTGAAACTCACCGGGAATATATCATCAGTGAAATTCTGGCATTGCGCTTCCAGCCCGGATCCGGTGAAACGGTTCTGGATGTAAACGGTGTTGAGATAAAAGTCGATGTCAAGCGCGCGTAAAAAAAACGCTCCGGGTATCTACTGGAAATTTGCAGCAGTCGCCACCGCGATCGCGGTGGCGGTGCTGATATTGCTGGCGGTCAGGTACTTCACCGCCGGGAATCCGCGCAGTTTCAAAGCGGAATTTCCGGCTCTGGGGACCATTGCCAAAGTTTCTGTATACTCTTCTGAAGAGGATCTGAATCTGGCATGCGAATTAACTGCCAGAGAGTTTCAACTGGTCAATGATCTTTGTTCTCTTTACGATCCGTCCAGCGAACTTTCCCGACTCAATGAGACTGCAGCCAGCGCACCGTTTGCCTGTTCTCCGGAAATGTGGGAACTGCTGATGCGAGCCAAAAAAGCGTATCAGGAGACTGGAGGCAACTTTGATATCACGGTTAAACCGTTGATGGATCTCTGGGGATTTTACCGCAATCACCGCGAGCTGCCGCCGGATGAGGCCGAAATCGCGGAAACATTGAAAATGGTCGGCTTCAATAAGATCATTCTGGATGAAAAGCAGAAAACGATCCTGCTGACAGTTCCCGGAATGGCACTGGATATGGGCGGGATCGCCAAAGGTTATGCCGCTGACCGGGCAGCCAGAGCAGTCAGTGCCGCCGGAATAAAATCCGGAGTGATCGATATCGGCGGTAATTTGCGGATGCTTTCGGCGCCGCCGCCGGAAAAAAAATTCTACCGGGTGGCGATCCGCGATCCGCACAACCGGAAAAATATACTGCCGGAATCGTTGAGTGTCCCCGCCGGATATGCCGTATCCAGTTCGGGTGATTATGAGAGATTTGTCATGGTAAACGGCAAACGTTACAGTCATATCATCTCTCCGGCAACCGGTTATCCGACCACTGTTTCGGCAGTAAGTGTCGTCGCCGGAACTGCAATGGATGCGGATGTATTTTCCACTGCCTGCGCTATCGGAGGAGAAGCGGTGGCAGAAAAAATCAAACAGAATTCACCGGATACAATGATCTATTTTACGAGGTAAAGAGATGTTCAATATCTACCGGATCGCTGCTGTATCCCCGGATTTGCATCCGGCGGATATCCGCTTCAATGTCTCCGCAATGAGTCGAGCCTACACTCAAGCGGTGAATAATCACGCTTCGCTGGTGCTTTTTCCGGCACTGGCAGTCACCGGCAAAAGCTGCGGTATTCTCTTTGAACAGCCGTATCTGCTGGATTCGGCATGGGAAGCGGCAATTTCTCTGGCGGCAGTCACCGGCGATGCTCCGGCCGTATTCGGTATGCCGGTATATTCCGGAAATAAGCTGGTGGAATGCGCGGCGGTGGCGCAGAATGGAAAAATTGCAGCGTTGATCGTCCGCCGGACACCGGATTTGCCCGGATTCAGTCAGGAAATACCTGTGGCAGAAGGGTTATATCCGGCCGGAACAGTTTTCAACGATGGCAAGTTGACCTTTTCGGTGAATTTTGCCGGAGACATGCCCGTTTTCCCGGCGGCACAGCTGCAGCTTTTCTGCGGGGCCAAACCGGCGATCCCCGGAGCATGGGAGTGCGATGAAGAATTTTTCCGGGCCGTAAGCAATCGATCTGGGGGGGCGGCAGCAGCGGCATTCTCCGGTTGCGGAGAATCCACCGGAGATGTGGTTTACGGCGGCGGACTGCTGATCTGTGACCGGGGAAAAACTGCCGCTTCCCGGCCATCACCGGCAAACGGCAGCGGAATGATTTATGCGGATATCGATCTGGATAAGATCAATCACTCTCAGATGCGCCTGCCGCTGACTTCTGCGGACCGGGTCCGGCTCCAGCCGGTGCCGCAAGCTCCGGACTTCAGCTGCCTGAATAACCCGATTCACCCGTTTTTACCGCAAAATCCGGATAAAATTGCCGGGTTCTGCCGTGAAACCCTGACTCTGCAGGCTACCGGTCTGGGCGAAAGAATGCTCCGCTGCGGAGCAAAAAAAATGGTACTCGGTATTTCCGGCGGTTTGGATTCGACCCTGGCTCTGGTCGTTCTGGCTCTGGTCTGCCGGCAGTACTCTCTGCCGCCGCAAAGTATTCTGGCCGTAACGATGCCCGGTTTCGGAACCACCGGCAGAACCAAAAGCAATGCGGTAAAACTGGCCGAACTTATCGGCGCGGAAATACGGGAAATATCCATTACCGATGCCTGTATGCAGCACTTTTCCGATATCGGTCATGACCCGGAAAAAACTGACAGCGTTTACGAAAACAGTCAGGCCCGGGAACGTACCCAGATATTGATGGATATCGCCAATCAGGTGAATGGTATTGTCATCGGTACCGGCGACCTTTCGGAAATTGCACTGGGATGGTCGACATTCAATGGCGATCAGATGGCGATGTATGCGGTCAATTCCAGTATACCCAAAAGTAATATTGCCGTTCTGCTCCGGCATGCGGCATCACTGCTGCCGGGAAGTGAAAATATTCTACAGGATGTTATCGATACTCCGGTCAGTCCGGAATTGCTGCCGCTGGACGCCAACGGCGAAATTGCCCAGAAAACCGAGGATATCCTCGGAGCTTACGAACTGCATGACTTTTATTTATATCATTTCGTCAATGGCGTTTCCGCCCCGGAAAAACTTTTTGCACTGGCCCGACACGCCTTTGCGGGGAAATACCCAGATGCCGAACTGCAGCGGGTAAAAGAACTCTTTATCAGACGTTTTTTCACTCAGCAATTCAAACGCACCGCCGCCCCGGATGGCATACAAGCCGGAGAAGTTTCCCTGTCAGCCCGTACCGCATGGCCGATGAATGCGGATGTGTCCGGAGCATTGTGGCGCAAGTAAGTTTGCCGGTCAACCGCCGATATTTGGCAGGGAACAGTTTTCGTTCCCTGCCAAATGTTGCTGCTGTTATTTGCGTTTGATCACCAATTCGTCGATCGGTTTATCCGAAGCTTTACCGTAGGCTTTTACAGTCAGCTTATCCGCCTTTTTGTCAATGATGAACCAACCGTCGCTCTCTCCGATCAAAACGGGGAATGTCAGTGGCATCGTCTCGATTTTCCCGTTACGCCCGGCCCGCTGAGAGAAGATATATTTTTCTCCGGGCATGGCTTTTTCATAGATATGGACATGTCCGGCCAGCATCAAATCAAACGCCTGCTGATCTTTTTCCGGCAATTCAGAGAAAAATTTGCCCAGGAGCTTTCCGCCGCCGCGACCGGCCAGAAGCGGCTGATGCGCCAGAAGCACCCGGAATTGCGCTCCGGTGAATTCGCTGCTTTTGACCACATTTTTCAGCCATTCACGCTGATCGGCGATATAAGTTCCTCCATGCATCAAATCACCGTCAAAATCCAGGATCACGAAGCAAACACCTTTGTAGTTGAATGAATAATATGCTTTGCGTTCAAAGGGATAAAGCATATCGAAAAATACTTTCGGCGCATTGCCCCGGTATTCGTGGTTGCCGCGCAAACTGAAAAACGGTTTCTGCCAGAGGTCGCTCATCGCGCTCAGATACGCATTGTAAAATGAATCGTGACCGGCGATACCGGTAATCATATCACCGAGATGGATAAAGATGTCAGCTTTACTCACCTCATCATTTTTCAAAATATTACGCAAAGACTTGTCTCTGCCGTGTGTATCAGTGGCAACCGCAAAAGAGAAATCATCCGGAACCGGTGTCAAAGTGGTAAAAGTACGGATATTCTGATCTCCGGCGTGGTATTCATAAACGGTGTCCGGCTCCAGACCGGTCAGCCGGACGTGATGCAAACTTCCGGAAGCATCCTGCACACTGCCCTCGACTGATGCGAAAACCCGGTTGAAATCCGTTTCGCCTTTTTTCCGGTAGAATATCTCCATTGCACAATTTCCGGCAGTTTCAAAACTTACCACCGCTTCCGTTGCCCTGCTTATGGAGCACCAGGGGCCGCGAATGATCTCATCTTCCGGAGTGTAAATGTGCATGATCCCGAAACGGTGCAGATCCACTGCCCAGGCAACAGCCCCCCAGGTAACGGAGTGCTTGGCATTGCTTCTGCCGCGCATAACATTAAACAGGAGTGTATCCCGGAATTCTCCGAGCGCGCGGCGCGGGATGACCAACTCTGCGCTCCAATGTTTCTCATCGATCTTCATGGCGCGGGATATATCATGTACGTCGATAAATTCATTGTAGGTTTTATCATTCAAGCCGAATACGATCTGCCGGTACCAATCCTTTCCCGTCACAGAACCGAGAAAGACTTCAACAAAGTCACCACTCCAGGCACTGCCCTCCGGATTGCCTCTGTTCACGCCCAGCGGTTCATCGCACTCCAGCGCGACATAACAATTATTTTCATCCAGACAGATGCGAACCGTTGTAAGTTTCTCAGCATCCTTATATGTGCGGTACACCAGAAAATCATCTATCTTGCCGGCCTTCTGCCAGAATTGTTCGTCCGGAACTCCGTCAAGTTTGATTTTCACATTGCTCAAACAGGGCAGTAATTCCCGTTTATTACTTGCGCTGACCGGCAAAAGCATTGCCAGTACCATAATGAACATCATCCCCCGGAACAGTTTCATTTCCAACATCCTTTTCAATTTGGTATTATCCAGCCGTCCTCCCGGCCATACAAATAAAATTCACCCCGGAGTAAATCCGGGGGCATTTTAATAATATAGCACAGTCAACTGTTTTTTTCAACTGCGTTTGACTTTGATTTCCGCGACAGTAACTCCGCGCGGCGGCACCGGAACGGCGAAGGAAAATTCACCGTTTTCCCCCTTATTCACCTGATATCCGGCCGCATCCTTTCCTGCCGGGCGCAAAGGAAACGAGGTAATGATCCGTACTGCGGAAACCGGCAGCGAACACTTGACCACCGCTTTTCTGCGCCGCCAGACATCCCGGTTTTCGACCGTGACTTTCAGTGTTTCATTGTCCATAAGCTGCTGCTGCAATGAACAGCCGCATTCTCCAGCCAAAGCAGCGAAAGGTATCCCCCGGACGGCGGCACTTTTTCCGGCACAAACATGGATCATCTCCGCCGCTTTGCACCAGAAGTCCTCCGTCACCGGCATACGCGGGCGATAATCGCAGAAACGGACCAGCACACCGCCGGGTTCCCAATTACCGCCGGCAACAGCATGACGGACAATGCCGCTGATACCATGATTGATGATGATCATTGCGATCCGGAAGTCGGTAAGCACTTCTCCCTGCGGGAAAAACTTTTCCAGTGCATCGGCGCGTCCCATGAGAATAGTAACGGCATTCTGTTCCAACAGCTGCCGGATAAGTTTCTCATCGACCAGATGGGCCGCCGGCAGCAGCCGCACACCGGCAATGCGGCCGGCGGATTCCAGAGGTGCGGCAGTTTCTATACCCACTCCGTGTTCCATAAGGTTCCGGATCTGATCGTGAGCAGAGAGCATGCCGTCAGCGGTATAATCCGCCAAACCGCCAAGCACCTGTTCCGCGCAGTGCAAAGTGGTGACCTCTCCGGCAGCCGCCGGGATGGCGGCGATATGGGTATCCCACAAGTTGCGGATATACTCCCATTCGGCAGGTTTGATACCATCGGCCAGACACCCGAGCAACCCGGAAGCAGCACGTTCCAGAGCAGTACCATTGAAAAAATAACTGTTAGCCAGACGGCACAACTCCCGTTCATAGGCGCATGGAGCGTGGCGCAGATTGTCCCAGTTTTCCACCACATCTTTGATACCATGCAGGAAAATGAGTTTGAATTGCGGGGCAAATGTGCGGATCTCCCGCAGTACAGCCGGATAATCATCATGGGGATGGACTTTGCCATCCCCCATTTCCACACCGAGCGCGACTGTTTCCACGACCATCGCATCGATCCCGGTCTCTGCCATCATCCGGTAATTGATGCCGGTTTCATATATGGCATCAAACGAACCCCGGGTATTGGCACTGTTGATAACAGTTTGCAACCCGACCTCATGCAAAGCAGCGGTAATGATCTTCCACGCATTTGCCCACTTGCGGCAGAGGAAATCTATCCACTCCAGACGGCGATTGGCCCAAATCCACTCCGAACGGAGAATATAGGTCCGCAGATCTCCGTCATATTTTCCGGAAATAAATTCCGGCACCTCCCATTCCGGCTGAATAAATTCCGCCAGAAAAGCATCACTCATATCAGTTTCTGTCGCGCTGGCCCACGCCGGACCGCAACCGTCAGCTCCATGAAATCCGTCAAAACCATAATCCTGACAGCAGCGAACAAGCCGGGAAGCAAATAATTCTGCCACCGGAGTACCGTCTGCCAGAGATTTTATCAGGCAGATATCATTGCCCCTTCCCTCGGGATCACCGTCGAACCAGGAATACACTCCCCGCACTTCCGGATGATCAGAAACCCACTCTTTGTGAAATTTATCCAGCATGGTGGTGCTGAAACTGGAATAATAAACTTTGCAGCCGTGTTTTTTCAATTCCGCAATCAGCGTCCGCAAATTGTAATTGGTCCACTCCTGCCGGGTACGCACCTCATTAGCCGGGTGGCCGTTGCGCGAGCAGTGATCCGGCGGCAGAACAAACTCTTTATCCATTCCCGGATGGGCCATCGCAAAATCCAGCGTGGTCAGCAGCAAACAAACCCCTTCCGGGACAAAACCGAGAGTTTCTATATACTCTCCGGCACCGCAATCAGGCTTTCCCCGGTCAAATGCCAGCAATTCCGTCCATACCCAATGTTCAAAATTTCCGCGCATAATATCATATCCTTATTACCAGCAGATCATATTTCATCCGCCGGCAGCGGCAGTACCGGCGGATGGCAATCATCATACAATATGTAACTGATTTCAATAATATTCAACTGCAACACCGAGGCGGGGAAGTTTGATAACTTTACCGTTGCCCAGTCTCACTTCGGCAGGCTTCTCTCCGGCATTGACAACGGCGGTCATGGTTTTACCCTCCGCGACTCTTTCCAACATCCGCACATTTCCGGAAAGAACAGTGCTTTTCACCGCCGGAAGTTCATCCGAGATCAGCCAGGGCACCGCCGCACCGACTTCATTGATGACCTTACCCAAGCGCTGCTGGAAATCCGGCACATTGGTTTCCGCATACGGATTGTAAGTCAGAGCTTTACGTTTGCCCTCAGTGTAAACGGCAAGTCCCTTTGCTCCGGAAACTATCGAAGCCCAAGAGCAAAAACGCATATCCGTCACTGTCGGGAAACGCTGTTCAGTTTTTTTCCAATCGCTGGTCGGAGAATGAGCACCGAGGATTTCCATAAAGGGCTTGCTGCCACTCCACTTCATGATCCGGTCGATATCCGGGATCATATGCAAATGCTGATTGCGCTGACTGACATAATCATCGTGCCAGAATGCATCGCAGGCTTTGACAGCACCGGTCCAGGCAAATTTATTGTTCTGCCCGTAAGTCGGCAGCCAGGTCATAGGCAGATCGGGGCAGGCAGCTTTCAGCACCCGGTAATACTCCTGAAAACGGTCCATTTTATAACCGCCGTCAATGGATTCATCTCCGAGGTAAAAACCGATCACTCCGGGATGTCCCTGCAATTTGGCCACATATTTTGCTTCCTTTTCCAGAAATCTCCGGGCCGCGCGGGTATCGGTTTTGATGTAGCCTTTGCCCCAGAGAAATTCCGGCAGGGTAATGGGGATCATATACAATCCGGCGCGGGTGCAATCGGCAATAATGCGCCAGCAGGCGGGATTTACCGGAGTAACCCAGGGAGTCATATTGGAATTGTAACCGAATTTTTTCATTGCCGGAAACTCTTTGCTGTCCTCATAGGCATAGCCGGAAATGGGGAATATCCGCTGTCCGTCCACCGCGATAAAACCTTTGCTGTCAACAACAGTCCGGCCTTTACCGGGCATGATGGCGATAAAGTCGTTCTCTTCAGCTTTATTGCCGTTGTTGTCGGTGACAAAGAGCTGGACCTCATAGAATGTCTTACCGTCTTCCGGCAGAGTGAAAGTTATTCCCTGATCCGTGATCGCGGCATCGGCACTGACATCTTTGCGGTTGAGCAGAAGTTTGACCTCTTTGATCCCGGAAGAAATTTTGCCGTCAGTAAAAGTAATGCGGTATTCCGGAGCGCGTTCAGCCATTCTCCCGCGCGGCGAAAGGCCGGAAATCACCGGAGAAATTTTTTCATTGGACTGATCAAAGTCGATGATAAAGGAGGAAGTTTTGCTCCAAACTCCACCGTCTTCTCCGTCGAATCTGGCCCGCCAGAACCACTTGCCCGGTTCCGGCAGATCCTCATACCACCCCCGGGTATCGGCGGGGTCATACGCACAGCCGTCAAAGGTAATGGTCCTGTTTTCGGGGAAAGCGGCATCTTTGGAAAACTGCAAAGTAAGCGTTCCCGGGCGCAGGTCGTCGCGGGCAAAGAGTTTCCATTTGAAATCGACCCGCAACCGGCGGATGATCTCATTTTCAGCGGGATACTGCAGCACCGGCACATGAGAGACCGGCACAAATTCTTTCACGCTGATGGCATCAAGATTGATACTGCCGGGTTCAACGACCCGCACTTCCAGTTCCGTCCGGACGGTACCGGCAGGAGTGGTGAAATCCTTTTTGTAGGGAGCGAAGCGGTAATTCGGCACGCCGCCGCCGAGGTTGCCGAGGCCGGGGCCGTCGATCACCGCCAGAACTTTCCCGCCCCGGTCATAACAATGGATGCGTACCGGCACGAGATTACCGGTTTCCAGCACATTGTACCGGCAAAGGAAGCTCAACATGTAACGTTTGCCCGGCTTCAGATCCAGTGCGTGGAACCAGTTGCGGGTCATGCCGCGCTCTTTGTTTATCACGCTGATGCTGTGACTGCCGGAACCTTTGTACCAGGGGGAAACCGATGCTCCGTTGCGGCGCACCCATCTTTCGGAAGTGCCGAATTCGCCTTCACCGTCCAGACAGAGTTCTGGATAGCGGCCGAAGCTGTACGCAGCCGGTTTATTGTAGGCGGTGCCGCCCAGAGATGCCGGGATGAAGCTTTCCGGGACGAGGAATTGCGGCCGGGCCAGCGGAGCGAAAGTCGAATACTCTTCTGTACCGTCCGGTTCATTGCGGTGACTGGTGAGATTGAAAGCAAATTTTTTACCCGCCCGGATCCCCAATTCGGCAAGATCGATCGAACCGTAGAGCAACCACGCTCTTTCACCTTTGAAAATATTGGTTTTCAAAGTCCGGAAATCCTTTTTCGTATCAAATTTCCCGCCGGGGAAACGCTCTTCATCGTAAACCACACCGTTGGCATTGATGACTATCTGATAGAAATGTGCCGGCTGCGCCGCATCCGGAGAGATGAATAAAGATACGCAGTCATCAGTCCATACGCCGCCGTCGCGGGCAGCAGTCACGCAGGACGGAGTGGTTTCCACCGTCCGGAAAAAGGCGAAATAAAGTTTCTCCTTATCATGAAAGAGCCGTACCTGCGTATCTTTGACCGCATCCTGATCGTTTTTGCCAAGTTTGACAAATCCCCGGAAAACCGCCCCGAAGCTCCAGGGCGTGGAAAACTGTTTGGTCAATACATCATCTTTGATCCATCTTTTTTCCACCAGAGGGATCTTTACTTCCGGAATTTGGGCATATAACGCCCCGGCTCCGGCCAGCAGCAGTGCCAGAATTCTTATTTTCATTATTCAATTTTTCTCTATTTTAATAATTGTTATTGTCTGTTGTGATGCCATCATACCGTCGGTGGCGCATTGCGGGTAATCACTTGGCAAATCAGCGGACGTTTTCGCAGTCATGTACGCCACATACTTACAGTCGATCTCTATCCGACATACGGATTTTACAAAGATGGATATTATTTACTGTTTTTCGTTCCGGCGGAAAATCATCCGCCGGAACGGGCAGAATATTTTATGATTGCCGATCAGTATGTCAATTCAGCATACATATGTTCATCATCATAACCGCCATTATCCAACCATTCATTAACAGCCGTTGCGGCAACAGTACTCACATGACCATCACAAAATGCGTAATTGTCCTGTTTGTTATGTCTTTCTCCAACCACACCATCACCTCTTGAACTGGTGTAGTTGTTAATCCAGGCATAGCCGCATTCTGGAATAGCCCCTCTCTTTGAATCACCTACCAAAACAGATATACTCGGTTTTCTGATTCTGATTGTTTTGAAAGGATCCATAGATTGAGGTACTCCAGCTGCCCATTGTTTTCCGTTGACACCATTGGAAAGCGGACCGTAAGTCATTGCACCATAACCGGGATGAGAACCATTGTATGCCCCACCGGTGTGTTTGGGAGCTACACGGCCGGTTTTAGGGCAAAACAAAATTTCAACATCCTGATAATTTTCTGCCCCGGGTTGAGAATATTTTTGAACTGTTTCATTCCAGTTAATCGCTCCCCAGGCAGTCGGAACAGAAGATGAAGGAATGTAATAATCATCATTCTGATCGGCATACTGGATGAAAATTGTAGTCAACTGCTTCAAATTGTTGATACAGCTGGCTGCATGGCCGCGCTCACGGGCGGAGTTGAGGGCCGGCAGCAAAATCGCCGCCAATATCGCGATAATAGCAATCACCACGAGCAGCTCGATTAAGGTAAAACACATGTGTTTTACCTGCTCATGAGCAGGACGGACAGAATAAGTACTTCTTTTCATAATTGATCCCTTTCTTTTTTCTTTGTTCCGGCCCGGCAACTGACAACTGCCGATCTTAATATTTCAGCTGTATGCTGCTTACAGCTGAAGCTTGCCGGATCCCCCCGGCATGGAAAATCCCAATCTTGCAATCATCATTTTTCCGGACCATTTTTTATTTCCCGGCACTACTCACCGTGAGTATCTGCCGGATACATTTTTATTTTTCTGACAATTTCTCCAAGTTGATAAATTCCAACTCTTTTCCGGCAGCTTCCGCTGCCTGACGGGCATAGGCAAAGATATCTTTCAACATCCGGATCCCCTCACCCTCATACACCGGATTGACATGACTGACCGGGACAAACGGTACCCCCAGGCTGATACAGCTGTCGATATCATGTCTGGCCAGCGCCAGAGTCAATTCATAACGTTCCGGCGGCAGAAACCAGGTGTAATCACAAGCCAGCGGATACTCGATCCCCGGACACTGCAAAGTTATCTGCGCGTAACGCTCCGCATCCAGTTTCCGGGGCAAAACTTCCGTATGGCCGTTGAGATAATCCCATCCCGTCTGCTGCCAGACCAGCGAACTGTCGTAATCATACGCTTCGGCAAGAGCCTGAAACATCCCGCGACTGCTCTGTACCGCCGGAGAACGGAATCCCCTGACCGGCATACCGAGAACTTTTTCCAGAATATCCCGGCCGGATTTCAACCGCGCCCGGCAGTTTTCCACACAATGATCGGCTTCCAGAGCCTCCCGGTTTTCGGCGGCATAACGTTTATTTTCCGTTTCATGCGGCAGATCCAGCACCATTGCCGGAGGGATGCCCAATTCAAAACGGTTGTGACGGATACCATGCTGACCGAATGCGTGGCCGGATTTCACCGCCTCTTTGATGATTCCCGGGATCTCCGGGAAAACTTCGTAAAACGGTTTATCCGTCTCTTCGTCCACCGGCACGACAAAGAAAGTGGCTTTCACTCCCTCCTGATCAAAAAAACGGATCAGATTACGGAAGTTCGCTTCGCAATACCAGTGTGACAGTGCCACATCATCCACTGTCATTGCAAAATAAAATTTGTCACTCGGCATGACCGACTCCCACATAATAACTCATGGCGTTCTGCGTAGTATCCACCCGGCCGAATTGGCAGACCACCGGCAGTTCGGAAGTTATCCGCAGTGCATACTGTGTCAACGGCGGAATGACCGTACCGGCCAGATCTTCCGGGTGATCCAGC
>JAGBZM010000040.1 GCA_017628235.1 Lentisphaeria bacterium | reverse complement strand
CCGGCGGACACGTTTATTCATCGTGTCGGCATCTTCACTCTGACCGGAGCGGGGAAGCACCCGGAAGACCACCGAACTGATCTCCGGAGCGGTGATGACTTCCACATCCTTGCAGCCGGTCAATTTACTGTGGAAATAAGCGGCATTGTCAATACATCTGGTGATCAATTCACTCCAGCCGTCGGCACCGCGCATTTTGAAAGAGATCCACACTTTCAGTGCATCAAATCTCCGGGTGGTCTGCATGGATTTATTGACCAGATTGATATAACCGTCTTCCTCATCCTCCTCCCGGTTCAAATAATCCGCATGCAGTGTCAGCGTTTCAAAATACCGTTTATCCCGGATCAGCGAAGCACTGCAGCTTATCGGCAGCAGGAACATCTTATGGAAATCCACCGTGATCGAATCGCACCGGGACAAACCGGCAACTTTATATGCATACTTTTCCGACAGGATCACTCCGCTGCCGTAAGCGGCATCCGCATGCAGCCAGAGACCGTATTCATCGCAGATTTCCCGCAGCTGCGCCAGAGGATCGATACTGCCGAAGTCAGTCGTACCCACCGTCGCCGCCACACAGAAAGGCAGATTGCCCGCGGCAATGTCCGCTGCGATGAGTTCACGCAATTTTCCGCAATCCATCTGCATGGCACTATTCACCGGGACTTTCACCACCGCGTCATAACCCATGCCCATAAGATGCGAACTCTTTTCCATCGAAAAGTGGGAAACTTCCGAACAGTACATCCGGAATTTCCGGAAATTCTCCGGCAAACCGTACTTTTTTACATCCCAGTGCAGCTTTTCATTGCAGAACCAGTCGCGCGCCAGCAGCAGACCGGACAGATTGGACTGGGAACCGCCGGAGGTGAATACGCCGTCGGCATTTTCCCCGTAACCGTACAACCGGCAGAGAAAATTGATCACTCCGACCTCGATCTCCGTTGCCGCCGGTGCCTGATCCCAGGAGTCCATAGATTGATTGAATGTCGCAATAACGATTTCAGCGGCAATGGATTCCAACAGAGCCGGACTGTGCAGATGCGCCATATATCCGGTGGACATCGGCCGCACCAGATTGGGCAGAATCTTTTCGGAAAGCTCTTTCAATACCGCTTCAAACCCCAGCGGATGTTCCGGAAGCAGATCCCTGCAGGACAACAATTCCCGCAATTCATACGGGGGCATTCCGGCATAAGCGTGAGGATGATCCAACGAATCTGCCACCGCTTTCACGGTGGCAGTCATCATCTGCAAATAAGCTTCTCTGTCGGCTGCATCCGCTGTCAGAAAAAACTTATCTGGTATATTCATCATTGACCTCAATGACTACTTTCTCATAAATCGCGATCATGGTATCCAGCTCTTCCCAGGAGACGTTCAGCGCACAAAGACACCGCATCACCGAACCGTGACGGCCGCCTTTTTCCATGATAAGCTTGTTCTCAAAACACTTTTTCTGAACCAGTGCCGCGATCTCGCCGCTGGCAGGCAGTGAACCGATGGAATCAGCCTGACCTCTGGGATCGACAAATTCACAACCGGACATCAAACCTTTGCCGCGAATATCACCGATGATGGATACTTTGGCTTTCAAAGCACTCATCTTTTCGCGCAGGTAGTCGCCCTTTTTCTGCACTTCGGCGAGAAATTCCGGCTGGGAAACGCGGTTCATCACCACTGTACCGGCGCGCATGGCCAGCTGGTTGCCCCGGAAAGTTCCGGCATGGGCACCGGGCTGCCACTTGTCCAGAGATTTATTGTAAACGACCACCGACATGGGCTGAGTACCGCCGATAGCTTTGGAAACCAGTATCACATCCGGCACGATCCCGGCATATTCAAAGGCGAAAAATTTACCGGAACGTCCCACTCCGCACTGGATCTCATCGACGATCATCGGAATATCAAGTTCCCGGGTCACCCGGCGGACTGTCTGCAGAAATTCCACCGGCGCAGGAATCACACCACCCTCGCCCTGGATCGGTTCGAGGATCACTGCTGCCGGTTTGGTAATACCGCTTTCCGGATCTTTCAAAGTACGTTCAAAATATTCGCAGCACGCTTTGACCCCGGCTTCGCCGCCCAGTCCGAAAGGACAGCGGTAGCTGTAAGGATAGGGGAAAAAGTGTACTTCCGGCATGAGCGCGTGGACCTTGGACTTGGCTCCGATATTACCGGTCAGGGACAAAGCACCGTGTCCCATACCGTGATAACCGCCGGAAAAGGCGATCACCGAACTTCTGCCGGTGGCGGTTTTGCACAACTTGATCGCCGCATCAGTGGCATCAGTACCCGAAGGACTGCAGAACTGAAGTTTGACATTGCCCTGCATCTCCTGCGGCAGCAATGAAATAAGAGTATGTACAAAACGGTCTTTGGTCGGTGTTGTCAAATCCAGCGTATGCAAAGGAGCTTCGCTGCTGATAAGGTCGATCATCGCCTGATTGACTTCCGGATCATTGTGTCCCAATGCGAGGGTTCCGGCCCCGCAGAGAAAATCCAGATAACGGTTTCCTTCC
The DNA here is from genome assembly GCA_017628235.1 of Lentisphaeria bacterium. GTDB lineage: Bacteria > Verrucomicrobiota > Lentisphaeria > Victivallales > Victivallaceae > UBA1784. The sequence goes on along the minus strand of JAGBZM010000040.1, from coordinate 11,960 downwards.
ACATCTTCGACCCATGAACCCCGGGCTTTTACCAGTGAACAGGGAAATTTTCTGGGGTAACTTCTGGCATTTGATTCCGTATCTTCCTGACGGATCATATAATCGGCGTTAGTTACCGGGGTTCCGCTGCAGCTGCAGCTTGCCTGAAGATCATTTTTAAGTGCCATTGCCAAGGGCCCTTCATTTGTTGCCGGAATTGAACCTCGCTTCCGTTTTTTTGTTGATAATGCTACTGAATTTACGCACTGCTCCCACAAAACTCTGCAGCGCGAAAGCTTAAAATAGCATGAAGGGGGAATTATTGCAAGCTGCAACTGCATAAAAATCCGGAAAATATCCCCAAAAAACCACTTTTCACCGCTTTTTGCCGGATAAATTCATCTGCCATGCAGCAAAAGTGCCAGCAGGAACACCACCGCACCGGCCGCCGCACCGGAGACCAGTGAACCGATAGTCTGCAGCTTCAAACCCTGCCGGACACTCATCCCGGAAAACCGCGTGACCACCCAGAAAAAACTGTCATTGGTGTGCGATACGATCATCCCGCCGCAGCAGACCGCGCAACAGCTCAAAGCCCGCATGACCGGAGTATTCAATCCCAGCACATCCAGCAGCGGCAGAGTGATCCCGGCAGCGGTCAGTATAGCCAGCGTGGATGAACCCTGGGAAATTTTCAATACCGCTGCAAAAACCAGCGGGATCAATATGGCAAAAACCCCGGGTGAACCGATATTTTCCGGCAGCAGCGCATGCGGGTCCACCCGCTGCAGCACCGCACCGAATGCCCCGCCGGAACCGGTGATGATCAATATATTGGCCGCATCAAAAACCGCTTTGCCCATCAAGCCTTCCCCGGATAATTCAGATGATCTGCACCGGCCGATACCGAAAACCGCGATCAATGCGCCGATGACCAGAGCCGGAACCGGTTCTCCGGCAACCGTAATGATATCTGTCAATCCCGGCGGCAGAATACCCCGGCAGAAGCGGACCAGCGATGACGCCCCGATCAGTATCAGCGGAATAACCAGCGGCAGAAAAGCCGCACTCCAGTGGCCTCTGAAGTGGGTCCGGCCGCTGTCACTTTCTTCCAATTCCGTTTCCGGCACAGCCAGAACCTCGTTCTTTCCGGCGGCCATCGCGTAAAAATATCCCGCCGCCGTCGCCGACAACGCCGCCAGCGAACCGAACAGCAGAACCAGCGGAAAATCAGCCTGCAGTATCGACATCGCCGCCAGCGGCCCCGGAGTCGGAGGAATAAAACAGTGCGAAGCAAACAGCCCCATACTCAATGCCGCCGCCCCCACCGCCGGAGGCAGTTTGACCATCGCCGCGATCTTGCGCCACAAGCCGATCAGAATGATAAAGGCCGAGTCACAGAAAATACAGATCGAAACCACATAGCCGATGATGCTCATGGCCAGAGGAGTCCGCTTCTTTCCGGTCAGAGAGATTATTTTGCGGGCGATCACATTCAGCGCACCCCTTTTCTCCATGAATACCCCGATGACCGTCCCGGTGATGATCACAATACCGATACTTTTGACCGTGTCACCGAAACCACCGGAAATCAGAGCGATGGTTCCGGTCACTCCGTGTCCCTGAGTCACCCCGAAAATGAATGCCCCGGCCAGCAATACCGGCAGCGGATGGATCTTCCACCACGCCGTCAACAGAATGATCGCCGCAATCACCGCAAACAGAATAATGACCGTCATACCGTCAGCTCCTCCTTTTTCCCTCCGCAAACTGCTGCTGATATCCAATATAAGGAGAAAATCTGCCGGCACAAGTGCCGTTGCCGTTTTATCCGGCAAAAAATATGTTTTTTCTGCCGTTCAGCACCCGGTTATTCCGGACACATCCAGCGTATACATCTGGCGCGAACCCTCGTGGATCGAATCTATGCAAACCGTTCTGCCGTCCCGCGACCAGTTGGGATGCAAATCGCAACGGGTCGGGATCGGATAGGACATGTCGGAGAAAAATGAACCTATTTCCAAAGTCCGCCCGGAAGATAATTCATGGAGAAAAAGTTTACGGCAGCTGTCCTCGCAGGGATAACTGTCCGTCAGCATCCATTTGCCGTCCGGAGAATAGGAACAGTGACCGTCCCCGGGAAATACATCCTTGCCGATGATCCGGCATTCATGGCTCCGGTCGGTGTAAAGATAATATTGCCATTTGTGACTGTAACGGTTGGAAAAGTTGATAATGTGATCAGCATCCGTCCAGGTGTAATGACTGCTCATCAATTCCAGATTCAACGGCCAGATATCACTGCCGTCAATATTGGCCGTAAACATGTGGGTCAAATGCCAGCCGGGAGAACCATCCTCTTTTTTCAGCCGCCAGCGGTGAAAAAAGGCGATCCGCCGGCTGTCCGGAGAAAAGAGCATATGGTTGAACCATCCGGGGGTATCCTCCATATCCGACCGGTAAAACATATCGGTGATTTGAGCAATGGAGATGATAAGTCGACAGGTATTGTTTTTCAAATCCATCAGCCAGATGCCCTCATCATCGGGGATCTTCACCGATTCATTTTTATCATATGCTCCCGGATAACCATAGCCGGGCCGTTCCCGGTCAAGCCGGGAAAAATTCAGACTCAACGCCCATTTGCCATCCGGCGACAGGCAGTAGACCGGACGGCAGAGAGTACGGCTTCTGCCGCTGCGGACATCCAGGATCCGGGAAACGAAATGGTCGCCCTCACGGTCATTGTAGATCACTTCCGTTTCAGCATCATTCAGCCATTGAAACATACAACCCTGCTGCCAGCACCAGGCGTCGCTTTCCGCCAGCGGGATAAAGCGGTTATTCTCCTGCAGATCGATCATGCCGAGCTGAGCTTTTTCTCCGGGTTCCGGCTGACGGGCGGTGAACTCCAGTTCCTGAGCCAGCAAATAGCGGCCGCTTTTATCCCAGGGAAACTTGTCAAAATATCCAAAAAAATGGTGTTTCGGCCCTTCGGTCACCCGCGTGACCGGCAGATGGAATTTTTCAATACTCATGGTATTTTCTCCGGACAAAATGTTATCTTTAATTTTCCTGATTTACCTAATCTAAAATAGCATCCGGAAGGTGTTATTTCAAGTTTTTCTGAAAGATCAAGTCATATTTCCCTGCGGTACGGCTTATAAGTGCAGCCCGTCTGACATGCAAAACTGCCGGCATATCACCGTCAAAAAGCGCAGAAACTCCTGCCGGGGAAAACGGAAATACTTTCACCCGGCGAAATCTCGCTTTCCGGGATTGAAAATGCAGCCTTTCGGGATTATATTATATGGATTTATAATATTTTGTCTGCAGGGAAAGGATTTTGACTATGGCAGAGACTGTTGAAAAAAGTGAACCGATGGACTTCATCCGGGAAATTATCGCCAATGATGTAAAAAACGGTAAAAACGGCGGTCAGGTCGTTACCCGCTTCCCGCCGGAACCCAACGGCTACATCCATATCGGACATGCCAAAGCTCTCTGTCTTGATTTCGGCGTGGCACAGGAATTCGGCGGCAAATGTAATTTACGCATGGATGACACCAACCCGACCAAAGAAAATACCGAATATGTCGAATCCATCATCAACGATGTCCGCTGGCTGGGTTTTGAACCGGCGGCCGTACTCTACGCCAGTGATTACTTTGACCGGATGTACGATTGCGCGGTCGAATTGATCAAACGGGGCAAAGCCTATATCTGCACCCTGACCAATGAAGAGTGGGAAGAGTATAAAGGCAATTTGCAGACCCCCGGCAAAGATTCCCCCGGCCGCAACCGTTCCATTGAGGAAAACCTTGACCTTTTCGCCCGGATGAAAGCCGGTGAATTTGAGGATGGAGCGATGGTTCTGCGCGCCAAAATCGATATGGCTTCGCCCAACATCAATATGCGCGACCCGGTGATCTACCGTATCCGCCGCATCCACCACTTCCGGCACGGCGACAAATACTGCATCTATCCGATGTATGACTTCGCTCACCCGCTGGAAGATGCTTTTGAGGGGATCACTCACTCGCTCTGTACTCTGGAATTTGAGATCCACCGTCCGCTTTATGACTGGGTTCTGGAAAATCTTGACTTCCCCAATCCTCCCCACCAGTACGAATTTTCCCGGCTCAACCTCACCTATACCGTGATGAGCAAACGCAAACTTCTGCAGCTGGTCAAGGAAAACTATGTGGATAACTGGGATGACCCGCGTATGCCCACCATCTGCGGTATGCGGCGGCGCGGCGTACCGGCGGCGGCCATCCGGAAAATGTGCAAAATCGTCGGAGTCACCAAATTTGACGGAACTACCGATGCCGCCGTTCTGGAACACTGCATCCGCGAAGAACTCAATGCTTCAGCTTCGCGTTATATGGCAGTGCTTGATCCGCTGAAAGTGACCATCACCAACTTCCCGGCCGGCGGCGTCGAACCGCTGGATGCCGTCAACAACCCGGAAAATCCCGATGCCGGCAGCCGCAAGCTGAACTTCTCCGACACCCTGTATATCGACCGGGCCGACTTCATGCTTGAGCCGCCCAAAGGTTATTTCCGGCTCGCGCCGGGGGCGGAGGTCCGCCTGCGTTACGGTTATTTCATCCGCTGTACCGATGTGGTCAAAGATGAGAATGGTGACGTCATTGAAGTCAAATGCACCTTTGACCCTGCCACCCGGGGCGGCAACTCCCCCGACGGCCGCAAAGTCAAAGGTACGATCCACTGGGTATCTGCCGCCGATGCGGTAAAAGCGGAATTCCGGCTCTACGACCGGCTTTTCAGCGTGGAAAATCCCGGAGCAGACGGAGAGGATTTCCTCACTCAGCTCAATCCGGATTCCAAAAAGGTGGTAAATGGCTTCCTCGAACCGGCGGCGGCGGTGCTTCCTGCCGGTTCCTCGGTGCAGTTTGAGCGTGTCGGTTACTTCGCTGCCGATCCGGATACTTCCGCTGCGCTGCCGGTATTCAACCGGACCGTAACTCTGAAAGATTCATGGAGCAAACAGCTGAAAAAATAATTTTTTCATAAGAAAACGGCTGTCGCACATTTTGATGCGACAGCCGTCTTTTATATCAGGATCTGCGGCAAATTATCATAATTTGCTGTCATCCCATAAAAACACGTTGCCGATAGCTGTAGTTGCTGTCGCCGAACCGAATGGGCCGGTTACCATCACCCGCTGCGGGCCGATTATCCATTTGCTGTTGCTGTATTCCAGCGTACCCAACTCTTCCAATTCTCCTTTGCTGCCGGTCTGCACATGTCCATCGGCCAGCAGCACATTCCCCATGCCGTTGTGCCGCAAATAGAGTTGTGCGAAATTATTATCCCCGCCGATCCGGTTGATCCGGAAGTGCGAATGTCCCTTTTTCCCGTCTTTCCACATTCCGGAATCAGTGATCAGCAGCAGCTTGCTCTGCCCGAATTTATTGACCAGCCGCATTTTGAAATTGATCGCATAACCTTTGTCTGCATCCGGAGCAAAATAGGTAGTTGCCCCATAACTGGCATACCAGTCGGCATCCTGCCGCCCGATCGAAGCCGGACACATGAATAATTCCGGATCTTCCGCCCCCAGATATTTCAGACGGCCGAGATTTTCACTCCACGCATACTTACCGACCGAAGCATCCGTCCCGTTATGACTGACCAGGTAATCGTTGAAGTCACTGCGGTACTGCATGATCCCCTTGCCAACGCTGTTGAGCTGGGCCACACAACTGATCCCGATACCGCGTTCACGAGCCTGATTCAATGCCGGCAGCAATATCGCCGCCAATATCGCGATGATGGCAATAACCACCAGCAATTCGATCAGCGTGAATGCCGATTGAGTGAAGTACGGCTTTGCCGTATACGAATTTCTTTCTGCTGTATTCATTGTTCTGATCTCCCATTTTATTATTATTTTTCCAGACACCAGCGGCAATACCGTAAAACCGCCCGGTCATTGATCAATTCGTACCACAATGTAAACAGTGTGCCGTCGGCCATCTGCGCCGTCGTCGGATATCCCAGATCCGCACTTGCCCCATCCTTGTAAATTTCAAGTTCACTGCTCCAGCTCCGGCCGCAATCTCCGGAGATCCGCGCCACCACTCCGTACGAGCCGTTGCGCCGTCCGCAGGTCATCAGCAGACGGTTTTCACTTATCCGCAGGAAATGGACCGGATAATCCCGACCGTGTTCAACCGGTTCCGACCAGGTTTTCCCGCCGTCATCCGAAGTGGTCAGCCAGGTCCGGATATCCGGATAACGATTCTGATCGCGCAGCGAAGCGATGATCCGGCCGTCAGCCATCTCAATGGCATGCGGTTCAAAACACTGGGCCGGATGATGCCCGGAAGCCACCGGCAGCGTGGAGATCACCTGCCAGCTCTGCCCATTGTCAAATGATTTGGCCGCTGCAATCTCGTTCCCCAGACGGCTGCCCTCATACTGATACGCCGCCGAAGCGGACAACCTGCGTCCGACCAGAAGCAGTGAACCATCCTGCATCACCGTCGGGCCATGCGGATTATTCACCGGCAGAGAATATTTTTCCGACCAGGTTTTCCCATTGTCGGTGGAGCGTTTCATCCAGAATCCGTGTTCATGATTCAACTGCGCCAGAGAAATATCGCGGGCGATATCTCTCCAGCTCTCCGGCATATTCTCCCACTTCCCGGACAGTGCAAGGATATTGGTAAAATAATTGACCAGCAGCGAACCATCCGGAGCCATGCAGATCCCCGCATCCCGATCATCCAGCGGCCCCCGGGAAAGCATCTGCACCTCACTCCAGCTGTGTCCGCCGTCAGCTGAACGTATCAGCATGATCCTCCCGAAAGGACATACATGCCTTTCCCGCCCCCCGGAAAATACCGCCAGCAACTCTTTCCCGTCCGGAGAAATCACCGTTGGCCACCCGCAATATCCGGGCAGTCCGGTGATGGTTCCGGTGTATTCGATCACGATTTTTGCCATTTTATCTCTTTTCCAGTTTTTCGATCGCTCCGGCGATCATTTCACGCGCCCGGTCGTAATCTTCCAAACTCCATTTATTGGGCAGATTGTACCGGCCGGAAGCATAACGCTTGCCGTCTTTTTCATATTTTTTATCCCAGGAAGAGGTTATATACACCGACTTCCGGGTAAATTCCGCTTTATCAAAGCTCTTTATCAGCTTATCCAATATCTGTTGCGCCTCATCCGCAGCACCATTGCGTCCGTCTTTACGCGCGGCGGCAATGGCACTTTCCAATCTCTGGATATACCGCAGATCATCTCCGCCCTCCCGGAATGCCTCATAGTCGATCGACGGTCCGCCTTTGCGCCCGGCAAAATCCGGATAAATATACTGCCAGTCACAACATGCACCATCCAGATCGGTAAAAGGCGAACCTTTGGAAGAGTTGTAGGTCCAGATGATGTGTCCGGTCGTTTTCTCCCCGAATGAACGGAAAAACCATCCGGAAGCAAAACGCATACCGGCCGGCTGGGCAAAGCCGATGGCATTATTGGAGTTGTATGCGTAAACCTTGCGTCCTCTGGCCGCACACTCCTGCTGGATCTGATCCCAGGTGTCGGCATAAAAATTATTCCGGGTATTGTACCGCAGAATGAAAGTGTCGATATACTGCGATGCTTCTGCCACTTCCCGGGCCAGCGGCCGCAGCGTTTTGAACCAGACATGGTCGGCATAAACCGGTACATTGCACTCTTTCAGAGCTTTCAGATTGGCGATGAACGAAGGAAAAAGTTCCGGGTGTGAGGGTACTTCATCATAGATCGTCCAGATGATCGGCGGCCACTGATGGTTTTTGGCATACTTCTCCGTGTCTCTGACCAGCCGTTTGAGATTCTCCGTACCGTACCGGGCCAGCTGGTCACTGGAAAGCAGGATACTGCCGGTCATATTGTGTTTTTTGAAAGCCTGTGCGATTTTGCTGAGTATGGAATTTTCAAAATCGATTTTCACCTTATCGGGTTCATTGTCATTTCCGGTCATGGCAAATACCCCGTTGAGTGCCATTGCGGTCATATTGTGAGCCGCCATTTCCCGGATCATCGTGTCGATCTGAGCGTCCGATTCCACACTGGTGGCCACCCAGAAGCCGATATCATAATTTTTCACCGCCTCCAGCGCAAACGGGCGTATCTCCAGAGTCAGCGGGATTTTTTCGATTTTGCCGTCGGCACTCAACTGCAATTCACCCTGCCGGATGCCCGGTACCGCATTTTTTCCGACCTGTACCGTGATCCAGAATTGCCGGCATTCACCGTTTTTCATCGCCAGTTTATCGTGCGGCATCAGGTAATTCGGCCCGCGCATAAATTCCGACTTGCCGACGAAACTGGTAGTGCGTTTGTCCAGAAACTCCACCTGATGTATCGTTACACTGACATCCTTTCCCAGATCCCGGGAAAGCCGCAAAGATACCTCTTTAAGTTCTTTGAGAGCTTTGATCCCCAACGTTACCGGTTCATATTCATCACCGGCAGCTTTGACTTGCAGAGCGACCTTGCCCGGATCACTATCCGGTACGGAATTTTCAAAGAGCAGATCCATCCAGAGCCGGGGAAAAAGCACGAATCCCCGCGCAGCGGATTCCCGGGAAACTGCCGGAACCGGCCGTTCATCGGTGTATAAACGCTCCTTGAGCATACCGGAACGGATATTGCCGGCAATCTCCTGTTCCAGAGCTGCATTGAATTTTTCATAGGTGAAACGCCCTTCACGACTCACACTTCCGGCCGGGTCCTGCGGAAAATCCGCCCCGACTTTGCCGGAAGGAATGAATTTGAAAGAGTTGATAAAAGCCATATCGCCGCAGGAAGCCACTTCCAGCACCTGCCCGGTCATCTCCACATCCCGCGCCAGACAGAGATCCATATTGCGGTGGATATTGCCCATTGTCGCGGTCCGGACCGTAAAATAATCCTTCATCCCGCTTAACCGGGTCTGAAAAGAGGTCGTCCGGTGGATCGAACGGACATTCACATAAAGATCGTACTTCCCGGTCAATCCCGGATCATAACGCAGTACCGGAGCATCAATATTCATCGGCGGATACAACGTGTAAGTATTATGCGGAGTAAATGCTCTGGTCCGGCAGATCCAGGTATTGAGCTGTTCGCTGTACATCGGAGCTTTTTTCACCGCTGATGCCGGTTGAAAAAGGGTGAAATCCTTGAATATCACGGTTCCTTCCGGGTGCGGCAGCGGACGGCTTTTGAAACTCTCCAATACCGATTTTTCAATCACCTTTTTTTTTACACCCGGCGGAGAATAAGGTTCTATTTTAAAGTTATGTATAACTCCGGCAAAGGCGTAAGCTCCGGGATTGCCGATGAATAACGGTTTATCGTTGCCGGTATAATTGAAGTTCCCCGTATATTCATACGCCGCTTTTTCCTTACCATCGACAAATATCTGTACTTTGCCGTTGCCGGCATAGATATCCAGCTGATGTTCTTTATTGCTTTCCAGACCGACCCTGACCAGTTTATATTCCGGTTTGAGTCCGCGCAAATTGAGCATCAATACTCCGTTATTCCGGATCATCACGGAATATCCCTGCTGAAAATTGAGTCCTTTGGTAAAGAGATTCTGAAAATTTGTCCGTCCGGTCTTGCTCAAATCGCAGGAAAAATAGAGCGATGCATGGAAACCGTCTTTGAAGTTCAATTCTTCGTGGTGCGGTATCTGCACCACTGCCCCCGGGGGCAGGGCCAGCGACCATTTGCGGTCATCTTCCCAACTCCACAACGCCTGAGCCTTGCCGGTGATCCTGCCATTGAGTTCCGGTCGGGAATTTTCCCGGACAACTGCGGAATTTTCCCCGTCTTCAAACTGCCATTCAAAGGCGGATACCCCTACCGCAAAAGTCAGCATAATTGAACAAAAGAACCATTTACAACTCATTTGCGTCATCTCCTTTCTGTCAGACTTGACTTCTATGACTTTATGCTTTATATTATTGTGCAAACAACCAGTTGCCGTATATAATGTAATTGGCTGTCAACTTTTTTACAATAGTAATAAAATTACATTTGTTGTACAAACGTGAACTTTTATTTTGCAGGTGACATCATGGATTTTTCACGGGAAAAAATCATCAGCATTCTGGAAGATATCCTTGCGGAATCCGCCTTTGACCGGGTGGAATTCGCCGAAAAATTCACCGGCAAATCCACCGGTAAAACCGGTTATACTTCACGCAACAACCGTCTGACTTTTGTCCGCAGAGGTACGCTCCAATTGCAGATCGGCAGCGGCAGAGAGGTGCGTTTGCGCGAAACACCGGCCGGAACAACTCTGGTCATGAAGCCATTCTGCACCACCGGAGGAGTCTGGGAAAAGTGTCACGAAACAGTAGCTCTGGTCTGCCACCCGGAGTATTTGCGGATAATCCACGCCATCCACAACCGTCCCGGAACCCCGCTGACCGAACCGACCTATTTCTATCACCTGAAAGATTCTCTGCGCAACTCCACCAACGATGCCATAAATATGCTCTGTGCGCTTTCAGCAGGTGACGAAGCCGACCGGCTGGCTCCACATATGTTGAAGATCATCTTTTCACTGCTGCTTGAAGATGTGAAAAATTCCCGGCTCCACGAATACGGCAAGGCCTACGCCTTGTGGCACAATATTACTGAATACATCAGCAACTCTCTGGAAACCGGACTGACCCGGGAAATAATCGCCGGAAAATTCAATATCACCGAAACCTATGTTTCCCGGCTGTTTGCTCAATTTTCCCACGATACATTCAAAAATTATCTGCGGACCGAAAGATTGAAAGCCAGTCTGAAGCTGCTCGAACAGACGGATATGACCATTGAAGAGATCGCCTGGAACACCGGTTTTCAGTCGGCCAGTTACTTCATCCGCTGTTTCCGGACATACTATCACGTTTCGCCCGGCTTCCGCCGCCGGTTGAAAAAATAGTTGCCGCCGAAAAGTTGCGGGCGCAAAATCGCCCTACCCTCACGAAAAATACTGCAAGTCAATACTGCTCCAACATCTTCTGCAGTCTGCTTTTGAGTTCGGATTTCAACTCTTCCGGTTCAAGAAGCCGGACATTGCCTTCCTGCGAAAGAATGAACGGGAACAGTACTTCTTTGGCGACTGCCGGGATCTCCACTGTGCCGTCATCGTGGATGATTTGATGGGTGTGCAACGGAGCTGATTTCAGGCGGTCAAGAGTGTAGCTTGCGGCGTGCAGTTTCACATTTTTTATCTTCTCAAAGCCGAGGAAGTCATCGGGATTTACCGAGGAAATGATTTCTTTGTTGGGTCCAAAATCGCTTTTCAAAAGTTCCGCTTTTTTGATTCTCCGCAACGCAAAAGTACGGGGCTGATTTTTCAAGCAGCAGAATGCTTTGGTGTACCAAGAATTGTTGAAAAAGACCAACGTGTGCGGCTCGATGATACGCTCCGTGACTTCGCCCTGCCAGTCGGCGTAGGCAATTTTCACACAGTGATTGGTCTGCCATCCTTGAAAAAGCGTTTGAAAAATTTCCGGCTCAATATTGGCGTACAATCCGGAGAGGATGCTCAAACTTTCCATATTGGCGGTGTCCAGAAAATCCGGATTATTGTTCTGCAGAAGGTAGTCCACCGCGTTGCGGATCTTATTTTTCAATGGCGATGGGAAAATCTCCTCGGCGATTCTCGCCCCGATGACGGCGGCGAGCATTTCGTTTTCGTCCAAGAGTGCCGGAGCGATGAAATCCCAGCCGTGATGTTTGAGATAGTAGCCGTTTCTGGCGCGATCAAAGGCAAGCGGACAATTAAATTCATGCTCCAAAACTTTCATATCACGCAGAATGGTCTTTTTTCCGCAGTCGATTTCCAACTCTTCCTCAACGGCAATGCGGCGAAACTCTTTTACCAGCGTTTCCGAGTTCGGATAACGGTTTTCTTTCAGCAAAGCGGCGATCCGCATCAGGCGGTGAAGTTGTGATTTCTGCATCGGCAT
>JAGBZM010000039.1 GCA_017628235.1 Lentisphaeria bacterium | reverse complement strand
TGCATTTTTGATTGTATATTAATGTCAGTAACTGTTCAATCTTACAACAAGGAAGAAATTTGCTATGGCTAAAATCCATCCCACAGCAGTCGTTGAAGACGGTGCCATTCTTGCAGACGGTGTTGAAATCGGTCCGCTTTGCTATGTCGGTCCCCATGTCAAAATCGGTGAAGGCACCCGCCTGATCGCGCATTGCAATGTTGACGGCTATACCACCCTCGGCGAAAACAATACGCTCCATCCTTTTGCCGCCCTCGGACAGCCGGCCCAGGATCATTCGGTGGTTCCCGGTGCAGCGACTTATCTCAATGTCGGGGATAACAACATTTTCCGTGAAGGTACCGCCATCCATACCGGTACCGCCCCGGAATCGGCGACCAATATCGGCAACAACAATATGTTTATGAATGGCAGTCATGTCGCTCACAACTGTCAGATCGGCAATGACGTCCACTTTATCAGCATGGCGGTGGTCGGCGGTTACGGCGAGGTCCATGACCGCGCTATCCTCTCCGGACTGGTGGCGATTCATCAATTCTGCCGGGTCGGTAAGCTGGCGATCATTTCCGGTTGTTCGGCATTTTCCAAAGATGTGCCGCCATTCATGATGGCAGAAGGGCGCAACGGCGGAGTGAAAATGATCAATAAAGTCGGTTTGCAGCGTGCCGGATACACTGCCGAACAGATCAATATCGTTAAACAGATCTTCCGCATTTATTACCGCAGCGGATTGATCCCGTCGGTCGCTCTGGAAAAGATCCGTACCGAATTGCCGCAGACAGCAGAAGTAAAAGAGTTCCTCGATTTCTGTGCCAACAGCAAAAAAGGCGTGATCCCCGGCAATTCCAATTCCGGACACCGCGACTGAAGTTTTATAAAAAAATCTCCACCGCAGTGGAGAAGTATTACAGGAGAATTTTATCATGGTCAAACCTTTGGAGATCAATCCTTCATTCACTCCGCGCCGGGGGCCGGTCGTACTGGCGATCCTCGATGGTGTCGGTTTCGGTAAATATGCTGACGGCGATGCGGTCAAACTTGCCAACACCCCGGTGCTTGATTCACTGATGGCCCAGTGTCCCTGCACGAAACTGAAAGCTCACGGTACGGCGGTTGGTATGCCGTCTGATGCCGATATGGGCAACAGCGAAGTCGGTCACAATGCCATCGGTTCGGGCAGAGTCTTTTCCCAGGGTGCGAAGCTGGTCGGTGAAGCGGTTGCTTCCGGCAAACTCTTTGAGGGCGAAGTCTGGAAAAAAGTTGTTGCCAATGTCATGGAAAACAATTCCGCACTCCATCTGATCGGACTGGTTTCCGACGGCAATGTCCACAGTCACATCGATCACCTTTATGCCATGATCGATTCAGCTTATGCTGCCGGAGTTAAAACTCTGCGGGTACATGCGCTGCTTGACGGTCGGGATGTGCCTGAAACCAGCGCGCTGGAATATGTCAAACCTCTGGAAGAAAAACTTGCCGCGTTGAGCAGCAATGGCGTGGATTATCTCATTGCTTCCGGCGGCGGCCGGATGGTCATTACAATGGACCGTTACGGAGCTAACTGGGATATGGTCAGACGCGGCTGGGAGACCCATGTGCAGGGCAAAGGTGAATTGTTCCCGTCGGCGGTCAGTGCCATTGAGACTCTCCGTGAACGTACCGGCGCGATCGATCAGGATCTCGGTGCATTTGTGGTCAGCAAAGACGGTAAAACTCCCGCAGGCGCGATGCATGACGGCGATTCGGTGGTGCTTTTCAACTTCCGGGGCGACCGGGCATTGGAGATCACGGCCGCCTTTGAGGAGGGGGAAAGTTTTGACAAATTTGACCGGGGAAGCGTACCGCAGGTGCTTTTCGCCGGAATGATGGAATATGACGGCGATTTGCATGCACCGGCCAATTATCTGGTCAATCCGCCGGAGATCGACAATACTCTGGATGAGTACCTTTGTGCTTCCAAAGTCCGTCAGCTGGCGATCAGTGAGACCCAGAAGTACGGTCATGTCACCTACTTTTTCAACGGCAACCGTTCCGGAAAATTTGATGAAGAGTATGATGATTATCTGGAAATCCCTTCGGATGTAGTGCCTTTTGAACAGCGTCCCTGGATGAAGTGTGCGGAGATCACCGATGCCGTTGTCGCGGCAATCGCGGACAACAAGTACCGGATGATCCGGTTGAATTTCCCCAATGGCGATATGGTCGGTCACACCGGCAGTATGGAAGCTGTTCTGGTTTCGATGGGGGCTTTGGATCTCTGTCTGGCGCGGATCCGCGATGCGGTCAAAGCTGCCGGCGGTGTGCTGGTGATTTCCGCTGATCACGGTAACGCCGATGACATGCTTGAGCATGACAAACAGGGTAATGTCAAAAAGGATAAGCAGGGCAACCCGGCGCGTAAAACCAGCCATTCGCTCAATCCGGTTCCCTGTATCATCTACGATCCGGAATCCAAAGGCGAATATGTTCCGGAACTTGAAGAAGGTCTGGGGATCAGCTCTCTGGGGGCCACCTGCATTGAATTGCTCGGATTCAAAGCTCCGGCGGAATATGACCGCAGTGTTTTGAAATTCAAATAAATCATCGTTTTTTCACCGGGGCTGCCGCCTGCCTTTTCAAGGTATGGCCGCAGCCCTGATTTTTGCGGTGAAACAGGCTGCCGCAATTTGCAAATCTGCAAAAAAAGTGATATATTATTTTCCGGGTGTTCAAACAATAATAATATCGGGGGGTATTTATCGATGAATATCATTAAGCAGATCAAAGAATTCATTGTTTTTGACTTTTACTTCAATTTAAGTAATATTCCGGCCATTGCGGTGCTGCTTTTGCTCTATCCGGCGGTCATGCTGCTGCCGGAGAGATGCGGTTATGAGAACGAATTGATTGAAAATTATCAGCTGCTGATCGTTTTTTTCGGATGTTTTCTCTGGACCTTGACGCCGCGTTACCGCCATCTTTTCATTTTTGCCGCCCTGATCTTTTTTACGATGGCCCTGCGAGAAGTAAATACCGGGCGGGCATTATTTTACGCTGTTCCCGGCAAACCGAATGAATTTTATTCCTGGGATCATATCTGGTATGCTCCCTACCGGCTGCCGGCGGGAATCATTTATGCGGCAGTTTGTACGGTTTATTTTTTTGCTGCCAAAATTTACCGGCAGATTTTTGAATTGCTTGCCGCCACCAGAATTCCGGTCTGGAACATCCTCATATTTGTCGTATGCTGGGCAGGGGCAGATATACTGGATAAGTTTTGTGATAATCTGATATTGGAAGAGGGCGTGGAACTTGCCGCCTATGTTTCATTGCTGATGACGGTTTGTTTGTATGCATTCAATCCGGTAAAAAGATAGATTTCCCGTCAGAAGTTGCTGCCGGGGAAGGCCCGGTGAAACATCTGCCGGACTTCTTCCGGTATGATGCCGTCGTTTTCCGGCAGTTCCGGGGGGACCGGCCGTCCCATTTTACGCATTTTACTTATTGCCCCGGCGTGGAAAGGCAGCAGCTGCACATCCAGCAGATTGCCCGGATTTTCCCGGATAAAGCTGATGGCCGGGGACAAATATTCCGGAGCATCATTTATTCCGGGGATCAGTGGCAGCCGGATGATGTACGGTTTGCCGGAAGCTTTGAGCAGCCGGATATTTTCCAGAATGATATCGTTGCCGCATCCGGTAAAACGGCGGTGGAGTTTTTCATCCATGATCTTGATATCCTGATATATCAGGTCAGCGAATCCCAGCAGTTTCCGGTAATCATCCTTACTGCCGTATCCGGAGGTTTCCACCGCGATATGCAGCGGCGACAACTCATGAGCCAAAGCGGCGGCGAAATCGATCTGGGCCAGCACTTCTCCGCCGGAAAAGGTTACTCCGCCGCCGGATGAACGCAATATTTCTTCATCGCGCCGGATGAGTCCGGCAGCTTCACATGGCAGATAACTCTTTTCGCTCCCGGTTTGCTGCAGTTCCGGATTGTGACACCACAGACAGCGCATCGGGCAGCCCCGGAAAAAAACGGTGGTTCTCACTCCGGGGCCGTCATGCAGGCAGAATTCCCGGAACTCAGCGATCATTCCCCGGCAATTTTTCATGGCAGACTCAACTGACTGCGCCGGATGATGTGCTGCTGATAGACTTCATCGAGTTCCACGAATCTGCCGCTCCAGCCCCAGACCCGGACGATGAGATTGGGATATTTTTCCGGATGTTTCTGTGCATCAAGCAGAGTTTCGCGGTTGATGGTATTAAGCTGCAGCTGATGACCGCCCCGGCGGATGAAGTCGGCAATCAGAGCAGCCAGTTTCATTCCGGCATTTTCCGCGCTGAAAACCGAGTCGTGCAATTCGATGGTCAACGGTCCGCCGTTGCATACTCCGGTCAGATCCGGAGCTGTGAAGTCCCGGATGATCGACAGCGGGCCGGATAACGGGCGGTCCAGCGAGGGGGAAAAATTGGCCGGGAACGCATCTCCGGCCTCCCGGCCATCCGGTGTTGCCGGCAGTTCCCGGCTGTGCCAGATATAGTACATCGCACTGCCGGTACCCGGACGGACGATACCGCCCTGACTGTTTTTCAATCCGTCCCATGCTTTTTCCCACATACCGGAGAGTTTTTCCAGTTCAGCGGTGTGGCCGCTGCCGGCTTTGGGCAGCTGCCGGAGAAATGTTTTCAGTTGTTCATTGCCGGAAAAATTTTTTTCCAGAATTTCCAGCAGTTCCGGCATGGTGATTTTTTTCATCTCAAATACTGCCATCCGGATGGCAGTCAGTGAATCTGCTGCCACCGCGAAGCCGGTACCGTGAATCCCCCAGTTGTGATATTTGCCGTTTTCTGTAATATTTCCGGCTGCCGCCAGTCCCGGCGGGCAGCATACGGAAGCCAGCGGTGATGGCAGAGTACGGATATTGCGGTAATATTCCAGCAAACCAACTGCTTTTTCCCGCAGAACCTCCTGCAGATCCCGGCAAAAATCCCCGAAGTTTTCCGCCCGGGTACGGCGCATGGTACTCAGGATCGCTTCCGGCAGAGAAACGGCATCGAGATTCACCAGCTCATGGGCCAGAGCCGGGATGATAAATTCCCAGCAGGCCGCACAGGAGTAGTTCCGGGCATCAGCAGGAGAATATCCCCACTTTACCAGAGCCGGGATGACCACATCATCGTTGGAGTACTGGGGAAATCCCAGTCCGGCCCGGGTCAATTCGCTGCCCAGAGCCAATCTTGACAGCGGGGTGGAACGGTTGACCCGGAAGTTGATTTTCGGGTCGATGAGTTTCAATTCGCAGGAAGCGCGCAAAATCATTTCGCTTAAGTAATTCCAGGCATCATTGCCATCGGGGTCACAGCCGCCGATCATCACACTCTGACCGTTGTCCCCCTGCTGTACTCCGCAGTAAAGGTCACTGTCGATATTGAATGTCAGGAAGAACTCTTCAAGTGTTTCCAATGCTTCGGGCAGAGTGATCCTGCCGTTATCCAGATCCTGTTTCAAATAAGGATAAAAGAGTTGGTCGATCCTGCCGGCTCCCAGATGATAACCGCCTTCGCACCACAAGGCGTAGTGGATGATCCGGAATAACTGTAATGCTTCGGCAAAGGTTTCCGGAGCGCGCGATCTTACGGCTTTGAGCAATGCCTCTGTCTGTAAGAACTGTTCCTTTCCGGCGGCGGCAATATAACGGTCAAGCAGCCGCAGCAGAGCATCGATTTCCAGCAGAGCCGCATCCAGAAATTCCCGTTTTTCACCGGATTCCCGGTTCCGGCGGGTGAAAATCTCTTCCCGGAATTGCGGCAGACCTGCGGCAAGTACCGACTGGTAATCTACGGTGAAGTTGAAAGGCACACCCTTTTCGGAAAAGGTGTATTTTTTCCGCATGTTTTCCCACTCTTCCGGGGTGTATAAGTCCGGAAGATTTTTCACTGTCCGCATAAATGCGAACTGCGCTCCGGGGATGAATACCGGCTGTTCCTCATTTAAAACAGCGGCTCCGGCAGCAGCACTCCGGCGCACCGGCGGGAGATTTTCTGCGGCAAACTGCCGGTCAAGCTGCCAGTCTGCCTGCCGCCGGAAGCGGTGATGCCAGTTGGAAAGGATCAGCGCACGAAGTTTTTCTATTCTCTCTGTCATTATTTCACCCTGATCCGGAACATATTCCATGAAAGCGGTTTCAATTCCGCAGTAAGGGTGTCACCGGAGAGAGAAAACCGGTTTGCCGGAATATCCTCCGGATGTACCGCTTCATTTTCCGGAGAGTTGACCGCATTCATTGATTCATGATAAATTTCTTCGGCGGCAACGACTTCCCGGCACTCGAATTTTTCCATACAGGCAGTAAATTCCATTATCTCATCCGCCCGGTTGATGGCAAATACGGTCAACTCATTTTCTTCCTGCCGCCAGACGACCGTTGAGCGCAGATAGTTGATGTTTCCGGTGCAGAAGCCCTCCATCCGGTAAGTCGGAGAGTCGATCACTGAACGCAGAACCGTACCCCGGCCGTACCGGGAAGTTTCCCGGAAAGGATAAAAGATGGTCTGCTTCCAGCAACCGCCGCCGGGGATCGTCATGATCGGAGAAATGACATTGACGGTCTGGGCGAGGCAGGCAATTTTCAACCGGTCGGCGTGGTCGAGCATACTCAGCAAAGCTCCGCCGGCGACCAGCACATCACTCATGTCATAGATCTCCTCATTCTGCGCTTTGCCGTGCTGCCAGATATCTTCCGGAGCACAACTGATTTTCCCCCGGTACCAGATATTCCACTCATCCAGCGCGATCATTATTTTTCTGGTCGATTTTTTCTCTGCCGCTACCGCATCGCAAGCGGCGACAGCGGCAGAGATGCGCTGATCGACCTGCTCGGGAACGGCGAGGAACTTCGGCAGATCCTGTTCCCGGTTGGAGAAATACATGTGTATGGAGAGATATTCCACATCGAAAAACAAGTGGCGCATAACTTCAATATCCCAGCTGCCGAATGTACTTAACGAAAATACCGAAGAACCGCAAGCGCACAACTTGATGGAATCATCCGCAAGTTTCATGATCTTGGCCGTTTCGTGGGCAATTCTGCCGTACTCTCCGGCGGTCATATGACCAACCTGCCAGTCGCCGTCCACCTCATTGCCCAGACACCACAAGCGGATGTTGTGCGGTTCAGCGGAACCGTTCTTTTTCCGCAATTCGCTCCAGTAAGTGCCGCCGGGAATGTTGGCATATTCCACCAGCTCACCGGCGGCTTTCGGAGTATTGGTACTGATATTCACAGCATAAAGTATATCTGAATCGATTTTCCGGCACCAGCGGATGAATTCATCCAGTCCGACGGTATTCGGTTCCACCGCTTTCCAGGTAAAATCCGCCCGTACCGGACGGTTTTCCCGGGGGCCGATACCATCTTTCCAGTCATAACCGGAGACAAAGTTGCCGCCCGGATAACGGGTGACCGGCATATCCAGTTCCCGGACAAGTTCTATTACATCTTTCCGGAATCCGTCCTGATCGGCTTCAGGGTGATCCGGTTCATAGAGGCCATTGTAGACACAGCGGCCGAGATGTTCAACGAATCCGCCAAAAATATTTTTATCAGCTTCGCCGATGACAAAAGAACGATTGACTGAAATTTTTGCCTTCATGATCATTTTTCCCTTTAAATAGCGGTGATTCAATGCTATATTAATGTAGTATCTTTCTGCAGTTTTTACAATGCCGGACGATGGTGAAAAATTATGAATAAAGCAACCAAAACTATTATTATTCCTCCGGGAAGTTCGGAAAGATTTGTCGATTTGAGCAGTTTCGGCGGTGGAGAATATTTCGGTAAAAACATTTTTATGACCGCGATCTGCAGTTATCCGGCCGGATACCGTATCGTCTATCCGTGTTCTTCGCGGCACATGGTGGTGTTTTGTTATGAGGGGGAATTTCACTGGCAGTGTGATAATACAGAGGGTACGCTTGCTGCCGGCAGTGTCCTGATCCATCCGGGCGGCAGATATCAGGAAATATCTTCTTTGACCGCCTGCCGCAGCATCTTTTTTCTGCTGACCCCCGATCCGGTTTGGGGAAATCCGGAATTATCCTGTACTCCGGCAGCTGACGGAGAGTTGATCCGTCAGCTTATGCTGAAAGCTGAAAGACTCTCCTTTTCCCCGGATAACAGGGAGAAAAATGCCGTCGGCAAACTGCTCTTTGCCTTGCTGGAGAATATTATCCGCGTACCGGAAACTGAAAATAATCCGCTTCAGATGCTTTATTCACGGCTGCAGCTTTATCCGCAAAAGGCATGGAGCGTGGAAAGTATGGCTGCATTCTGCCGGGTGTCGGTACCGCACTTTTTCCTGCTCTGCCGGAAGTATTATCACGTTTCCCCGTATAAAATGCTCGTCGATATCCGGCTCGAACAAGCTAGGGAACTTCTGGAACAGACCGCTTACCCGGTCAAAAATATCGCTACCCTCTGCGGCTATGAACACCCCTTCTCTCTGACCAGATCTTTCCGCAAAAAATATGGCGTTACCCCGGAAAAATACCGTGATTCAGTTGTAAAAAAATGTAAAAGTTAAAAAAATGTTAAATTTTTTTGGATTTGCATTTGCAAATTTCATTTTCCGGGGTTATTTTATGATTACAGCGGGGAAACAGAGTTCCCGGTGTGGGAAATAAATAAAAAGAAGTCAGTAAGAGAAAGGATAAAGATCATGAAATTCGTATGCAGTGTTTGCGGTTATGTCCATGAAGGTGACGAAGCTCCGGCCAATTGCCCCCAGTGCAAAGCTCCGGCGGCAAAATTCAAAGCGGTTGCCGGTGAGCAGAGCTATGCCTGTGAACATGTGGTAGCCTCCACCGAGGGTATCGATCCGGAAGTGGTTGCCGGTCTGAAAATGAACTTCGAGGGCGAGTGCTGCGAAGTGGGCATGTATCTGGCCATGAGCCGTCAGGCCGAGCGTGAAGGTTATCCGGAGATCGCGGAAGCCTACAAGCGTTACGCGTTTGAAGAAGCTGAACACGCCGCCAAATTTGCCGAATTGCTCGGCGAAGTGTTGACCTCCAGCACCAAAAAGAATCTGGAAATGCGCGCACAGGCTGAGTGCGGAGCATGTTCCGGCAAGTTTGACCTGGCCAAACGCGCCAAAGAACTGGGCTATGATGCGATCCACGACACGGTCCATGAGCTGGCCAAAGATGAAGCGCGTCACGGCAAAGGCTTTGAGGGTCTGCTCAAACGTTACTTCTGAAAAAGTACGGGCGGCACTGTTGCCGCCCGGTGATAAACCGATAATTCACAGAGCCGTTTTCAAACTGAAAACGGCTCTTTATTTACCCGGTGAACGAGGATCTCATCGATCACAGCATTGCCCCGATGCTGGAGGAGGAAGAGGACGATCGAGGCGATATCTTCCGGTTGGATCATTCCTTCGGGAGAGAGGTCCGGGCGGGAAATTTTGACCATATCGGTATAAACTCCGCCGGGACAGATGGCGTGGACCCGGATCTTATCCCGGAAATATTCGCGGGCAATGCTTTTGGTAAATCCCATCAGCGCATGTTTGGAAGCCGTATAAACGCTCTGCAGAGGATAACCGGCATGTCCCACGACTGAAGCGATATTGATGATGGTTGCGTAATCAGAATGCTTCAAGTGACCGATCGCCTGCTGCGTCAGGAAAAAAGGGACTTTGAAATTTATATTCATGATCCGGTCGAATTCTGCGGCAGTAACATTTTCAAAAGGGGTACTCTGCGCGACTCCGGCATTATTTATCAGAACATCTATTCCTCCGAAAACGGCGGCGGCTTTTTCGATTCCGGCAGTTAAAAAATCCGGATCGGTCAAGTCTCCTGGCAGTACTTCCACCCCGGTATAACCGGCGGCAGCAGCGCGGGTTTTCTCAAGATTTTCCAGATTATTGCCGCCGAAAAGGATTATTTTCATCTGCTGCCGGGCGAGAGTTTCAGCGATAGCGCGGCCGATGCCGCCGCCTGCGCCGGTCAAAAGGAGAACTTTATTCTGCAGTCTGTTTTCCATAGGTGCTGATCCTCCGGCAGTTACCAGCAGTTGAATGAACAAACTTCATCCAGAGTTTTCCGGACCTTATTCTGCGGTGTACTGCCGGCAGCGGCGTGGCCGACCGCCAGTACCATGCGTACCTGACAACCTTGCGGGATGCCGAAATATTTTTCCATTTTCTGCTGATCGCACATGCCGATGATACAGGTATCCAATCCGAGTGAAAATGCTTCGTGACACATATTCATGCATGCCGCGCCGACGTCACCGGGGGCGAATCGCTGACTGTCGTGATAGTGATCGATCACACACTGCATGACTTTGGCGTGCTGTTCGACCAGAATGATGAATGCCGGGACCTGATGCCGCCAGGGGGCGCCGGTGATCCCGTCTCCGATAACGACGGCATCGCACAATTTTTCTTTAGCTTCAGGTGAATCGATCACGATGAATTTCCAGGGCTGGGAGTTGCAGCCGCTGGGTGAGAGGCGTCCGGCTTCGATGATTTTGAGCAACTCTTCTCGGCTGACACCTTTGTCCGGATCATACGCCCGGCAGCTTCTTCTTGCGCGCATTACGTCCAAAAAATCCATAATCCTGTCTCCTTGTATTATTGGTCAATTACATGAATTCTGAAATTGTACTGCCTCATGACAGAGCAGATCGAAAATCTTTTTCCCGGTATCCTCCATCCGTTCCGGGTGGAACTGCACTCCCAGGATCATCCGGCTGCCGGTATATTCCACCGCTTCCACAGAACCGTCAAAAGCCTGTGCGGTGACGGTTAAATTGCTGCCGAGGTGATCTTTATCCAGAGCCTGATGGTGGAAGCTGTTGACGGTGATGATATCCCCGGCTTTTTTACCGAGAGCCCGGGAGAAAAACCCTTCTTTTACGATGGCGGCCTGATGCATGGTGCCGCCGGTGTGTTCTCCGGCATTGGGCAGATGCTGGATCAATTTCCCGCCGGCAACGATATTGAGCAGCTGACATCCGGCACAAATTCCGAGAACCGGCATTTGACGGCGCATGACCTCTCCGGCAAATGCAATGTCAAAGTGGGGCCGCAGCCGGTCGAGACCGGTTTCCGGGCGGGGTATTTCATTGTAGTACTGCGGAGGATAATCTTTGCCGCCGATCAGAACCACTCCGTCGGCGATATCCAGTGCGGCACAGATGTTTTCTGTCTTTTCCAGTGAAGGCAGCAGCAGCGGCAATGCTCCGGAATCGCTGACTTTTTCGGCATAATTGCTGATCAGCAGTTCACATTCCCGGTTCATATAAGTGCTGACAGCGGTATTAAGCAGAATAACCGGTTTGCGGCGGTTACTTTTCATGAATTCTCTCCAGCGAGGCTGAAACGATTTTGCCGATCAAAGCAGTGTACGGATCGTCGGATTTATGGTACAGAGAGTAGATTTGCGGACTCCAGCTTTTGACCGGTTTCAATCCGGGAATGCCGTTGACCTCCATGATCCGCAACCGGCCGTCAGCTCCTTCGCGCATGTCGATCCGGACGTGATCTTCACATTTCAAAGCATCGCAGGCGGCAGCGGCGAGGGCTGCTGCTTCCTCCTGATGTTCCTCCGGGATCGATACGCGGGTCAGACCCACTCCGCGCAGATCACTGCGTAAAACCGGATATTTGCCGTAATACCGGGGATCGACCGTGACCTGTCCGGGCAGGATTTCCCGGTTTATGCCGTTGCCGATGACCAGAACGGTGTACTCTCTGCCGGGGAGATACTCTTCGATCAGAGCCGACTGCTGCAATTCATTCTGAATAAATTGCACTTGAGCTGCCAGAGCAGAGGGATTTTCGGCCACGCTGTTTTCATTGATACCGACGGAACGGGATTCGCCGTTGGGTTTGACGAAAGCCGGGAAAAAGTCCACAGCACTGCAAGGTTGCGGCGGACAGAGAATATGTTTCGGCACCCGGACATTGTGTGCGGTCAGGATCTCATGGGTATCAAATTTGCCGATAAGATTTTTCATGGTCCGGGCGGATGGGCCGATATAGGGGATGTGCAGTTCATCCAGCACATCGGCCACCCATACTGCATCCGGAGGAATGCCGATAATATCTTCTCTGGAAGTGAAAAAATAAAGTGCGCTCCAGACGATGGTGCACTTCCCGGCATTCAATCCGCAGAGCATTTCCTCCCGGTTTTCTGCGGTAATGATCCGGCAGTCAAATCCGTTGGCAATAATTGCATTTTTCACAGCCTGAGTAACTTCCATATTGCCCCAACCCTGGGCATCGCCTCCGGAACCGGTCAAAAGGACCACGCATGGTTTATCCATTATTTTGTTTCCTTATATATGCTGTTGTTGAAAGTAAACAACTTTTCATCGATTTGCGCGCATTCCAGAGCCTTTGCCAGCATTGGTGCGCGACCGGCAAAAAAGCCGGTCATCGCCCGCAGTGCGCCGGGAAAAAATCCGATACGGGCCAGATAACGGCAGCTTACCGCCGAAGCATCTGCAGTCAGCAGAGTATTGGGATTGACGATATTTATGCGTCCGGAGAAATATTTTTGAAATTGCTGCTGCCATAATTCTCCGGCAAATTCAAAATGGGTACAGCATAAGGCCAGATGCAGAACCGGCAGATCCATCGGCAGCAATCCGGCCGCTTCCGCTGCGTAACGGCCGATGGTTCCGGCGATTTCCGGGGCTTGCGGATCGGATTCCAGAGCCGTTGCCAGACCGGGACAGGCCAGAGCTGCCAATCTTTCCGGAGCAATATTCCGTTCAGTCAGACGCTGTGTGTAAACTCCGGAAGAGACCGTTGTTCCGGTTCCCAGCACCAGTAAAGCACTGTCTTTATTTTCCAACAGGGCGCGATGCATGCCGTTTACGGCACAATCAATGATGCCGTGAACCGGAAATGCCGGGATGTATCGTTTGGCAAGTCTTTCATAAACAATACTTAAAGTGTTGCAGGCAATCAGACACATATCCGGAGAATACTTTTTCATACTCTCCAGTACCTCCTGCAGCAGTTCCTCCTGCGCCCGGGGCGAAGGCAGTTTGTTGAAGCCGGTTCCGGCTTCCGGATAGGCGTTGAAGTATAATAATTCACACGGTTCACCGGCATTGTCACGGCGGCAGAATCCGGCGGCGATATTCAATCCTCCCAAACCGGAATCGCAAATGATGATTCTTTTCATTCAGCGGTTTTCTCCGTCATAAATGTTTTAACTTCAGCGATCAATTCCGCCGGAGAATCGCTGATGGTGCCATCGATGATCCGGGTCATGCCGTCGAGCCACTGGGAACTGTGCTGAATACAGGTCAGCCGGTTGCGGAGCATGGCGGCACCTTTTACCGGATCATCCTGTAAAGTGCGGCTGATCCGGGATAACTCCTCCTGAAATCCGGCCGGACCATTGTATGCCAGTACCGCGTGCCACGCCTGCAGTGCGCCTTGCCGGGTCCGCAGAGGTTCTGAAATCCGGGAAAAAAGTTTTTCAAACCATTTTTCATCATCTCCGGTCAGCAATTTCAACCCATTGTCACCGATGCGGTAAGGCACTGCTTTGCTGGAAATTATACCGCTTTTGTCCACCTCCAGTTCCAGAAAGTATCCGGTTTTGCGGTAAAGCAGATCCACCGGCTGATAAAAGACGAAATTTCCCAGACTGAAGTAAGCCGGGGTTCTGCCGAAAAAGGTCATTCCCTGCGGTACATGGGGGTGATGTCCGATGATCATATCGGCTCCGGCGGCGGCCCATTTTTCAAATGCTTCATAGACATAAAACGAGGGGAAAGGCTGATATTCCAGACCGCAGTGGGCGGATACGAGGATGATATCATACTTCTTTCTGGCCGCCCGGATATCATCTGCCAGTTGCTTGACTTCCCAGGGGCGCACGCCGGGAGTATCGACGGTGGCACCGAGCATATCTTCGCCTTCGGAAACGGTGAAAACGGCGATTCTGACATCTCCGGTATTGAAAGCCAGTTCCCGGCGGGCCTCCTGAATATTTTTTCCGGCTCCGGCATAAGCGATATGGTACTCATCCAGCAGCTGACAGGTAGCTTCAAAACCGGAGATCCCGCTGTCAAAGGTGTGGTTATTGGCCAGGATCACGGCCCGGAAATTTCCGGCGCACAGCGAATGGATATGGGCTTTTTCCCCGGAGAATGCGGCTCCGCTTTTGGCGATGAAACTGCCGTCATTGTGCAGAGGAGATTCCAGATTGACTATCGCATAATCAGCCGCCTGCAGTCTGGGCAGCAGATCGCCGTAAACTGCCTGCGGCTGTTCTTTCATCAACGGGGCGAAGCGACGGATCGGAGCAAAATCCGAAGCGAAAATCAGTTTTTTACTTTTCATGTATAATTTATTATTGTCGGTAATGTTTCATTATCTCTGTTTCCCAGAGTTTTCCCAACTGCAGATAACGCTCATATTTTTTGCGGAACATCTCCTTTTTGCTTTTGTCCGGCAGATATTCCACTGCATATCCGGCATGCATTTTCTGCATGGCAACGGCGATATTCTCATGTACTCCGGCGGCCGCTGCCGCCAGCATCGCCGAACCCAATGCACAACTTTGCGCGGCGGCCGAAACTTTTATGGGCATATCCAGTACATCTGCACACAACTGCATGATATACGGTGATTTACCGGCAATGCCGCCGACGGCAATGATCTTTTCGATCCCGATACCTTCGGCAACAAAACGGTCAACGATGCGTTTGGCTCCGAAAACGGTGGATTCCACCAGAGATTTGAAGATCATCGGCGCGGAAGCTCCCAGATTCAAGCCGAAGATCGCCCCGGTGAGGGAATTGTTGGCATCCGGAGTGCGTCTGCCATTCATCCAATCCAGAGAGATGATCTCATTATCCGGCAGCAATGCCGCTTCGGCAGAGAGTTTTTCCATAGAAACTTCTCCGCCGTAGCTTATGACATTTTTGAACCAGGCATAAATATCACCGAATGCCGACTGACCGGCTTCCAGACCGATCATCCCGGGAACGATGGAACCGTCAACCTGTCCGCAAATGCCGGGAATACACCGGTCAAGCGACGGCGTGACCAGCATATCACAGGTGGATGTGCCGAAAACTTTTACCAATTCTCCGGGTTTGATGCCTGTGCCGACTGCTCCGGCGTGAGCATCCAGCACCCCTCCGGCGATCACCACATCGGTGGATAAGCCAAGTTTTTCCGCCCATTGAGCAGAGAGTTTACCCACCGGAATATCAGCGGTGAATGTATCGGTATACAACTCGCCGCGCCGTCCGGCAAGCAGCGGGTCAACGGCGGTGAAAAATTCTTCCGGCGGCAGACCGCCCCAAGAGGCGTGCCATAACGCTTTGTGACCGGCGGCACAGCGGCCGGCTTTGACCGGCACTCCCGCCAGCAGAGAGGTTATCCAGTCGCAATTTTCCACAAATCCCCGGCAGGCCCGGCGGATGGATACATCCTCTTTGAGAATGTGCAAATATTTGGCCCAGAACCATTCCGAAGAGTATGATCCGCCGCAGTACATGGTATAATCCACCGGAGAATTTTTTGCGGTCAGGGTGATTTTTTCTGCTTCGGCGACGGCGGTGTGATCTTTCCAGAGAATAAACATGGCGTTGGGATTTCCGGAAAATTCCGGAAGCAGAGCCAGCGGCACGCCGTCAGCATTGACAGCACACGGAGTGGAACCGGTACTGTCCACGCCGATACCGGCAACTGCGCTGCGATCCTGATTTTCCAACACCTGCAGCAGGACTGCGGTCATGGATTCCAGATAGTCCAGCGGGTGCTGACGGAATAAATTTCCGGCGGCATTGCAGTACATTTTCTCTTTCCACCTGGGGTAGAAACTTACGGCAGTTGCCAGATTTTCTCCGTTTTCATTTACAAGAACCGCCCGGACACTGTCTGAACCGAAGTCGATCCCGATCAAAAGTTTTTCTTTCATAAATACGATTGCTTTCTTTGTATTCAGAAATCAGAGGAAATTGGCGATATCATCGCAAATAAGTTCACCGGCACTGTCTTTGTATTTGCCGATTTCAGTTGCCGGTTCCGCTGCATTGTCGGTGCCGAATGTTCCGTCACTGCCGGCACTGATGATGTCGAAGCCGCCGCGATTGAATTTGCCGGGGAAACGCAGATAAAGCGGTTGTTCCCAGCCGTCGCAGATGAAATTATCACTGTCCAGAATACTGTCGATACTGTCGGCATCCATTGCTTTGACAAAGAGTTTATAGGCTTCCCCGGAGATGTCTTTACTGCCGAGAGAAACTTTTTTGTTGCCGCTGTCAAATTTGATCTTTACATACGCAGAACCGGTAGTCACCTGCATCAGACCCTTGTCCTGGATCATTTTGAAAGCATTTTCCAGTCGGGTGATGGTGGCGCGGGTGGATTTCTCTCTGGCAGAATCCATCGCATAGGTGTATGCTCCGATGCCGATAAGCAGCAGGATGACGATGAGCGCGGTCACGCCGAGGATTTCGATCAAAGTAAAATTACGTTTTTTCATGGTGATACCTCCTTGAAATATGTGCAATGATGGAATATAATATGCAAAAGGAGAAATTTCAAGGATGATTTTGCAAGGAAAAAGAGTTTTAGTTACCGGCGGCGGTAAAAGAGCCGGGGCGGTGATCGTCCGGAAACTGGCCGCAGCCGGGTGCCGGGTGATTATCCACTGCCGGGAATCGGCGGATACGGCACAGGAGTTGTGTGCGGCTCTGCCGGGAACCGGACACATGGTGGTAAGTGCCGATCTGGCTGATGAACGGGCAATAAGTGATATGCTGCAGCGTATCGGGAAGTTTGAACTTCTGGTCAATAATGCCGCGATTTTTCACCGTCCGGGTTCGCCGGAGGATCTGAATGCCGCCGAACTTTATGACAGAATAAATTTCCGCGCTCCGGAAAAACTGCTGGAATACTTTTTCAATCAGGATATTTCCGGCGGAGCAGCGGTGAATATTACCGATGCTTTTACCCTGCTGCCGGGTTCCGGAGCGTATCACCGGAGCAAGGAAGAGTTGAATGTTCTGACCCGTCAGCTTGCTCCGCGCTGGGCGGTTCGCGGCTTCCGGATCAACGCTGTTGCCCCCGGGCCGATGCTGCCGCCGCCCTGGGCTCCGGAGTCCCGGATGGAGAAGGTGCTGCAGGAAGTGCCTCTGCACCGGGCGGTCCCGCCGGAAGAACTGGCGGAACTGGTCTGTTTTCTGCTGGCATGCGATTCCATGACCGGTGCGGTCATTCCGCTGGACGGCGGTATTTCGGTAAAAAATTTGACCGGGTGTTGAAAAATACTTGATTATTATCCGGCACGGGTATATATTAAGCCGTGTTTATTGTAAATGTATGGCAAATCAGGGAAAATTTATGCCTTTTGTTTCGGTGATCGTTCCAGTCTATAAGGTGGAAAAATATTTGCGTGAGTGTCTGGATTCTCTGGTTAATCAGAGTCTGAAAGATATCGAGATCATCTGTGTGGATGACGGTTCTCCCGACAATTGCGGACAGATTCTGGATGAATATGCCGGAAAAGATCCCCGGATAAAAGTCATCCATCAGAAAAACGGCGGATTATCCAATGCCCGCAACAGCGGCTTGAAAGAAGCTTCGGGCAAATATATAAGTTTTGTTGATTCAGATGATTTTGTAAATTCTGAATTTCTGGAGAAACTCTATGAGGCCGCCGAAAGGAATCAGGCCGATATCACGGTCGGCAGTATTATCCGCAAGCGGGAACACCATGAAAAATTCCGGGTGCATTATACCGGAGAAAAACGGGTGGAAACTCTGCCGGAAAAGATCGCACTCTGCAATGTCCCGAAATGCTGTTATGTGGTAAGCAAGCTTTACCGACGGGAGCTGATCATCGATGAGAAATTCACTGAAAATGTTTATTTTGAAGATGTTTTGTGGCTGCCGGGACTTTTGAAGAAATCCGGCATTCTGGCCACTGCCGCCGGAGCAGTTTACTATTACCGGGCCAATCCGTCATCGACTGTCAAGCAGAGACAGTCTGCGAAAAAAATTTTTGACCGGGCAAATTCCAAACGTTTTATCATCAGATTCTTTGAAGGGAACGGTCTGCCATTGACCCGGCGGGACCGGACACTCAATAAAAAGACGGTTTATTTTGGAAAAATTCCGTTGCTGAAGGTCAAAGAATTTGAAAACCGGGAAACTTTTTATCTTTTCGGACTTCTGCCGGTATTCCGCCGCAAAATTGCCGATGGAGTGCAATTCAGAAACAAACGGCGATTCTTTCTGATCAGAAAAGT
This sequence comes from Lentisphaeria bacterium, assembly GCA_017628235.1. GTDB lineage: Bacteria > Verrucomicrobiota > Lentisphaeria > Victivallales > Victivallaceae > UBA1784. The sequence continues at coordinate 8,012 of JAGBZM010000039.1, read as the reverse complement.
GGATGCTCATATCAATATCGAGCTTTTGGGGAAAATCCGGATCGCCGCGAAAAATGGAGCGCAGTTTGAGTATCATCCGGCAAAAAACAGTGGGCTCGCTGCGGAAAAACGTTCTCCGCAATTGATCGTATCTCTGACCAGTTTTCCCGGCAGAATCGGTTCGGTAGACCGGACGGTAAACACTCTTTTACAGCAGACACTGAAACCTGACAGACTTGTTTTATACCTTGCCGGTTCCCAATTTCCGGGAGGAACTGCTGATCTGCCGGAGAGTTTGCTTGAACTTCAGGGATATGGATTGGAGATCCGCTGGTGTGATGATTTGAGAAGTTATAAAAAACTGGTTCCGGCTCTGCGGGATTTCCCGGAAGATATCATTGTTACTGCTGATGATGACATCTATTATCAGAGTGATTGGCTGGAAAGTCTTTACAGATCTTTCTTGAGAGATCCGGATTGCATCCACACCCGGAGAGCATGTTTTCTGAAATATTATAATAATGGACTGGTCGATATTTATGCACATTACGCCAACGGCCGCTGTATTCCATATTACGGCAATCAGCTGATGGGGGGAGCCGGAACTCTTTATCCGCCGCATTCTCTGCATGAAGATGTTTTTGATACCGGTCAGATAAAGACCCTTATCCCGACTTATGATGATATATACTTCTGGGCGATGGCGGTCATCAACGGTAAAAAAATCGTGACAGTCAGAAATCATGATGTGAATATATGGCAGCGCGAAGAGACCGGCAACAGCGGTTTGTGCAAGATCAATAATGGCAGTGCCGGTATGTCACCGCATGAGGCTTTCCGCAGGATTTTTGAGCGTTATCCGGAAATTTTATCCAGATTGGAGCAGGAAAGCAGATGAAAGTTTCTGTATTGATGCCGGTATACAATACCGATGAGAAATATTTGCGGGAATCAATTCAAAGCATTCTGGAACAGACTTTTACCGATTTTGAATTGCTGATTTGCGATGATGGTTCGGCTTCTTCTCCCCGGGATGTGGCCGGGAGTTTTGCCGATGCCAGAATAAAATTTTTACAGAATGAGAAAAATCTGGGGGTTTCAGCCACGCGCAACCGGTTGATGACTGCTGCTGCCGGAGAGTATATCGCATGGCAGGATGCCGATGATATTTCTGTACCGGACAGATTGGAAAAGCAAGTGTTGTTTCTGGATGAAAATCCGGATTTTTCCGGTATCAGCGGTAAAGTGCAGCCGTTTCCGCATGGTTTGGTTTCAACGCCTCAGCTTTTCCCAAAAATATTGGATTCTCTGGGCGGCTGCAAGTTTATTAACAATTGTGCTATGCTCCGGATAAAAAATTTCCGTGATAATGCATTACAATATGATCCCGGGTTGAAAACATCCGAAGATTATGATTTGTGGGTGCGGGCGATGGTAAAAGGATTAAAATTTGCCAATTTGCCGGAAATATTGCTGAAATACAGGCGGGTATCAACCTCTCTGGTTCATTTACATGGTTCTGCCGGAGCGCAGAATGACCGGGAGATAAAAAAATTTATTTTGGATCAGCTGACAGATGATCCGGTATTGCGGCGGGAAATTGCTGCTGTTGTTGCCCGGTGTGACCGTAAAAAGTGTTCTTGGGGAGAATGGCTGTTTTCCGTTCGCAATGAGTGGCGCGGACTGAACAAGGTTAAGATTTTGCAAATTTTCGGAATAAGGATCAAATTATCAGTCAAGCCGGTGAAATCATGAGAGGCAACCGTATTTATAAAATCAGCCGGGATGGTAAGAAACGCCGGGTTTTCTGGGTATTCGGCCTGAAAATAAGATTCAAGGGGAAAAATTCGACGGTTATTCTCCATGAACCCTGTGTCCGTTTCCGTCATTGTGCTGCCCGGCTGGGTGATAATTGCCGGATAGAATTTCAATCTTCCGGAACCAAACTCAAGTATATGGAGCTGGATGCTTCGCCGTTGAATAATTCCATTGATATCGGTCACGATCTGCTGCCGGGAGATCACACCTGCATCCGGGCCAACCGGGAACCGGATCTGCATATCAGGCTCGGAGACAACTGTCTTTTCGGTCCCGGGTCCAAAATAGTTGCTTCAGACGGTCATCCCATCTACGATATTACGACCGGGGAGGTTCTTAACCGCAGTAAAGATATTGAGATCGGCGATCATGTCTGGATGACCACCGGCATAACCATATTCAAAGGGGTGAAAATTGCTGACAACACAGTTATCGCTTCAAACAGTATAGTCACCAAAAGCTGTTCTGTTCCCAATGCCATATACGGGGGAACTCCGGCAAAGTTATTAAAAGAAAATATAAACTGGGATTATAATTTCCCCTCAGCAGGAGAAAAAGCAGATGTTTCACCGGATATTTGAATTTTTTTACCGTCGTTTCAGAAGAAAGAGAAACCATGCCTACGGTTATGTCTATTTCCCGAATTATAACACCCGGGCCAAAATCGAAGAAGGTTCATCCAATTTATACAATGAATTCGGAGAAAGACTCGAAGAATTTTTTCTGCGGGATAAGCACTTCCGTACTACTCCGTACCGGATGTCCCGTTATTTTATCTTCGACCGGTACAATCTGGGGTTGAAAACTCATTTTTACAGTCATGAATCCATGCTTGAAACTCAGGGAAATCCGGATAAACGTTACGGCTTTCTCTGTGAATCTCCGGCGATTGTTCCCAAATCCTATAAACTTTTTGACAAATACAAAGGTTTGGAGAAGGATTTTGAATATATTTTCACCTATTCGGATAAAATTCTGCAGACGGTGGACAATGCCAGATTTGTACCGTTTGCTTCTTTTCTCTACAATGCCACATTTGCTCCGGCGGATATTCACATGTACAAGGAGCGTAATATTTCCATGATATCATCAAATAAGGTGATGTGCGATATGCACAAGTTCCGTCTGGATCTGGCATTCAAATGTAAAAATAACCGGTGGGCGGATACTTACGGTACTTTTGACGGCGGGAAATATATCACGCTGGATAATATTTTGCGTAATTACCGTTTTACCATAGCCATCGAAAATTGGGTGGAACCGTATTTCTGGACCGAGAGGATCGTTTCTGCTCTGGCCAACCAGACGATTCCGGTTTATCTTGGTGCGACCGGGATCGGGGATTACTTCAATCCGGACGGGATCATTCAGATAACGACCTCGTCGGATATGGAAAAGGTACTGAAAATGTGTACCAAAGAGGAGTATGAAAGGCGGCTGCCGGCGGTACTGGATAATTATGAACGGGTCAAAAAGATGCACGTTCCGATGGATTATCTGTACGAAAATTATTTCAAAAAATGATTCCGGTTACAATTCTGATTCCGGGATGAATTTCGGGGTGAAGTGCGGATTGAGTTTGTCGTCGATATGGCGCGGCGGGCGGAGAAGTTTGGGACTTTCCGGGATCGCAGCCGGATTCTCCCGGAACTGCCGGGGGGAAATGCCGAATTCTTCTTTGAAAGCTCTGCTGAAGTTGCCGGGCGTGGAAAATTGCAGGTTGCGCGCCAGTGAGGTTATGGATATCGTACTTTGGCGCATTACCCGGGCCGCATGCAAAAGTCTTTGACGGATAATGTATCTCTGTGGTGTTACATTCAGGTACTTGCGAAACATCCGGTAGATGCTGGCCGGGGAGAGATTACTGTGAAACGACAACTGCTGCATATCTATCGGCAGTTCCATATAATCATCGATATGGTTGAGCATCCGGCGCAAAGTGACCGGGATCTGCGGCATTTTTTCCTCCGGTGTATGCAGCATGGTATATATTTCATAAAAGAAAAGTCTGGCCATCAGCCGCAGTTGATCTTCGGTGGCCTGTTCGAGAAAATAATCTATCGCGTAACGCATAAGATTGAAAAAGTGGCTGTTTTCCGCAAAGGAACGGCAGGCGGCGCGATTGAATTTATCGACCACTTCATTCTGCCGGAGCAGATACAGCGGATGTTCCGGGCGCAGAGTGTGAAACGCATTGTAACGGATATCGCCGTGTTCTCTGGCATCCGGGATCAGATGGATGCAGGCCAGTACATATGGGGCATCCGGGTCCGGTATATAGGTGATCGTATGGTTCCAGGGGGCGAAAACCACTTTACCCGGCGCGATATCGAAAAGCTGGTTATTCACCTTTATTCTGCCTCTGCCGGTCAGACATCCGGCGATATAACAGCTCTGCACGAGGGGGTAATGGTAATTTTCCCCATACCGGAATTCCCGGTAAAGAGCCTGTATGATAATGGCATTTTCCCAGTGTTTGCTGATATCATGCATCTTAAAATATCTCCAGTTGATGTTCCGGGATATACTTTAATACGGGAAACGGTATTTTTCAACCTCCGGACACTCTGGGATAACAAATGATAATCAGCGATATTTTTTTTCGGCACTTTCCGGCGTATATTTATAACAGCACGATAAATGATCCGCAAGGCCGTCTGCCGGGGAAGCGACGGGTAAATGACGGATCATCATTAATCAAAAGGAGTTTCATGAAAAAAAGAATCAGAAAACACCACTTCAGCTGTGTGGAATTGTGCCTGATCGCAACTCTTTTCATTCTTGGCGGAGCGTTGCTGTTTCCGGTACTTTCCCAGGCTCAGACTGCCGGGAAGGAGATTTCCTGTCTGAATAATCTGCGTTCCTGCATCCGGGCGACGGCCGCTTATGCCAATGAGTATGACGGTATTGCCATGCTCAAATACGGGGACAGCAGTACCGGGAAACTTTTGATGTCGATGGCTCACGGGACCGGGGTCGGTGATACCCGTATCAAGACGGCCCGCCGTTTGAGTGTCAAAGATATCATCTGTCCGGAGACCACCGTACTGCCCAAACGAGTCACATGGCATTTCGCAGAATTTTATGCGGTTCCCTACGCGCTTTTCAACGACAATTACTCTCTTACTCCGTACGAGAAGCCGGAGGGGTTCTATCCGATCCGCAAATGGCCGCAGGCTGATGTGGCGGTGAACTTCAAAAAGCTGCAGTATCCGGACAGTGCGGTGATCTATGCTGAAGCGTGGAACGCCAAAGGCAAAAAGGCCCACAGCACTTACGGTCTGGGGAAAAACGAGAATACCAAACTTGATTTCCGGCATGCCGGGAATAACAATATGGCTTTTGCCGATGGCCATGTCGAGGGCAAAACAACGGCATTCGTTACGGAACAGCGGGAGGCATCCGGCATTTCCGGCAAGTGGTATGTATTTGACGGCAAACGGGAAACCGTCGGTTTCTAATCAAAAAAATAAAAACAGAAAGGATCCATCATTATGAAAAAGTTTCAATCACTCCGGTGCACCGGAGTGAAGGCTCAAGCCTTCACTCTTATCGAATTGCTTGTTGTCATCGCAATCATTGCGATTCTGGCGGCGATTTTGCTTCCGGCCCTCAATTCGGCCCGCGAGCGCGGACGTACAGCAAGCTGTATCAACAACCTCAAACAGTGCGGGTATGCAGGCTTTATGTATGCTGAAAGTCATAACGATGTTCTCATGCTTAAAAACGGAGAGAATGCATTGAATTTTACCCTGTTCTCAATTGTAAACGGCAATCAGGTCGGTGCTGATAACCATAACGGTATGAGCCTGTTGCCGGATTATAACGTGATCACTTGTCCCAAGTATACCGGATGGATTCCCAAAAAAGGTGATAATGCAACTACATACAGAGCTTTTTATGCCGTACCTTATATCGCAATACCGGGAAATTCTACCGCCCTTTATTCTCCCAATCAGGTATCTGAAAAAGATGCTGTCCAAAATCCGGTTGGTTGGCCCAATGCATGGTTTGTTGTTGATATGCGAAAATTGAAAAATGCTTCAAATATGCTTATCTTTTCGGAAGCATGGAGTGCAACCAATAAGCGTCAGCATTCCAATTACGGTCTGGGAACCGGAGAAGATGCAAAACCTTTTTTCGGTCACAATGGTACAATGAGTGCATCATTTGCTGACGGTCACGTTGAATCATTGCAGCCGGGATGGTTCGGGAAAGTCCGGGAAGAATCCGGGATTTCTGCGAAATTTGCATATTATGATATGCCGACCACCAGTGCCACTGTGTATAAGGAAATGTAAGTATGCGATTATTTTTTCCGTTATCAATCCTTTCTCTGTTATTATTGCGGACTTTTTCCGCTTCCGGGGAAGTGAAATTCACCTGGGACGGCGGCGGTAGACATCCGGTGGATGGTGAGAGCATCACCATCCACGCCGGTAAAGGCGCAGCCAGATTGACCGGTATCCCGGTCAAACCGGGAAAAAGCTACCGTTTGCACTATACCGCAGAAGGGATCGGTCAATCCGGTTCAACGGCGTTGTTCCATAACTTGCAGATCTCCGCCAATCCCCGGGTCGAGGGAGCGTTTCTGATCCAGGATGTGAGAAATAAAGCGCAGGATGCGTTTCAGAATTTCAGCATCTCTCCGAAAGTACGCTATCGCAAAATCGAGCTGCTCTTTGAGTTGAAAACGCGCAAGGGGGCGGTGAAAATTTCCAATCTCCGTCTGGAAGAGATCGTGAAAGATGAAAGGGACAGCTGGAATACCCGGGTGATCCATCCGGCGTACCGTCAGACCTTTTTTGCCGGAGAGAACGACCGGACTTTGAGAGTTGAAGTTTCCGGCGGTGCCACCTGGCATGATTCGGAACTGCTCAATGACCAAAAGGTTTGTGTCGCCGCCGTCAAAGGGCCGGTTCCCCCGGATAAGGGCGGACAATTCACGATGGATCTGAGCAAAATGCCGGAGGGCGGATATGAGTTGATTTCGCTTTTGACCGGAAAAAATGGCATCCAGAAGATCGTTAAAAAGCAAATAACCGTCGCTCCCAAAGCGGAAATGGAGATCATTGCCGGTAAAAATCACTACTTTTATATCAATGGTCAACCCATTTTTCCGGTATTTTACTTCTTTGAAATGGTCGAGGACGGTCTGCTCTACGAGGCTTCGCGCAACGGAGTGAATATGTGCATTATGGGTTTCAATAATGAAGCTCACATGCTCCGGGAACTTGACCGCTTCCACAAGTACGGCATCAAAGGTATCATCTATCTGGAGCAGTACGGACATGTCAATTCTCCGGACCGGTTTGAGGAATTCAAAAAGGATTTTGCCGCCAGAGTAACCCGAAAAGTGATGGCGCATCCGGCATTTTTCGGTTATATGACCAGCGATGAACCATTCTGGAAAGGCATCCCGGTACAGCGGATGCGCGATTATTACAACTTTGTGAAAACCACCGATCCGCACCATCCGGTCTGGATCAATGAAGCTCCGCGCAATGAGATCCCGGATTTGAGACTTTATGCTGAATGTGCCGACATTTTCGGCGTGGATATTTACCCCATCCCGTACCCCAACGGTCACTCCAATCTGCCCAATAAACTGCCCAGTGTGGTGGGTGATTACACCCGGAGATTTACCGAAGTGGTCGGGGGCAAAAAGCCCATTTGGATGTGCCTGCAGGGCAATTCATGGAGCGATTACGGATTTCCGAAAACTCTGCAGCGTTATCCGACGTATGAGGAGTCGCGCTTTATGGCATTCGATGCGATGACCAGCGGCAGTCACGGGTATATACTCTATTCTCCGGAACATATCAAAAACTGGAAGTTCCAGCAGGAATTATTCAAAGTTTCCAAAGAACTGCAGGAGCTTTCCGGACTCTTTATCAACGCCCGCCGTCTGGCTGATGCCCCGGTTTCCAACGATGATATCCGGTGTGCGCTTTATGAATACAACGGTAATATTTACGGTATTTTGCTCAATACTTCCATCGAAAAACGTTCCGGCAGTGTAACTGTTCCCGCCGGGGCTGTGATGAAAGTCATCGGCAAAGATGAAGTTCTTGATCCGGGTAAAATCTCGCTCGAACCGCTGCAGGTGATCGTCTGGGGCAAAGCTCCGCTGCCTGAAGCGTGCTGGAAACAGATCCCGGTCAATGCGGAATTTGAGGGTAAAAGTGCTTTCAAAGAGAAGATCGACCGCCGGA